>CP112999.1:0-310694 GCA_026625165.1 Methanoregula sp. | reverse complement strand
AGGATGGTTGCCGGGGGCGGGGCGCCCGAGATCGAGCTCTCGATGCGGCTGAGGGAGTACGCCGTAACACAGGGAGGCCGCAGGCAGCTCGCCATTGAAAGGTTTGCGTCAGCCTTTGAAGTCATCCCCCGGACGCTTGCGGAAAACTCCGGGCTTGACCCGATCGACATGATCGTCGCGCTAAGGTCTGCCCACGAGAAAGGCCACGCGACCTACGGCCTTGACGTCACTGCGGGTAAACCGGCCGATATGCTCAAAGCCGGGGTTGTCGAACCGCTCCGGGTAAAGACGCAGGCGATCTCGAGTGCCGCCGATGCAGCGGTCATGATCCTGCGGATCGACGATGTCATCGCGTCTTCAAAGGCAAAAGAGGCCCCGACTCCGCCCGGAGGCATGGGCGGATACTAGGAAATCCCCGGTTTCCCTTTTTTCATAATTTTTTTTTTTAAATAATCCACAGTTGACTGCGAGTCCTTAACTAAAAAAAATATTTTTGACAATATCTTATATTTCATTTTGGACACTCTCTCCCGGAGTCACCCGCCCTTTGTCCCGTTCGTCCCGTCGCTCGTGATCTTTCCGTCCTTGAGCCGGACGATCCGGTGGAAATAGTCCTTGTGCCAGTCCTCGTGGGATACCATGATGATGGTCTGCTGCATCTCCTCGTTGATCTCGTGGAAGAGTTCGAGCACCATTTTCGAGTTCTCCGAGTCAAGGTTGGCGCACGGCTCGTCGGCAAAGAGGATGTCGGGCTTGTTCACCATCGCACGGGCGATCGAGACGCGCTGCTGCTGGCCGCCGGAGAGTTCCCGGGGCAGGTGGTCCCGCCGGTCGCACAGGCCGATCCTCTGCAGGATCCCGTAACTGTCCTTTTTCACCTGCTCTTCGCTCCGGTCTTTCCGGAGCATCGCCGGCAGGGAAACATTCTCCATCACGGTAAGGTCTGGGACCAGTGCATAGTCCTGGAAGACATAGCCGAGCTTGTAGAGACGGAACATGGTCTTCTCGTAATCGGTCAGGCGCAGGACATCCAGCCCGTCAATCTTGATCCGGCCGGATGTGGGGAGGTCCAGGAGCCCCACCATGTGGAGCAGCGTTGTCTTGCCGCTCCCGCTTGCTCCCATGATGCCGAGGAACTCTCCTTTCTCGATGTTGAGTGTCACGCCATCAAGGGCTTTTACCTCCACATTTCCCATGTGGTAGATCCTCCGCAGGTCGGTAATCTCGATCATATCAGGCCCTCATGGCAGACTGGATCTCCTCGCGGGAGACCTGGTAAGCGGGGACATACCCTGCAACGACTGCTGCACAGAACAGGATCACGGAATTGATCAGGATGTCCCACGGGGTGATATAGAGGTAGGCAGACCATTCGGGAGTCACGATGGGGTGTACCGACATGTATGCTGCGAGCGCGAGCGTGATGATGATCCCAAGGATGATGCCAAGGACGCCGAGGATCATCACCTGGAAGCCGTAGTTGTGCATGATGACCTCCTTGTCCACGCCGATAGCTTTTAAGATCCCGATCTGCTTGCGGCTGTTGAGGGTCTTGATGGTTATGACGATGAAGAGCACGACCGTAGTAATGATGACACTGACAATCAAGGACACCATGTTGATGATGGCGAAACTCTGGAGTACCTTGCCCACGCTTTTACTGAGCAGGTCCGTCATGGTCTGGACCTTGCCGTTCACGCCAACGCCATACGCAAGGAGCTCGTTTTTTATGAACTGCTCGGTATAGCCGGGTTTCGCTCTCACGGTGATGTAATCTGCCCTGTCCAGCGCCTTTCCTTCCACCTGTTCCATGTCAGTCCAGGACACAAACGCGGCGTTGTCAACCGGGCTCCAGCCGGTGTAGTAGATCCCTTTGACCCGGTATTCTTTCGTATACCCGTTGCCATACTCGACCGTCACCGAGTCCCCGACCCGGACCCCGCCCAGCGACGGCTGGAATTCGTCTTCCTGCCGGACGGTGGCATCACCGGCCATCGGTTTCCCTATAATGATCTCGCCGGTATCTCCTTCCCCGAGGTAACTGCCGGCAACCATCTTCGTGTATACCGGGGATACTTCCTTCTCGTCCATGGGAGAGATGGCACGCACGGAAACGCCGAGGACCCGCTGCCGGTACTTGAAGGTCGCCCCCTTCGAGAACTGGGGGGATGCCCGCTGCACACCCGGCATGCCGTTGATCAGGTCGAGCGTAGCATCAAGGTCGTTGATGTACTGCTCGCCCGATTTGGGGCTGACGAGGACGTTTGAGGTCTCATAGTCCACCAGCTGTTTTGTGATGCCCTGCCCGATCCCGCTGAACATGGAGGGGAGGAAGATCATGTTGGTGAAGCACATCCCGATGATCAGGACGGTTAAGATCGTGCTTGAGCGGCTTCCCCGCTGGAGCGAGCGCAGCGCCAGCAGGAACGCGACTTTCAGTTCTTTTTGTCCCATGGGAATTTGCCGTTGCCGTTGGTCCGGGGCAGGTACCAGTACCGGTACCCGACAACCCCGAGGATGACGAGAATGACCAGCCCGAAGATGACGGTGCCGGAATTATCAGCCGGTGGCACCCGCATGTTCATCTGCCGTGTGAGCGTGTGGACACCCATGTCATCCGTGTAGGTGATGGCCAGGGTATACGGGTAGTTGCCGCCTTTGAGCCCTTCAAGGAGGAATATGGCCGGTGCGTCGTTCCCCGGCTTGATCTTCCCGATGAAGGCCTCTTTTGTACCTTCAGCCGGCAGGTCGATGGTTGCCGAGACCTGCTTTGCCTCGCCGGTACCGGTGTTCTCGATCCGGATCGTCAGGTCAAACGGGGTGTTCTCGGCCAGCCGCGGGGGGCTGGTATCGACCGAGACAAAACCCAGCTCGGCCCTGCCCTTGAAGAATACTTCGATCGCTTCGGCCTGGCGCTTTGTGGTCCCGTCCGGGAGCTGGTAGTCGAAGGTGAGGAGGATATTCTGCAAGCCTATTGGGGCCTTCTTGTCGGTTATAAAGTCAATGGTGACCGTCTTTGATGCCCCGCCTTCGAGGTCCCCGACTACAATCGTGCTGGAACCCATGACACCGATGGAGCTTGAGCTCGTGTTGACCGAGAGGAGGACCTGGCCTGCCCGCAGTGTTCCGGCATTATTCAGGTCGAGCACAACCGGGAAACTTTCGCCCGGGTTGATATTGTCAGGCAGGGATTTCCCGACGACGATCGTGGGCGCCCGCATCACCTGGTTCCTTGAATTCACGTTGACCGGCACCGGGTACCGGACGCTCTTGCCGCCATTGATATCCACCCACACTTCGGGGAAATAGATGCCCTCCTTGTTTGGCGCCTGTATGGCAAAGGTGACGGTTGCCGACTGGCCGGGGCCGATTGAGCCGAACCGGCGGTACGTTTCGGAGAGCACCGAAATCCCGTTCCCTTCGAGGCTGATCGCGTCGATCTGGGTTGGGATATCGACGACCCGCGTGGATGCGGTCCCTCCGCCGGTGCTCTGGCCGGTCAGTTCCGTGAGTGTCGCACTGCCGGCAGTGTTTTTGATGACAACCGCAACCGTGCCATGATCACCGGGTGCAAGCACCTGCGGGGTGACCGTGTAGCTCTCGATGTACACGGTCGGCTGGTCGCCCTCTGCCCGGGCGGCAGGGATGCCGGCCAGCAGGATGATGAAGCACGCGGCAATCACAAACCATGTCGCAAACGCCCCGAGCCGGGTCTGTCTGAACTTCTGTGTATTGACCATTGTCTCCTCGTTTTTAGGTCTGTTCTCACTATGTTAGTAACCAAGGGTTATTAAACTTACTCTGGGTAATTTTAATAACTTCAAGTAACAATAATGTTCAGGAGGGAACTATGCCAAAAATGTATCCCGGGTACCGGGAAGAAATTGAAAAGAAGATCGTTGCACAAGCTTCAGCACTTTTCATGGAGAAGGGGTTTTCCGCCACGAAGATGGATGATATTGCAGCACGGCTCGGGGTGACCAAGGCCTCGATCTACCAGTACTATAAGAGCAAGGCCGACCTTTTTGCGGCGGTCGCTGAATTCCAGCGGCAGGAACTCGCCGGGATCCTCGAGCGGTCGTTTGAGGGGCAGGAGATGATGGAGGGTGCTTCCCTGCTCTTTGATTCCCTGCTTGCGTATATCAACAAATCCATGGAGATGTACCATGATGTCATGGCAGTCGCAGTGCACAACGAGGCCCTCCGCGCGATTCTCCTTGAGGACCGGAACGGCGACCTCGCCGTAATCGGGCAGTTCATTGAAGCACAGAAAGAAAAAGGGCTCATCCACCCGTCCGTCAATTCACGAGTCCTCGCTGTTGCCTGCGATGCGCTCGTCAACGGCCTGATGTTTGACGTGATGCTCGGCATGGACCCGGCAGAGGCAAAAGGTGTCTGGCTGGACGCGGTCGACGACCTGGTCCGGGTCCACGAATAATTTTAATGAGAGGCTCATTTGAGGGGGAGAAGAGTATGAAAACGTCCGCGGGAATCCCGGATAAGACCGTAGCTGCACCGTTAAGATCTGCAGCAGGGTCACCATCGTCCCGCTCCATGAAGAGCCAGCCGGAAAAAAAGAGAGATAGCCACGATTACCGCCGTGTCCTTGATGACGGGATAACCGCCACCCTCAGACAGGCAGCAAAGATTGTAATGGCCGATCCCTCGCTTCTCTTTTTTGCCGCAAGAACCATAATCTCACAAAAAGAAGCAGCTGCCCGTCGCTGCCGGTTCGACCGGCAGGGCATCTGTGTCCCTGCAGCCATGATCGTGAGCATTACCAGACGGTGCAACCTTTCCTGTAAAGGCTGTTATATGAGAGGCCGGCACCAGGAGCCGGCACCTGAGATGAGCCCTGACCAGCTCGCATCTGTCATCGGACAGGCCGGAGACCTCGGGGTTTCGTTTGTCGTCTTTGCCGGGGGCGAACCGCTGGTCAGGAAGGATGAGATCCTTGCGCTGGCACAAAAATTCCCCAAAATCATTTTTGCAGTATTTTCCAATGGCCTCCTTATTGATGAGAAGACAACAGCCGCCCTTGCAGAACGAAAGAATATCATCCCTGTGCTCAGCTTTGAAGGCTTTGAGAAGGAGACCGATAACCGTCGCGGGGAGGGAGTATACCGCAAGCTGATGCGTGCGTCCGCGATGCTTGAGGAACACCATATTTTTTTCGGGTGCTCGGTGACCGTGACCCGGTCCAACCATGCACTGGTGACCGATGAGAAATTTGTCCGGATGATGATCGATTCCGGGTGCAGGATCTTTACATTTGTCGAATATGTCCCGATCCAACCCGGGACAGAAGGTCTTGTACTTACCGGCGCCCAGCGGGAAAACCTCGCCAAATGCCTCAATGCATTCAATACCCGGCTGCCTGCGGTCTTCATCGGGTTTCCCGGTGACGAGGAGAAGTTCGGGGGCTGCCTGTCGGCGGGAAGAGGGTTTGTCCATGTCAGTGCCGCAGGCAGCCTTGAACCGTGTCCTGCCGCCCCGTTCTCTGACGCAGACCTTACCAAAGTCTCCTTAAAAGAAGCCCTGCAGTCGGATTTCCTTCGACGGATACGGGAGAACCACGCAATGCTGACGGAAACGGATGGCGGGTGCGCCCTCTGGACAAACCGAAAATGGACATCTTCGCTGCTCAGGGTGCATGACCTCCCCTGAATTGCGGTGTGCGTACACAGCCAAAGAGAACAAAAAGGGACCGGGATGGTATTTCCCGGCTCCAGTATACACGGTTTCTTTTTTGCTATTCCTGCTTTTTAGCGATGAACCGGAAAAAAACCGCACACGGCAATCATGGTATGTGGTGTACGGCAGTCCCTGACAGTTTCACCCGTTCAAGCGCTAGTGCCGCCTGGTTGGCAAATGCCGTTAGGATACGTGCCTGTTCGGGCGTGATGATCCCATCCACTTCAGCGGGCTTCACTCCCATGATCCCAAGGGTCCCCTGCGATGTCTGGACCGGGATGTACCTGAGCCGTGACCCGTGCAGCGTGTCGGTATCATAGCCCGCGACCGTTCCGTGTTTGTATGCCCAGGTCGCCACCGCAATATCATCAGCCTCAAGACTGATCCCGAAACCTGCAGGGTGGACAACGGTTCCGGTCTCATCCGGGAGAAGAAATGTGCTCTCCCACCCGAAGATCTCGCTGATGTGCTTTCCAACCACGGCGATGATTGAGCCGGTATCCACTGCAGTTGCGAGGTCCTGGGAAAGTGCGTATAATGTACTTGTCTCGTTCTCGCGGGCCTGAGCAGCAAGTGCATGTTCGCGCACCCGTGCAACGAGGAGGCTGACCAGTGCACCAACGCTGATCATTCCGGTTAAGGTGATGAAATACTCGATATCGCTCACCCTGAACGTGAAAAACGGGGGAATGAAAACAAAGTCAAAGGCCAGTATCCCGATCACCGCAGTAAAAATTGCCGGGCGCATTCCCCACCGGTAAGCGGCAACAACGACGGCAAGGACATACAGCATCATCAGGTTCGCCGGGGATATGATCGATTTTACCAGCCACCCGATGACCGTTACAATGGCGATGAGCGCGAAACTGTTGATGAACCCGTGCGGGGGCGTTGCAGGAAGGAGGGTCTCCAGTTCAACAATTTTCTTTGGAGGGGTATCACTGCTGCTGATGACATGGACATCAATTTTGCCGCTGTTATGGATCAGCTGGTCGACAACAGAGCCGAACACAAATTCCTGCCACCGCGGACGCAGGGTTTTCCCGATGATGATCCGCGTTATATTATGTTTCCGGGCATACCCGATCGTCGTGTCAGCAACATTAAGCCCGAAGACCGTAACCGTTTTTGCACCCAGTTTTTCTGCCAGCTGGAGGGACCGCCAGGCCTGCTCCTTTGCCTCGTTCCTGAGCCCGCGGTGTGACGGCGTCTCGACATAGATCGCTGTCCAGCGGGCGTTCATGCGGTCCGCCTGCCGCCGTGCAACCCTCACAAGCCGTTCCGAGAGCGGGCTCGGGCCGATGCAGACAAGGATGTTCTCCTTTGCCGCCCATGGCCCGGAGATCGCACGGATCTCCATGTAGGCGAGCATCTGTTCGTCGATCCGTTCGGCAGCCCGGCGGAGCGTGAGTTCCCGGAGGGCATACAGGTTCCCCTCGTTGAAGAATTTCTCGATGGCCTGCGCGGCGAGTTCGGGGACATATACCTTCCCCTCCTTTAACCTCTGGAGGAGTTCCTGCGGCGGGAGGTCGACCAGTTCGATCTCGGACGCTTCGTCAATCACCCGGTCCGGGATGGTCTCTTTGACGGTGACACCGGTGATCTGCGCCACAACGTCATTAAGGCTCTCAAGGTGCTGGATGTTGAGCGTTGTATAGACGTCGATCCCTGCATCAAGGATCTCTTCGACGTCCTGGTACCGCTTCAGGTGGCGTGACCCCGGCGCGTTGGTGTGGGCAAGTTCATCCACAAGAACGAGCTGCGGTCTGGCAGAGAGGATTGCATCAATATCCATCTCGGCAAGCTGAACGTTACGGTATTCCACCATCTTTTGCGGGATCGCATCCAGGCCTTCGAGCAACTCTTCCGTCTCCGGCCTGCCGTGGGTCTCGACATACCCCAGCTTCACGTCGATTCCCTCCTGTTTGCGGAGGTGCGCCGCCTGCAGCATGCCGTATGTTTTGCCTACACCCGCGACGTAGCCAAGGAATATCTTCAGCTTCCCCCGCCGTTTATGCCGCTCCTCGCCCTGCACGCGGGCAAGGAGGACATCCGGATCGGGGCGCTGATCAGGGACGACCATACAATCTACACACCCATGAGTAAGAGCAGCATATCGATAACCTTTATTCCGATGAACGGGGCGATAAGCCCGCCGATGCCATAGATGACGATGTTTTTCCGCAAAGCCTCTTCTGCCGTCATGGGGCGGTAGGCGACACCGTGGAGCGCCAGCGGGATTAAAGCGACTATAATCAGCGCGTTGAAGATCACGGCAGCGAGGATCCCGTGCCGGAGGCCCATGATATTGAGCGCCACGAGTGCCGGGTACGTTGACATGAAGGCAACGGGGATGATGGCGAAGTACTTTGCCATGTCGTTTGCGATCGAGAACGTGGTCAGGGCCCCCCGTGTCATCAGGAGCTGCTTTCCGATCTCCACGATCTCGATCAGTTTCGTGGGATTAGAGTCAAGGTCGACCATATTCGCTGCCTCCCGGGCCGGCTGGGTACCGGTGTTCATGGCAACAGCAACATCGGCCTGAGCAAGCGCCGGGGCATCGTTTGTCCCGTCACCGGTCATGGCAACCATCCGGCCCCCGGCCTGGTATTCGCGGATCAGCCGGAGCTTGCTCTCGGGAGTTGCTTCCGCAAGGAAATCGTCCACCCCGGCTTCGGCGGCGATCGTCGCGGCGGTGAGCCGGTTGTCTCCTGTAATCATCACGGTCTTGATCCCCATCCTGCGCAGCTGGGAGAAACGTTCCTTGATCCCGCCCTTGACGATGTCTTTTAAGTAGATGACCCCGAGCGCCTTACCGTTCCTGGTCACGACGAGCGGCGTCCCTCCCGCCTGCGCGATGACGTCGACTGCATGTTTCAGTTCCTCCGATACGGATGACTGCCCGCATCTCTGGATGTGAGCAAACACCGCGTCTGCTGCCCCTTTCCTGATATGCATGTCCCCAAAGTCGACGCCGCTCATCCGCGTATGGCTTGAGAACGGGATGAACTTCATCTCAGGTGCACACCCTGATACCCCGACGCTCCTGCCCCGCAACCCGTACTTCTCCTTCATCAGCACAACGATACTGCGCCCTTCCGGTGTCTCGTCCGAGAAGGATGCCAGCTGCGCCGTCTCCGCGAGATCCATGATCCCCGTCCCGTCGACCGGGATCAGCTCTACCGCCTGCCGGTTCCCGAGCGTAATGGTGCCCGTCTTGTCCAGCAGCAGGACGTCAACGTCCCCGGCAGCCTCGATGGCTTTCCCGGACGTAGTGATAACGTTCCGGCGGATGAGCCGGTCCATGCCGGCGATCCCGATGGCGGAGAGCAGCCCGCCAATCGTTGTCGGGGCGAGGCAGACAAACAGCGCGACGAGCACGGTGACCGTGACCGGGACACCTGCCCCCGCGGCCTCCACGCTGTACCGCGAGAAAGTGTACAGCGTTGCGCATATGACAATAAAGACCGAGGTCAGCCCGATGAGAAGGATGTTGAGCGCGATCTCGTTTGGGGTCTTCTGCCGCTTTGCGCCTTCAATCAGGCAGATCATGTGGTCGAGGAACCCTTCGCCGGGGTTTGCGCTTGCCTGGATGATCAGCCAGTCGGAGAGGATCACCGTGCCGCCGGTAACTGCACTCCGGTCCCCTCCGGATTCGCGGATGACCGGTGCACTCTCGCCGGTGATCGCGCTCTCGTTGACTGACGCGACGCCTTCCACAACCTCGCCGTCAACCGGGATGGTGTCGCCGGCCCTGACATAGAAGAGATCTGTCTTGTGCAGCGTTGAGGACGAGACAATTGTATAATCAGGCTCTGCCGGCTCTCTCCCTTTCACGATCCTGTACCCGGGATACAGCTTCTTTGCAAGCGTGTCCTGCCGCATCTTCCGTAATGATTCCGCCTGCGCCTTGCCCCTCCCTTCTGCGAGGGCCTCGGCGAAGTTGGCAAAGAGCACCGTGAACCAGAGCCACGCGGCGATCGCCCCGATGAACCCTGCCGGCTCCTCACCGGTCCCGGAGAGGGACTGGAGGAAAAGGAGGGTCGTGAGCACGCTTCCGACCTCGACAGTAAACATGACAGGGTTGCGGATCATGAACCGCGGGTTTAGTTTATATACCGCGTCGATAACCGCCCTGCGATAGAGGGCCGGCAGGACGGAGTGGGGGTCCCGGACCGGTTTGAAGTCAGACATGGGCCACACCCCCTGCCACCCGGATGAGATGTTCGACGACTGGACCAAGTGCAAGTACCGGGAAGAAACTGAGCGCCCCGATGATGAGCACGACGAAGATAAGCCATATGATGAAGAGCGGGCGGAATTCGCGCAGCGTGCCCCCGCTTACAGGGACAATCTTCTTTGCAGCAAATGACCCGGCTAATGCAAGTGTCAGGATGGCGACTGCATACCGTCCGATAAACATGCAGGCGGCAGTTGCAATATTATAGAACAGGTTGTTCGCAGACAGGCCTGCAAAGGCGCTCCCGTTGTTCTCTGACGGGGAAGTAAACGCGTACATGATCTCGGAAAACCCGTGGGGGCCCGAATTGAGGACGGCAGACCTTCCTGCATCGGTCGAAACCGCTGCCGCCATACCGATGAGAATGAGAAAGATGGGGATGAGGATGATAATGGTGGCAAGTTTCATCTCGTGCGGCTCGATCTTCTTGCCAAGGTATTCGGGGGTACGACCGACCATGAGGCCGGCGATGAACATGGCGATGATGACAAAGACAAGCATCCCGTACAGGCCGGATCCGACGCCACCATACACGACTTCCCCCAGCATCATGCCAAACAGGGGCACAAGGCCCCCAAGCGGGGTGAAGGAGTCGTGCATCGAGTTTACCGCCCCGCAGGACGTCACGGTAGTTGTGACCGCAAAGAGCGCCGACGGCATGACCCCGAACCGCACTTCCTTGCCCTCCATGTTGCCGCCCGGCTGGATACCGGTCGTGCCTTGATCGATCCCCATCCCGCTCAAAGCAGGGTTCCCGCCCTGTTCCGCCCAGATGGCAAACCCGAGAAGCGGGATGAACATGAGTGTCATGGCAAGAAGGATACTGATGCCCTTGCGTCCCGCCCCGACCATCTTCCCGAACGTGTAGCAGAGCGCTGAAGGGACCAGGAGGATCGCCACGACTTCAACAAAATTGGAAAACGGCGAAGGGTTCTCGAACGGGTGGGCTGAGTTTGCAGAAAAGAACCCGCCGCCGTTGGTGCCGAGCATCTTGATCGCTACCTGCGACGCAGCGGGCCCGAGCGGGATTGTCTGGGTCGTGACGAGTGCGCCGGTGGCATCCTTCACCGGATCGAGGAGCGGCACGGTGACGGGGCCGGAGAACGCCTGGACGCTCCCCTGCGAGACGAGGATGAGCGCGATGATTATGCTGAGGGGAAGGAGGATCATGACGCTCCTGATGAGCAGCACCCAGAAGTTCCCGATCGTTGATGCAGACTTCCGCGAGAGCCCGAAAATGAGGCCGACAAGGACTGCCATTCCCACTGCCGCAGAGACGAAGTTCTGCACGGCAAGCCCGAGCATCTGCGTCAGGTAACTGACCGTGGTCTCAGGTACGTACGCCTGCCAGTTGGTATTGGTGGCAAAGCTGACCGCGGTGTTGAGCGAGAGGTCCCACGGGAGAGGGCCGGCTCCGGCGGGATTGAGCCAAAGGAACTGCTGCACTTCCAGGAGCAGGAATACAGACACGATACAGATGGCGGAAAAGACCATCATTGCGACCGAGAACATCTTCCAGTCCATCTCGTCGCCTGCTCCCGGCCCTGCCGTCGTGAGGAACCAGCGTTCGATGGGATCGATCAGCGGGGAGAGAAGGTTCTTCTTCCCGGTAAACACCCGCCACATGAACCTTCCCAGTGGGACGACGGTCACGACAAAGATGCCAAAGAAGAGCACCAGCACTGCCCAGTCTGCAAGACGACCGTCGGACGGCTGCGGGAGGGGGGTATCCCCGGCCGGGGAGGAGACCGGGGACGCGGCCAGGTCATCGAGGGCAAGGTTGAGCGAAAGGACATTGACATGGGGCTCGCCGAAGATCCAGAACTGGCGGGGTTCGGCATACCGGCTGACAAGCGCCGTTACGTCCTGTCCGCTCAGGTTGCGCTCCCGGGCGACGCGGGGTACCTGGTAGTATGCCGCTGCCACTGATATATCGGGGTCAAGCCCGCTTCCCGATGCGGTGACGAGGTCGACCGGGATCGGTTGGGTATTTGCCGGATCGGCCTGACGGAGAGCATCGGCACGGGCTTTCACCATATCCGCAAGCGCCGGGTTTGTGGGCCCGAGGTTCGATCCGGATGAGCCCATTGCATTATAAGGTACCGGGGTTGTAGCAGACGGGCGGCCCCAGAAGTACTTAGGGGATGTGAATGGCTGCCCGATCAATGCCGAACCGGCAACCTTCCCGTCATGAACGATGAGGTTGCCGTTTGCCTGTGCCGGAAATGCAATCTGCGCGATACCGGTGATGACCAGGGGGTAGAGGATGCCCACGAGGACCGTGAGCAGTATAAAGACCAGGATTGCAGGCCGTACCTGCTTTTTCATCATTGACTTAACCGGTTCTGCAGGCATGCACTGACAGCCTCAATCGTGATGCACTCCGGACTGCCACGACAGGAGTGTTCACTGTACAAGGGTTCAGATTGTTAGTATATACGCACTTTGATAGCTTTTCTGCGATCGCAAAATAAACAATTATCTGATCCGGCCCGGTCTATTCGTCGTCTCCCGGTAGTCCGGCACGGGATATCTCCGGTCTATTAACTTTTCCATTCGGAGATATGTAAAAATAAGATTTTTTCCCGTCCGCGGCAGTCCGGCAACAAGACCTGCCTTGTACGATTGCATACTGTTTTTGTGTTTTGTGACGGTGCATTTTTTTTAAAAAAAAACCGGCACTTTTATTTCCCGGCTGTAAACACCTGGCACGGGAAGCGTACCGGTGCGGAGGGCTTGTTTCCCGGAAAGGCCGGGGTGCACAACGTTGCCCGGTCCACGGGGTGCGGGACACAAACGGTAGTGTTCATCTGCCCGGGCGGATATATATCCGGAGAAGAGATGGAGCCCACTGTCCCGGATCCCGGAGCCATCGGCGAGATGTTCAGGAACGTCCGGGCGTTCATGCCCGGCATCATCGAAGATTTCAGGGACCTTGTCGCTATACCATCGGTGGCGTTCCCGGGTTATCCCCCGGAACCGGTGCACCGGATGGCTGCAGCGACCGTGGACCTTTTAAGACGCTATGGACTGGCGGACGCCCGCCTGCTCGAGATTCCCGGAGGGTACCCTGCCGTGTACGGCGAGATCGCTGCCCCGCCGGGGGCACCCGTGGTGCTCCTGTACTCCCATTACGATGTCCAGCCGGCACGGGAGGAGGACGGCTGGGAGACCGGCCCGTGGGCACCGGTGATCAGGGACGGGCGCCTCTACGGGCGGGGGGCCGCTGACAACAAGTCGGGGATTATTACCATCGCCGGGACATTAAGGGCGCTTGGAGGAAGGCCCCCTGTCGGGATAAAAGTGATTATCGAGGGCGAGGAGGAGACAGGGAGTCACCTTGGCGCGTTTGTCGGGGCGAACCCGGAACTGTTCCGGTGCGACCTGTTCGTCATAACTGATATGGGCAAGCTGGAAGCCGGAAAACCGGTCCTGAGCACGACCCTGCGGGGCGATGTTTCCTGTGTCGTCACCGTCAGGACTCTTGGTCACGCGGTCCATTCGGGCGTGTTCGGCGGCCCGGCCCCGGACGCACTGGTCGCCCTCATCAGGATGCTTGCCACCCTTCATGATGAACGCGGCGATGTTGCCATTCCCGATCTTTTTTTGTATCCCGGGGCCGCAACTGAATTCCCTGAAGACCTGTACCGGAAGCTGTCCGGCATGGCCGACGGTGTTGACACGATCGGTACGGGCTCTATCAGCTCCAGAGTCTGGCAGAAGCCGTCGGTCACGGTGATCGGGATCGATGCCCCTTCGGTCAGGGATGCTGCAAATATCCTCATCCCGCAGGCCCGTGCCCGTATCAGCATGCGCATTGCGCCGGGATCTGACCCGCAGCGGGAGGTCCGGCTCCTCACAGGCCATCTCCGGGCGGTTGCCCCGTGGCACGTGCAGGTGGAGGTCGGCGACATCTGGACATCATCAGGTTTCATCTGCCCGACCGGCGGGCGAGGCTATGAAGCTGCAAAAAAGGTGCTGGAGGCGGTCTACCGCAGGCCGGTCCAGGAGATCGGCGGCGGGGGTACGATCCCGCTGTTAAACGTGCTGTCGCGTGCAGTCCCGGGCGCAGAGTTCGTCCTCTGGGGCTGCGAGGACCATGAACGGTCTGCGATCCACGGGCCAAACGAGAGCGTCAGTCTCATCGAGGTTGAGAACATGATCGTCACACAGGCACTGCTTCTTTTGGCGCTGGGGGAGCGGGCCGCGCCTCCAGGGTGAGCGCCCGGATCGATCCGCTGCTTATTAAAAAACTTTTAATCCTAAAAAAATCATTGATTTTTGTTTTTACAATAAACAGCCGGTGAGGTGCGTGGTGATGCGGGGAGCGGGAAAAGGCCGTGCGGCGCGCCGTGGCGGCCGTGACTGGCAGGAGCATGCAGGGCGTGGCAGGTACGATGACGGGTGGGATCCAGAAAACCCGGACCAGGATCCCGGCCGTGATCTCCGGGACATGTATGAGGACCTGCAGGACCCGGCGGTTGATGATTACATCTGGCCGGAGCACGTGGAGAGGGAGGAAGACTAAAAAAAATTTGTTTTATCATATATTGAGGGCAGTGGGGCCGGTCCCGCACGACCGGCAGGATTTTTTCGTGCCGGTGGGAGCGGAGCCGGGGCGCGGGGATTTTTTACAAGTGTAACAATGAATTTTTTTTTATCCCGGTGCCGCACCAAAAAACCCCACCCAGATATCCTTAAATATCGAAAACCGTATGTATTGTTTGAAAGCGGGGTTGGCATTTCATGGTACCTGTTGCAAGGCCGGATGGTGCTGCTGCCGGGGTGAAGTATGTTTGAGAAGGTGCTTTTCCCGACAGATTTTTCAGAGCGTGCAGAGATTATGCTCGATTGTATCGCCGGTATACCGCAGGTGCGGGAAGTCATCCTGCTCCACGTTGTCAGAGAGACCGGTTACCCGATGGGGGCGGATCTCGCCGATACTCTGGCAAAACAGGCAGCTGAAAAGACCCTTGCGGAGGCGCAGCACTACCTTAAAACACTCAACCCGGGCATCAGGGTGTCGCTGGAGACAACGGTATCGCCCGATATTGCAGACGGGATACTGGCAACGGCACAGAAGCGGGGTGCCGGCCTTGTCGTTGTCAGCGCTCACGTAAAGGGCGTGAAGGCAGGGGTGCTCCTTGGCAGTATCCCGTCGACGCTCCTGTGCCGCACCGGCGGTATAAACGTCCTGTTCATGCGCCACAAGATCACCGAGACCCTGACCGGCCGGACTTATGAAAAGTTCTGTCCAAGGCTCTTTTCACGGGTCCTCTGCCCGACAGATTTTTCACGGTTCTCCGGACATGCAACAGCCCTTGCCGGCAGGGTCGCGGGGGCAGGAGAGGTCATCCTCCTCCATGTCGTACCGGGGGGCAAGGCAACCGGCGGGACAAAAGAGGCAAAAAAGGAGGCGGAGGCCCGGATCGGCGCAGCCCGCGACAGCCTTGCATCACAGGGCATCCGGTGCAGGGCGATTGTGAAGACCGGCGACCCTGCCGGAGTGATTGTCAGGGTTGCCGAAGAGGAGGATGTGTCGGTCATCTGCATCAGCTCATTCGGGAAAGGCTGCCTTCACGATTTCCTTGTCGGGAGCACGGTGCAGGACGTGGCCATGAACGCAACACGGCCGGTGATTGTCGTCCGGTCGCCCGGATAACAAAGGGCCCTGTATCGTAACTCCGGATAAACCGGATTGCATCATCTTTGTCCGAGTGCATCAACAAGGGCCATATATCCCTCGCTCTGGATTTGGGCGATCGTTACAGTTTCCATGCTCACTTCATCTCCATCTGGGAGTAATGGACCTGATAAATGGGGGTGGTTTTTAAAAAGCGGCCGGATCCTGCAGGGCCCGGCGGGTCCCATCCGGAGCATATCGGGATCGGAATTATATACACATACATACACAGACATAATCATGTCGACCCGGACGATCAGCATCACGGATGAGGCCTATGACCGGCTCAAAAGTCTCAAGAGGGGGGACAAGATGAGCTTTTCGGATGTGATTATCGAGCATTATCCAAAACGAAAGAGACTCTCCGAAGTACTGGAAGAGATCGGGGCAAACCCGGATCTTGCTGATTCGATTGAACGTGCTTCAAAAGAGATGCGATCCCGCTCTTTGCGAAAGGTCAGTTTCTGATGCCGGTCGCTGATACCTCATTTATCATCGACCTGATCCGTCATGATCCGTGTGCCATGGCATGCCTTAAGGATATTGAGGACAGGGGCATCTCTCCATCGATGACTCCCGTTTCAATCCTTGAACTCTATTACGGGGCGTATAATTCGGTTTGTGTTGAGGAAAATATCAAAGAGGCTCTCATTTTTTTAAACCTCTGGGAGGAGCTGCCGTTTACCGATGCGGTGTATCATGCCTTTGGGTACCTTTCTGCCACGCTTGCGCGGCAGGGGGTCCGGATCGGAGATTTTGATGAGGTGATCGCGGCCTTTGCCCTCGCACACGATTCGATGGTCATCGCCCGTGACCGGCATTTTGAGAAGGTCCCTGGCCTTGGGGTTATTTCGTACTGACCTGCTTGAAGTATCTTTTAAAACAATCGCAGCCCCGCAGGAAGAAGAGTTCCCGGTAAGGACTCATCCAAAAAAAAGGAGGGGGGGGGATAGTTCGAAGAGTACTGATGAACTCTTCTCATGTTTCAGGTCTGATGACCTTCAACATTCTCCCCTGCCCCGACCCCTTCTTTCATTTACTTTAAACTTTAAGTAAATAGTAAAGTAAATAACCCGGGTAACCAATCATTGTGAAAAGGAGAGAACCAAAAATGCAGAATGACATCCTCTCCATCTTAAACGAATCCGAAGCGCTCAATTCAAAAGTATTCTCCCTCGTTCGATTCAAACTGCTTGCAAGCCTTGCCGCTCTCGGGCTTGACGGGGCTACGTATCGCGAACTCAAAGCGGCGCTTGACATCAATGATGGAGTATTATTCGCAAACCTCAATGTCTTAAAAGACATGGGCTACCTCACTTCAGAGAAGATCACCTCGGAAGGTAAAGAACTCGAACTCTATATCATCACGCCCGAAGGACAGGATGAATGGAAAAGAACAAAAGCCTGGCTGTGCAGGTTCCTCCACTGCGGAGCATGAATATGGAAAAACACAAAAAAGTAATTGCCTTCTTCAAGGAACTTGGCTTTGAATTCGCTGTCTCACGGTTCGATGACCGGCTGGTTGCACAAAAAGTCGTCTGTCTTCTTGAACTCAGGGGCATCAATCTTGGATATCCCTGCAGCATTTATGTCCGGGGACCATATTCTCCGGATCTGACTCAGGATCTGTTTGAATTTCAGGGAGATTTCGAGCATTTAACCACGGAATCCCGGCTCAGCTCTGCGGAGAGGGAGACCGCTGGAGAGCTCGGCAGGATCTTCGGGTTAAAGCCCGTTCCTCTCGAAGTCGGAGCAACGTATGGGTATTACGCACTACGGCAGAACTGCGATCCGCTCGAAGCGTTAAGGCAGGTCAAGAGGTTGAAACCCTTCTATTCGGAGGCCCAGATCGCTCTCGGAATATCAAAAGCAAAGGAGTTCCTGTTCCGGCCCACTCCCGGGGACCTCGAAGAGCTGAAAAAGGAGACCGGCATCTGGCAGCGTGCATCCTTAAAATCACTGGAGAAGTGATGGATGAAGAACGGCGATATCTGGCTTGTGGATCTCTCAGATGCAAAAGGGCATGAGCAGAGGGGAATCCGCCCCGCGATTATCGTAGGAGATGCAAATGGCCTGACCATTGCTGTACCATGTACGACAACGCTCAGTACTGCCAGATTCTCCCACACGCTTACCATTACACCGACACCCCACAACGGCCTTGATGATGAGAGTATCGCACTTGTATTCCAGATCGTTGCTTTGGACCGGGACCGGTTCCAGCACCGGATCGGCGCAATCAGTGAACAGCAGAGGCTGGCAATTGTCGCCCTCATACGGGACCTGCTGGATCTGGATTAAGCTTTTTTTCAGGAGCCATCACCCACCTCTCCGTATCGTTTTTCTCGTGATAGGACAGGGAGATTATCAGTGAGAGCGCGTTTGAAAAATCTGCATGTGTACTATATCTGAATATTTGGGGTCCCCAAAAAGATCTTTAAAAAAATGGAGCAGGGGATCTCTCCCCTGCCCCGGTTGATTTCACCCTGAATGGAAAGTGCGGTTCTTTTTATGACTCAAGGAAAGACCCGGTAAATTTCTTCCCGGCTCTTTACCCGGTAAAAGATGATCCCGTTCTCTGTGGTTACCTTGCATCCGATGCGGTATTTTCCCGTACGAATGCGGTAGTAATAATCATATCCTCTCATCTTGTGGATATCAAAATCGAGAAAAATATCCTCCGGGGCCGGGATCTCATCAAACACCAGCCGCTCGATCCGGGAGCGATAACGTTTGGGCAACGATGCCAGGTCTTTGAGGAAAATTTTCTTATATTTGCAGGCCGGCATCTCAATCCTTTTTCAATGATTTATAGAATTTTCTGGCTTCGTGGACTGACAGGGTTTCATCCCCTTCTGCTTCCTCCATGAATTTTGCAAGACCGTTATCTTCGATAATGGATTCCATCCGGTTGAAGGTTTCAAGATCGACAATTACCGCCTGCTTCTGGTTCCGGGCGTCGGTGATATATTTCCGGGGTATTGCGGTCATTCCTGTATCACACCAGTGTTTATGTTGGAGACTATAAAGGAGCTTGTGTGGCCAGCTGAATTTGTCCCTTAAAAAAAATGGGGCAGGGGATCTCTCCCCTGCCGATGGCTCGATCTTCACACGAATGTGAACAACCCGTTCGTTCTTTTTAGTACCCGGCTATGTAATCGAGGACCCTGTCCCAGACAGCGAAGAACTTCGTTCTTCTCGTCCTCACCTACGGTTCGGAATACGAAAACCCGGGGATGACCACGTACGCCAGGATTCCGGCGCCGAGGAAGATCAGTGTTATCTGCACTTCGGTCGAAGAACCGGGTTCTTCGAAGACTTTTTTAGTCTTCTCATGTCTCAAGTCTGATGACTTTCGACATTCTCCTGTTTCGGCTCTGCGAACCTCAACATTTTCCATGATCTCCGACCTCCCCTACGCCAGGGCCGGCACGGTGTCCGCCCAGGTCTCGACCTTTGCGAGGATGCGTTGTGTCGAATTTCTTCAGAAATGAGACAGGAGAAGCCATCGGGCTTCGAATTGCGTAGGGTCGAAAGACCCGGAGCACGAGAAGACCGCAAGGTCTTCGCTGTCCGAGTAGGACGTTACCGTGACCCGGTCGCGGCTGAACGTCACGTTGTACAGCTCGCCGTTGGGGTCGTGGCACCGGACCGTTGTGGAGAACGAGTCGTTCCCCGGGTCATGTGCCGGTGTGCCCGTGTGTGCTGCGGTCAGTTCGGCTGCCGCCATCAGGACGGCTACAGGGACAATGTCGTCCGGGCAAAACGGTTATTCATTTCTTTTTGTCAGTTCCAGATACGTATCCTTAATTTTCCGTACCTTTTTCGTATCAAGACGGTCCACGACGCCCTGGTATTTCACGAGGAAACGCGGGACCTGTTTTGCAAGGGTATCCTCAAAAACGGCGGTTACCTCGCTTGTGGTATAGTACTGGGACTCTACACCGGATACTATCATCAACCGGGGATCATACTTTTTGACATGGGATCTGTCCAGAAGAACAGATGCGATCATTTATTGGCAGCGCAGGAGAATAGACAACCAGAATGGCACACATAAAAATCTACCTCGATGTATGCTGCCTGTGCCGGCCATTTGACGATCTCCAGAATAAAAAAATCCGGCTTGATAGCGAAGATTTCTGATGAAATCTTCTCATCTTCGGGGTCCTGACGACCCACTCATAGGCTGAAGCGATCTTATCAATCCTTGACCGGTGTACCCGTGACTGGGAACTCGTCGGGAGTGTTGCTATCGATGATGAGATTACCCTGATACCGGATGTCGAGAAGCGGATGAAAGTAGAACAGAAACTGGCGCTTATTAACGAGTATATCGAATTGGATGAGACGATATTCCAGCACGTGACAAAATTCCAGAGATCGGGCCTGAAATTATATGATGCGCTCCATCTTGCATGCGCACAGAGCGGAAAAGCTATTCTTCTTACAACTGACAATAGGATTATTAGTTTTGCCAGGAGAGATCCGGCAATAACAGTCCGGGTGGAGAACCCGGTGCACTGGCTCATGGAGGTGTCAGCCGATGAAAACAATCAGTGAAATACGGAAAGAGGGTATTCACGCACTTACAAAGACACTCGGGCCGGTCGACATGGCACGGTTCATCCAGAGCTACGAGACCGGGACCGGGGACTATACCAAAGAGCGTCATGAGTGGCTGCCTGACGATCTCG
The DNA here is from genome assembly GCA_026625165.1 of Methanoregula sp. Taxonomy (NCBI): domain Archaea; kingdom Methanobacteriati; phylum Methanobacteriota; class Methanomicrobia; order Methanomicrobiales; family Methanoregulaceae; genus Methanoregula; species Methanoregula sp. The sequence continues at coordinate 290,380 of CP112999.1, read as the reverse complement.
ATACCGTAAAGGGAAGATTGCTTGAACGGCAGAAAAAACAAAAGATGAAAAAACCGCACCACTGAACCGATCCGTTCAGTCGGCAGGCCATCCATGCAGATGAAAGATTATACAAAAGAGCGTAAGCAGTGGCTTCCTAAGGATTTTGACAAGGTCATTGCCGGGATTAAGGAACGCAGGAAGAAGAGGTCCCGGGCGTAACTTTCTTTTTTTGCAATTTCCCTGTCCCGCCCCACAACCGGCGTGGGCTTGTTACGCAAAGGACAAGGAAAATTATTTTAAAAGTCGTGAAGGGATGTTAGTACACGCTGCTCTTCCTCGGACACAAACCGGTGGAAGTCCATATAGAGTGGTACAGTATCTTCACGCGGTTTCATCTGTGCGAGGGTAAAACCCTTCTTTTGGTACCAGCCGGCTGCGCCGGGCTTGGAATCAACCGTTATGATACGGCAGCCGGTAAATTGCGAGACATGCAGGACGATGATAAAAATCCGGAGGAGCATGCTGGTACCGATACCATAACCATCGAAATCGCGGTGGCGTGCCATCCTGGCGATCTTGATTGCAGGATATTTGCGGTATTCCCAGGTGGGTTCGCGGTCCGACTCATGAACCGCTTCTGCGACAATGCTGTCGTTGATCAATGTGAAGTATCCAACCACGTCGTCATTCCAGAAGGCAAGAAATGTTGCAGAGAGCCGGTTCGCCTGGTTATTGAGCGCATCTTCTGTTAAAAAATCGTCCAGTTCCTGCTCAGTTGAATGAAAAGAAGATACATCGTCAGTTGCATCGAGAGGCTTGAAAACCAAATCAAAATAGGTAAGCTCAGGCATAGAGTTTTTCTTTCTTTGCGATTTTGATGGCTTCGCGGATGAGTTTACGCCCTTCTTTTGTAATCTTCGGGTCTTCCATGTATTTGTGGAACCTCCGGGCGTCATCCCCCTCCAGCACCAGCCCAATCTCGATGGGTTTTGCCATACTGTTCACCTCTGGTTTCCTGTCAGCAATATATTTCCCTGGAACTATTTGAAATGTTGCGAGTTGGCCGGTCTGCCGGGATGCGCATAGGTCATGGCCGGTCGCGTCAACTCCGTACCCGTTCCCGGTCTGGACTCATCAAAAAAATAAAAACGGAGGAGCAGGGAGTTAACCCTGCCCCGGTTGATTTCACACTTCGTTCTCTTCTCAGTACCCGCCCATGTAGTCGAGTACCCGGTCCCAGATGACGAGGAGACCGGGGATGATGACGTAGGCCAGCAATCCTGCACCGAGGAATGCTGCCGTTATCAGAACTTCGTTGTCCATGATCCTTCCTTCTCAGGCCAGCTGCGGCACGGTGTCCGCCCAGGTCTCGACCTTTGCGAGGATCGCGTCGTCCGAATAGGACTGGACCGTGACCCGGTCGCGGCTGAACGTCACGTTGTACAGCTCGCCGTTGGGGTCGTGGCACCGGACCGTTGTGGAGAACGAGTCGTCCGCCGGGTCATGTGCCGGTGTGCCCGTGTGTGCTGCGGTCAGTTCGGCTGCCGCCATCAGGACGGCTGAGCCGGCCGTGTAGCCGGCCACGCTGTTGAACCGGTGGGTACCGGTCCCTGTGGTCTTTGCGTTGGTGTCCTGGTACACGAGCCGTACCGTGTGTGCTTCCCGGGTCTTCTCAACCCCCGGGTGGTTTGTTCCTGCGGTCATGTAGTCCACGCACCCGAAGGGGTTTGTGGCGATGACCTGCTGTACGATACCATCGAACGTTGTCACGTCCGATATCGGGGCCGCAAGGGTGCGGACCGCGTTCTTTGTTTCGCTTGATTGTACGAAATCTGCCATGTTTGTTGTCTCCGAAGAGGTCTTCAGACCTCGAGGTTGAGAAGAATTCGCGAGAATTCTTCGAGTTCCGAGATCGTCAGAACCTCCATTTTTTCTGTTTTTTAAACAGGTTCACACGGCCCGGGAATCGTGAAGGATGACTCCGCCATCCGTTGTTCCCGGGCGTTTTTGAACCGTTTTTGCTTGGTGTCTCCAGGGCCCCTTTGACAGCGAAGAATGACACCGTCATTCTTCTCGTCCGCGGGGTTCTGCAGAACTCCTTTGGACATATTAGTATAGGACGTCGGGGAGTATCTGCTTTGATTATGAAACGGTTTTTGGGAAAAACGGATGAAAATTATTGGCTGGATTGGGAAATGGGGCGGTTATTGTGGCCGGTTGGAAGGAACGTGAAACGTTCCTTAGTGAGAATTATTGTCTCAGATAATTTGCGATTCTCTGCAAGTCCTGTACCTGATCGTTAAATTTCCGGTTTATATTTAGAGTAACTGCAACAATTGGGCAATCTCTTTGACGACTAATTCCTTTTGTCCTGAATTCTTGTTCCATGACCAGCCATTTCCACAGTTCGCACTTGATGGATGGGGTAGGGTAATGATTCGAGTACTGGTTTCATCGGGATGTCGCAATGGCCGTTGCTTGAAATATCTTTCAACATCCCTTCCAAGGGTGATGATAATTTTGTCTTTTAACCCGTATTTCTTGAATTCGAATTCAAACCACTGGTCCGCACAATACTTAGCGGTGTGATAATGAAAAGAAGGATAGTACTGTCTCTCATTATCCAATTGGTTCAGAAGATCATTATTTGCTGGTTTGAATGTGGGGCATTTATGCAGGTGTGTCCAGTAGCATTCATAATTGAGAAATTTCCGCAATTTGATCAGGTCTTGAGAATTCTCATTAAATCCCATGAAATCCTTGATCTTCTGACAGAGCCAGCAGGGTGGAGCATTCAGCCACAAAATGCCTTTATGGTCACTTGAAATTTGCCGGTATTCTTTCAATGGCTTTCTGAATTCGGTTGTCGGATCCCTTGATATAAGACATCCTCGTATTTTCCCTGTAGGGGGAGGGATGCATATTCTGTGTTCGATATCACGTTTTTGGAGTTTACATCCTTCACATCGATTCAAATACCCGACTCCTGCATGATGGTCTTTAGATTGGAGATATATTTGTAGTTCTCTAGTGAGTGAATTGACTTTTATGATTCACATTTAATGCCGAGATTGAATGATAATTTCCATTTGTCGTAAAAAACCCATTAGAGAAATTTATCAAGGTTAAAAATAATCTGGATTCAATGAGTAATTGATAAATCTGGAGAAAATTCCGTTTGATTGGAGATTTCATATGTCAAAGCTAAAAATTGGAGAGGTTTTCAGATATGCTCGCCCTTACAGTCCAGAATCTGCTGAGATTGATGGTTATCCCAATCATTTTTTCACAACCTGTCTACAAGGACAAGCATTAGCACAACTCGATAGCGGCATTAATCCGATAGGATTTATTCGCGTTCCTGAGGGATCAAGAAGGCCAGCGATTCTGATACGAAGCAGCCCGCACAAGATTGGCAGTCATGATACTCCTTGGCAGGATACGTTCGATCCAGATAACGGACATATCCGTTATTATGGCGACAATAAAGAGCCTGGAAAAAATCCCGCCGAAGCACCGGGAAACAAAGTACTATTGGATGCCTATAAAATTCATTCAACGTTAGACAATCAATTGAGGATGCACGCTATCCCCCTTCTTTTTTATCGTGCCGTAAGCCGAAACGACAAGGCGAAAGGATATGTTGAATTCAATGGGTTTGGAATTATCCAAAATGTCGAACTGATCACGCAATATGACCGAGCAAAAGAAAGGGCCTTTCCCAATTATGCTTTTGATTTTGTAATTTTCGATATGGGAAAAGAGCATGAGGAATTTGAATGGGACTGGATTAATGACAGAAGAAATCCTGAAATAACGATTGAAAATACCCTTAGCAAAGCCCCAGAGTCATGGAAGAATTGGATAAAGAACGGGCCCAAATCGTTAGAGAGAAATAGACGATATGTTTCCAAGTTGCTTGTTGCAACCACTGCCGAGCAACAGCCAAATCCCAATAGCAGAGAAGAGATAGCACTCAACAAGATTTATGAGTTTTATACAAAGAAAAGCCGGTTTGAAGCATTGGCATCAATAATCACCGCACGGTATATTAAAGAGACTGGCGGGATGTACAAGGAGGGGTGGATCACTCCGGGAAGTCGCGATCACGGTGCGGATTTTTATGGACGATTGGATATCGGTTTTGGCTTTGGAAAAGTTAAGGTGATCCTTCTCGGACAAGCAAAATGCGAATCTCCAGATACACCGACGAGCGGGACGCATATTGCACGGACCGTTGCTCGATTAAAGAGAGGTTGGGTTGGTGCGTACGTTACGACGAGTTATTTCTCAGAGTCAGTACAGCGAGAGATCATTGAGGACAGTTACCCGATCCTTCTGATCAATGGAAAAAAACTTGCCGAAACTGCCTTGAAAATCGTTCACGACGACGGGTATCCGAGTATTGAATCGTTCCTCGCAGATGTCGATACGCAGTACGAGAACAAAGTTAAAAACCGACGGCCTGAAGAATTACTATTTGAATGAAATGTCTCACTTTTTATTGAAGATATTCGCTTATTTTTTTAAAGACAGATTGGGCATCAATTTTCAATTCATGTTCCCAAATCCTGATCACAAACCACCCCATTGACTCTAAAGATTTTTTGTTTTTCAGATCTCGTTCAATGTTTTGTTGAATTTTTGGCAGCCAATACTTCTTGTTCGATTTTGGTTTAACATAACAATCTGGACAACCATGCCAAAAACAGCCATCTATGAATATAGCCACCTTTTTCGACGAAAAAATAATATCCGGTTTTCCAGGCAGGTTTTTATTATGGATCCTATACCCACGGAACCCCTTGCTCCAAAGAAGTTTCCTTAACTGCAATTCAGGGAGTGTATTCTTTGAATGAATATTTGACATTACTCTGCTTCGGATTTCCTTCGAATAGCAGTCAGTCATAATAATCGAATCATTTCAGCATTTTCTTAATTTTTTGTGCTACAGATTTTGCCATCAATGGTGGCACTGCACAAGCAACCTGTTGCTGAGATCCATGCATTGATCCTTTGAATTCATACCAATCAGGAAATGACTGCAGACGTGCCGCCTCTCTGATAGAAAGTCCACGGTTCTGAGTAGGATGTATAAACATGCATTTCCTGAAATTGCTCACTGTAATGCTTGGCTTGTTGTCTTCAAGTCTTCTGTAAATGTATGAATGGCAGCGGAATTTATCTGCATAGTTTTTCAGCAGATAATCTGGCAGATCTTGCCAATTTCCTCCTTGAGGGATGTGTTTGTATCGTTGAAGGACAAGGTCATTGCTCTGAGTTGTAACATGATTGAGAACAGCACTTGATTTAATATTCAGATTTGACGCCGCTCTCATTTGTTTTGTGTAGTCATTTATTGAAGATTTTTTTGCATATCGTTGAATTGCCCGCTTCTCCCCCATCCCGATTATCGGCAAATCCGATATTGCTTGTTTAACAGTAATGAAATCTTTCTTTGTCTTTCCAGGAAAGCTGATCTTATCTCTATACTCATCTTTTGCTTTTTCAGGTTTTATCCCTACGATGAAAACACGCCTGCGGTGTTGAGGGACCCTGCACCATGCTGAATCTATAACTTTGTCTTTGGCAGTATAGCCCAAATCACTTAACGCAGAAATAATTTCTTCTTTGATTTTCCCTTTTCCCATTGATAAAAAACCGACAACATTTTCAAAAACGATAAAATCAGGATCAAGACCTTTTATAAGGCGCAGATATTCCTTGAATAGGGAATTATTTGGATTGTCGATAAATCGAGTTTGTTTGTTGGCATTGGAGAAACCTTGGCATGGCGGGCCTCCAATTATTCCCTGAACTCGATAGCCGCGCTCTCTAAAAATTCTCTTTACTTTTTCAGCATCCAGATGGCGGATATCTTCAACTTCAGAGTAATGATAGTTCTCCTGCCCTCTTGCTGATTGAATTTTCTTATGGTTGCAGCTGATCGTTTCAATCGATTGTGAATCAATATCGCTGGAATAAACAATATCAAATCCCTCATAAAGAAATCCAAGGCTGAGACCGCCCGCCCCGCAAAAAATATCTAAAATACCATTTTTTAGGTCAGCCATGTTTATTCATCCATTTATCCTCAAACGGTTTTCACTTTATCTAAATCAACATGGGATGAATTGTCCCATACATGAACAGTAAGTCCAACCAGTGGCTTTACTCCAGGTCCTTTCAGAATGACTCCAATTTCAAAATTATTTTTTAAACTGTGTTTTGTGAGATTTGCGCTACCGATATATGCAAACATATCATCAGCAATCATCATTTTTGTATGAAGGGCATAGATTTGATTCCCTTTTTTATCCATGTGATAAAAATCCCGGATCTCAAGATGTTCAGATAGATTCTCATCGCTGAACTCAGCGGCAATGTATTCGATCGGCTTAATGAATTCATGTTCGGATCCTCGGCAGATTTCACGCCCAAGGATCCGAATCGTTATCCCATTTTTTGCAGCACCGACAAGTGATGGAAGCAATTTCTTTGCACCATACTCATCAAAAAATGGATTGATTATCCACAAATTATGATTCGCCGCAGCAATAATCCGTATGAGGCTTGGATAAATTTCTTTAATTTCAAAATTGCTGATGCTGAATTTCGGCGGAATTGTCGCAGCATAGGAAATTTCAAGAGAATTCTCACTGATATTTCTTCTCTCAAAATCCCGAATCACTTCAGCTGCAAAAATTTCTTTCTGAAATATCGATGATAATCTTCTGAAGTCAAATTTAAAATGATAATCCTCGATGCTTGCTGCCGCTGATTCTTTTTTGAGCACTCCTGCGTGCATGAGATCATACAGCATCGCGGGATTTGCCGCTTCTGGACATGAATGCTCCAATTTATCCAATATATCTGTGCCTCGAATTATCAGAGAGCCCTTTTGCATAGATTTCAATAATTTCTCAACTTTACTTACTGCAACAGGATCCTTCAAACGGGTTGCTATTTCGTAGACCATTATTGTAGCCTTCTCAGGAATTCATTCTCCCAATATCCATGCATCCGGCCGCGGCTGTCTTTCCTCCCGATCAGATAATGCCGCCCAAGATCGCGGTTGAAGTGCATGCATGATATCTCGCTGAGATGGAGGCATGCATGGCATGAGGCATCCGATGAAATGCAGACCGGATCATACAGGCAAGTCTCAACACTTTCCATCGCCATATCAATCCATGGGATAATGCCGGTTTCAAATAATGTGTGCATTCCTCCGATCTGGAAATCGTGCGAATTGTTTGTGTAAATGGCAATGGCAGGAACGTTCGGGAAAATAATCTCTGCAAGAGAGTCCTTATCCATGCCAACGAGGCCTGCAGCCTTTCTGACAAGCACATGCGACATAGTATGAATGAGGGTGTACACATTCTTGGTTTCAGCCAGCATATCAGGAATCTCGTCATAAATGGGGATGTCTTCTTGATGGATCCGCGTCAGGAACCATTGCTTGAGGCCTCTCTCATCGTCTTTGTCTGGGATATCTGAAACGATCTTGTTCTCCTGAAGCCAGCGGAGAATCCTCCAGCGGTCAAAGATCAGGACAATGCCCTCAGTTTCTGTCGGGTTTACGTATACCGGAGTTTTATCCGCATATTTTTTATCCGGATTAAAACCCCTCAATGTGCATTCCTGTGGATTTGTCGTTGATCGGGAATACCCAAAAACCGCGGATACAACCGGCAGATCACTGACTACATATGCTTCACTGATGCCCGCTTGTTTGAGACGATCTGGAAATCGGAGAATTCGATCAAGGTTTGGATCATTTCTGCTCCGCGCCTCATGCAAAACATTGTCAATGTCTTTTGCTCCGGGGAGTTTGATGGTATCCCGAAAACTTTGAAGAGAGGATACGAGCGTCCGAAGCTTTTCGCCGTCTCCCGTAATGATGCTGTCAACTTGATGAATAGCATCACCGCGCCTCGTCTGCTGGTCTGTTCCATCCAATGTACCGATAATCGTGTCGATGAGATCTTTAGGGACGCCTTTTTGTATGAGATCCTGCCTGACACGGTCAGAGTCAGCATTTCTTGAATCCGTTTTTGACGTTCTTTGAAAATTATTGAATTCATCCCCAGAAATGATCCCGAGATAATTCGCTATAAATAATTTCAGAAGATCAAGATTTTCGTAATCTCTCGGATTTGCGAATCCTGCAGTATTGATTAATGAGATTGAATGGGGATAGAACACTTGGCTTTTTCTGAATGGTGCCGTCTCCATCCGCTGATCGCAGTCACTGCACCATCCCATAACTTTGCCAGATTCAGCACCGCAGATCTTGCACCGCCAGCGCCAGTTGGACGTGCGGCTGCTGTTGTTTGTTTCAAGAGTTATGAAATCATATCCATGAGTTGCGCATGCTCGAACCTGAAGACCCGATATCTTCCCGCATCCATGATAACTTATCATGTCAAGCTGACGCAAATTTCCACCGCATGTGCAGCGGTAGCTTCTTTTTTCGAATTGATAGCGGAACCTTTCAATTTTATCGAATGAATACGCCTTGCCGCAGCCTTCGCAAACAAAGGTGAGCGGAAAAAGCTCAGCCTCTATTGAGCTCGGCTCCAGAAAAACAAAAGAGCCGGAATGGGGTTTTTGAGGATATCCCCGCCTTTTTCTGAACCGCTCCATACGGCTGAGCACTTCAGATGCAAGGCGGGATTCATTAATTGATTCCGATTTGACAGCATCCCAAGAAGATATTTTTGCAATTGCCTGTGTATCTGAATGATCGATGACGCATTCTGGCAGATACCGGAAAATGACTTGGCTTTTTCCTCTCTTCATTATTCCACGCTCCTTGAATGTTGCACACTGACCATTCTCATTGGATCGAAACTTTCTCTTGTAGGGGATATTTCAATGGGGATGTCCGTATCGCGAAGGCTGCTCATTGGCTTGTCAGATAGTGAAAACGGAATAAAAGAATTTTCATCCTGACTGAGAATTTGATCGATATAATCCTGAATTTTCTGGCAGATATATCCTTCAAAAAACGGCCCCATATCCTGCCCAGCGCACTGGTAGCACGAAAGGATGAAATCGGTTATCTGCTCCGTTGAGATTATTCTGCTGTCAAATGCCTTCCGAAAATCATTTGACATATACGGGCTTTTTCCGCTTTGGCCATCCAGGAAATTTATTACACAGGCAGAAAAAATTCCCGGCAGTGTCCGGTTGATTGCAAATTTTGCCCATCGGTTCAGCGGCACAGGCTCTACGAGAATGTCTTTGTACTCATGGTATTTTTCAAAATATTTGTAATAGCTTTGATCCCGCTCCCTTGCAGGATTGAAAACGACGAATATGATCCCGGGATAGCGCCTTCCAACTCGGCTGTATGCCTGAATATATTCAGCAGTATTTCTCGGCATCCCGCGGAAAACCATGAAATTCATTTTATCAATATCTACTCCATGAGAGATCATGCTCGTGGCAACAATCAAATCAAGATGGGAGTCGGGTTCTGCGCTTTCAACGGTTGAAAGAATCTCTTTAACATCACTGAAGGTGACATCCCCCGTCATCCGAGCTGTTGCCATTTCACGGATTCCGTCTCTTTTCAGATCAACATTGACCATCGTTTTTATTGACTGGCTGATCGCATCCCCCTCAAGTTTGACAAGATTGTAGCTCAACCCCAAGTCATAATCTTTGAGAGTTGAGATCACTTCTTCTTCAGATGAAAAACCAATATCCATTTCCAATGCTTTTTGCGGCTGCCTTTTCATCTCCTGAATTTCTTTATAGAAGAATTTGATGACGTCAAGGACAGCAAAAATTACGGTTTTATTATGCGGCATAACCCCCGCAATCAGCCGTGCGGTTTCATTTTGATCTTCTTCAGCATAGAAAGACCTGTTTGACGGGAACTGATGCCCCCTCTTCATATAGAGCTGGCGAATCTGCTCCCAATATTCAGTCATGGTTGCTGAGGACCCAATAATTTTTACAGGTTTTCCACCAGAGAGTTCCTTCATGTAATGTTCAAGAAATGTTTCATAATGTGAATCATAGGTCCCGAGCGATTCGCGAATAAGATGCATCTCATCCTGAATTATGAGAGTAGGAACTGGATCATGCAAATCAACTGGCAGATAACTATCGATCGTACAGAGGTTCGGATCATCGAAAAAATATGGTTTTTTCCAATATAGGCAGTGATCTCCCGATACATATCCGTGGCGTGGGCACTTTCCTGTGACTTTTCCGAAAATTGACTTAAATTCTTTACTCGATCCAGCTGAGGCAAGCTTGTCAAGAGTTGATATTATGAATGTTGGAAGATATCTGTAGACTTCCTGATCTGAAATATAAACCGGAATCTCCTCTCTGCAACTTGAGTTTGTGCATTGGTGAATAATGCGTAGAGATTCAGTATCTCCCCGTATGGCAACAGAATCTTTGCCGCAGAAGGGGCAGCGAGAAATTATTTTATACTTTTCCTGAAGAGCTGGATCGGAATTGATTGGGCTTATCGCATCTTTTCTCTCACCATATTTCGAGCCGGCCTCATATAATTTGTTAGGTGTGTTGGCCTCGCCAACATAATATCCGGTGCTGAAGGGTGCGTATTCTTTTGAACTAATTATCTTATGGCTTCTGCGCAATTTTTCTGCTTGGGCGAAAATATCTGCAATCCGCTGCAGCTGCTGCAGCGAGAGCAGCCTAAGCGGAAAGCGGGTGATTGCAGATACTCCGTCACATTTGCCTCGCAGCCGGTCGAAAAATATTGTGAAGACTACAAGACCGAGATAAGCCTCAGTTTTCCCGCCGCCGGTGGGGAAGTATATTAAATCAACATCATTCACAGTATCAGAGCTGCCGTATCCAGATGCAGCTAAAATGTCCGGAATTTCCATAACAATGAAGACAATCTGGAATAGGTGCCATAAAGAAAACCCTTTGCTCGATTGTGCAAATGCTCCGTTCATGAGCGAAAACGCTTCCATCGCCTCTTTGCTCTTTTTAAGCGCTTCGATGCCTGCCTTGAACCTGCCTGCCTCAGCAATGAATTGATCAATATCATCCCGGAAGCGCCGTTTCCCTTCGGCAGTTAGATCGGTTCTTCTTTGATAATCAGATTCAAGATCAACCACCGCCCTTTTCATCTTTAAATGAAGGGCTTCGAGAAGAGGGATGGGATTTTCTGACAGCACTTTAAATTCTGGGTTTATCGGCTCTTTTGATTTGTATTTTTTTTGAATGAAAACCGGCATATGCTCGATGAATATCGCATTACCTTCCGTTACAGTGGAGCAGTTTATTCCGCCAGCATGAATATTGCCGTCATATTTGTAATCATCTTTCAGGTAATCGAGGATATAATCCTTGAAGGTGAAATTTTTCGGAATGGCCGCAAGGAATGTTTCAAATAATGAATTTTCAATATCGCTCCGCTCAATATTTTCCTCACATGCATTCTCAAGGATCAGAGTCAGCTTGATGCGTTCTGCATTGAAGTCCGAAATCCGGTATGCTAACTGCATTTTCCATTTGGGATCGGGTATCTTGTCCCCCCACGCCTTTAGATATGACTTCCACGACTCATCAGACTCAAGAGCGCTTTTGGGAACCATTTCCTCTCGTTCCCTTCCCGCGGCATCTCTTGCCGTATGGGCTCTCTGCCGGTATCTGCTGGCATCAGCTTCGAAGGCTTCCTTTGCATTTTTGACGATTTTATCAACTTCAGTGAACGAACCTTCGCCAGAAAAATCCGGACCTACTAATGTTGAAATGCTTTTTTCAATCAGAACGGGTTCCGGTTTGATTTTTTTATACACAGCCCGAAGGTGATAACCAGAATCAGAGGAATCTCCCTCCTCTCCAGAAAATTCCGCATCCTGGCTATCAAGGCCCCGACTGAAAACGCCTCTCTCTTGTTGGTCAAAACATTCATGCTGTTCTTCTCGTGTTGGATATACTTTGTAATATAAAGCTGCTGATACCTTGATTGAGAGGACAGCACGCTTAATGTCTGCTTTATTGATAAGGACATCAAAACCCGCGGATGAAGGAGCCGTTTTTGAATAAATTGATGAAACTGCAGACAGGCTTTTTTTAGGGCTCAGGTTGCCGATAAATAATTTCTTTGACGGCTTGTCATCGAATACACGATCATGATCAGAGCCATCAGCACGCCTTCTTATTCGAGTGAGTAATGCTGATGCAAATCTTCCACGGACAGAATTGTCCGCTCCATTAATTGTTGTCATAATTCCATCATCCCGTTACAATTTTGTCAAGCATCCCGGCAGGTGTTTTTTCAATAATCTCTACAGATTCAATTCTCTCCATCGATACGATATTCGCAAAATCCTCAAGATAAAGATCAAGCTCTTCATCAATTGCTGGATTTTCAGAATGTCCCTGATCAGCCTCAATTCCTGCTTGAGGGATCAAACGGTTTAAGCGCCGCGAAAGACTGCGATGAATCGACCTTAATCTCTTAACCGCACCGACAATCTCATTGAAATGAGCAACAAGGAATGGTTTATTGTAAACAATACCCATCCGGCGGATATTTTCAAGATCATGCGGTCCGATGATAGCTCCATTGATCCAAAGGTAGATTGCAGCAGGCGATTTTGGCTCTTTGGCTCCTTGTGCAGTGAGTTTTTCAATTACTTGATAGAAATTGTCCCCGCTTTCTTCAAGCGCTTGTTTGAGATAATGCGACCATGCCTTCTGAAATATCACTACCTGCATCATTGACGGCAGGGTCTCAACTTTGCTGATGATTGATGCAGCCAGCGATTTGCGTGTAGAATTTTCGACAAGAATCAGCAGATCATTTCTCCTGAGGTTTTTTGCCACGCGGTCTTTGACCTTCTCCGTTGATTGATCATAGATTTGAACCTGTTTTTCCGCATGGAGGAGGATATAGCGGCCGCGTTCCAATAGGATTTTTGCCCCAACAACAAAATCAGAATCGCCCTTCAGCCTCTGATCAGCAGATTTTGCCTCAGCTTCATTTGCATAATCAAAGTCAATAGATAAATCGAGTGAGAGGAAATCGGAAAAAATGGCTTCGGGTGTAAAGCCCCCCATTTCAGCATCCTGCGGCTCAAGGAATATTAAACTGGTTTTTTCCTGATTGCTTTCATTTTTCTGGGGAGCGTCGGAGATCTTTGGAACAGCCCCTAAAATGGTTTTTGCAATTTTTATTTTAGCGGAATTCGTGAAGTATTTCTGCATCACGTCGATCTCGTTCTGCAGATATTTGATGGCAGGGATTTCTGATTCATACGCAATAATTCCTATCCGGCGAGCTTTGGCATATGAAAAAATATCCCGCTGATAATATCTGGGGCATCCATAGAGAACGCAGGTGTCAACAAAATTCGGGGTCAAAGACTCTCTGCCGAGTCTGCTTGCAGTAATGAAGTCAATTTTCTGATTATGAAGGTTTGTGATATTGAATCCCTTTTCAATTTCAAGATAATTTTTCAGGGCTTCATTGAGCGCTTCATTTTTCGAGACAAAAAGGACAGATTTTCCCGAAGCTGTGGCTTCTTTGATTATTTGAAGGATTATTAGATGTTTGCCGCTCTTTTTTTCTTCCATATATGAATATGCTTCAATAATTTTATCGACAGAATGAGCCGCAAAAGATGCAAAAACCTGGTTTTCAGATCTCGCAGATTCGCAAAGGCCTTTTAATGCATATATCCGGTTTTTAACAGGAATTACACCCCATCGTTTCCTAAGTTCAATTTCTGCATAAGTCAGAGGCGAAGCCATTTCCTCGAGTGCATATATGCAACCAAGAAATCTTTTTGCAATTTCTTTTGTCGTAGGAGATTCAATTGAGTTGGAGGCTTTTGACAGCTCAAAATAGATTTTCCGCAATTCAATGAGAAGACTATTAAGTTGATCCTCTTTTACCGGAATAATGATCTTTTTCAATCCTGATGCTTTGTTTTGGAGCTCATCGAAATTCTTGCTGAATGGCTGTTCGCGGTAAAAATGTCCGGCTTTGAAATCTTTTTCGTCATAAGAGCAGTCTTTTGCAAGTGACTGCGGCTCCCAACCCCAGTAAGGATATCCTTTTTCAATCATAAGGATGGCAGATTTTGTTGGGGGATCTGGGGATATGGTAAAAATGAAAGGCACTTCATTTTTTTCAGCCCATTTGACCAAATCTTCCAGCTGTTCTTCTGTTAAATCTGATGTTGCTTCAATAATAGCTCCAAAAATTTTTTTCGATACCTCGCTGTTAGGCAATGCTGCCGGCCCAGGAGAGATTAGCAATTTGGGAAAGCCGGAGGATTTTGTGATTTTCAATAAATCGCCTTCAGAGGATATTCTTCCAATAGGAAATGCATCAGTATACAGCGGCATTGCGCTGGCTCTCAGGTGAACGAAATTTTCCTTTATCTCTCTCCGCAAATCAACGCGGCTACTGAAAATAATCAGACAATCTCTTCCCGATGGCAGACGCTCTTCATGAAGGCGAAAATAGAGAGCCTCAAGTGCTAAAAGAGAGGTAATTGTCAGATTGGCCGATGGGTAAACTAGAACAGAGGATTTGTTTTTTGCAATTGAAGCTTTAAAAAAAAGGAGAGACTGGCGATCAATTGAATGCAAATATATTGGAAATCCGCTGAAATTGAGGTATCCATGATCAAGACTCCAGAGAATCGCACTATCTTTTAAGTTTCTGAAATAATTTTCCCAATCAGAAACTAAATCTGCACTTTCCGCCATTGAAATCATCGGAACCTGATTTTGATCGATAACATACCAGACTATACAATCAGGTAATTTACATAGCCATAACGATAAATATATCTAGTTTTTATTAAAAGGAAAAATCAATTATCTCAAAAACAATACTCACTTCATTCATGGATAAGCTCAACCTCGACCATTTCAAATCCATAAACACCATCATCGAGCGCGATAGCAAGGACGCCACGTACAAGTTCGCACTCCTGCGTGGCGCAATCGAGATCTCTCAGGAATACAGCCACCTGAAACACGATGCAGGGGGCCGGGTCGCGTTTCCCCTCGGGCTGCTGGTGGAAAAATGGCTGCTCTATTATTATCCTCTGATAGCGGGACCGGAATTCATTCCACAGAAGAATGGCGAGAGTGAGCATTCCCAATACCGGATCGCGTTCAGGAAGTCGTTCCGGAAGGTGACAGAATATTATGATACACGCGGTGGCTTCTCCGCATTTTATAACGATTATGTGAACGGAACTGTTCCTCCGGATATATCACCGGCTTTCAGGGACCTTGTTGCTGACCTGAAGACAACAATAACAAACATGCCCATGAAGCATCTGGGGTATTCGGTTTACAAGCAGCACTATTCACTCTTCAGAGACGAAGGGGGAGTGCGGAGGATTCCGGCAGGTGTTCCCATAAACCAGGAGCTGCTGGTTCACAATCTCGGGTATTTCTCGTTTCCAAAAGATCTCTATGCAGTCTTCCAGTACCTCGGCAGCTTCATCACCGGTGATGATTCACTCCTCTTCCAGTGGGCGCAGTTCACCCGCTCTGCAAGCAAAGGGGCGGTGAGTGTCGAGTTCGTCCTGGAAAAACTCCGGACATATCCCATCACGGAGCGGGATGTTCTGGCTGCACGGTCATTCTTTGATGTCATGTTCCGGAAAAACAATTTCATCGATTGCGTATGGTCGGGAAAGTCGATCACAAAACTTTCGTCACTCCATATCGATCACATGATCCCGTTCTCGGTATGGAAGAACAATGATTTATGGAACTTGCTGCCGTCCTCTGATGTAGTGAACGCAAAGAAGAGAGACAAAATTCCAGCACCGGAATTCATTGAACAACGCAAAGCAGATATTACCCGGACATGGGATCTGCTCCGCTTAGAATATCCGAAACGGTTTAACCGCGAGATCGGCCTCTCGCTGGTTGGGACAACAACGCTTCCGTCCGGCTGGCAAGATGTTGCACTCGAACATCTTATGGAAAAATGTGATTACCTCATCAATGTTCGGGGGTACGACGCATGGAGCCTGTGACCTGCCCCTTCTGCTCACCGGCCGATGCAGACATCGTCATCAGAAACGATCTCTGCTACGTGCGATATGACCGGTACCCGGTCAGCAAGGGTCACATGCTCGTGATCCCCTTCCGGCATGTGCAGGATTTCTTCGATCTGACTGAGGATGAACGCAATGCTCTCATGGCCCTTGCCCATGATTGCAGAGGCGTGGTCGAGTCCAACTTCTCACCGGACGGTTACAATGTTGGGTTCAACATTGGAGAGGCCGCTGGACAGACGGTAATGCACTGCCACCTCCACGTCATCCCACGATACAGAGGCGACGTAAAGAAACCAAGGGGTGGTGTGCGGGGTGTGATACCGGCAAAAAAGGATTACAGAATAGAGGATTGAGAATCACTTATGGCAGATACTACAGTACAACGCGAAGTCGAAAGATGGATCCGTAAATACTGGATGCCAGACCATTTTAAGGAGGATTTTGAAACAAAGAAACTTAAGCTTTCATCTGGAGGCGATTTCAAATTTGATGCAGTAAATAAAGAGAACACAATTGTAGCCAATATTTCCACTAGTAGTGCTGTTACTGCACGAGGCAAGCGGGCTATTGGCAAATTGCATAAAATCCGTGCTGATCTTTATTTCCTTCTCCTTCTTCAGAACGTTAAGCGCAAATTATTGATATTTACTGAAAAGGATATGGTTCAATATTGGGAAAATGAAAAATTAAATGGAAGAATGCCACAGGATATTGAAATTCATCATGCAGTATTAACAGAGGACATTCAGGTAAAACTCAATACTGCTAAAAAAGTTGCTTCAGATGAAGTATCAAATAGATAATTACCCCCGCCCAGATCCAGAGAGAATACTCAGCTACGTGGCGTTGTACAAGGTCCTTGTAATGGCCTGCAATTTTTCCGTTGATCCACTTTTTATCCCCCCTCAATCCGGATGATCTCTGCGTCGAGAAGATTTGTCAGGTAATCCCGTTTGTTTTTGAGCAGATCGATGAGCTCCCGCCACCCGCTCTCCCTTACTTCCCTTTCCCGCTGTCGTACCCGCAGCGCCTGCAGCGGTACCCGCCATCGGGCTTCATGACGATGTTGGTGTCTGAACATTTCTCACAGATATGGCGGTCGTGTTTCACCCGCAGTGCCTGGGGAGTTTTTTCCATGTGGATTGGTTGCCACATTTTCTATAAAGATGTGTCGTGTCTCATAGCGGCTGTCCCTGCGGGCAGGGGGATCATCCTGCAGCGTGCAACTCCCGGCCGATTGTACCCCTCATCATTACTCTTGATATATACCGGGAGAAAGAGGAATTACTATCAACGGGTGGAGACAAAATCCGGAGACCCATGACCAACATCATCCTCATCGGCATGCCCGGCGCAGGCAAGAGCACCGTGGGAGTGATCCTTGCAAAGGCCAAAAAAGACATTCATCGATACCGATATCGTGGTCCAGGAGGATTCCGGGCGGCTCCTGCAGGATATAGTGTTGAACACACCAAGTACGACCGATCGCAGCCTCAAAAGAGGCGGAGAAAGTCCCACATCGAAGATGTGAGACTGCGGCGTAAGAATTACGCCGCATGGTCTATTTAGGAATTTGTTGTGTTAACACTACTCGGAGAACTCTGATGAGTTCTTCTCCAGTCTCACCACTTCGTGGTTCGACAATTCGTAGAATCCCTTTGATTCTTCTCTTGGCCGTTTGCTCCGGCTGTCGCAAAAAACCTTTTGAGAAAATCCAGATCGGATGAAAACAGGATTTTCGATTTTATCGACACGGACGGGCCCCGTGCGTTCCTGGACCTTGAAGAGAGGACGGTCCTGTCCCGGCATTTTGACAATGCCGTTGTTGCTACGGGCGGCAGTGTTGTGTTCAGCAGGAAAGCGATGGAGCACCTGAAGAATGGTGGCGTCGTCGTGTACCTGAAGATCTCCTTTGAGGAGATGGAAAGAAGGCTCAGGAACATCACGACCCGGGGGATTGTCCTTGTCGCGGGCCAAAACCTCCGCGAGATGTATGATCAGAGGGTCCCGCTGTACGAGAAGTATGCCGGTATCACCATCGGGTGTTCGGGTGAGGATTTCGAGAATGTTGTCAGGAAGATTATTTCCGTGCTCCCGGTGACGTGATCTGCTTCGAACTTTGGTCCCGGGGCCCTCCGGAAAACAGGGGGCCCGGGCCTGGGAGATTTTGGTTGGAGGTATTTTAATATCCCGGATCTCCGGGTCCCGCATGGACAAAACCACTTAAATATGTGGATACACATAAAGATGTGTGGTGAACTGATGCCGAACATGACCCTCTCCCTGCCGGAAAATGTGTACAAAATCGTAAAATCGCACAAGGAAGTCCGGTGGAGCGAGATTGCACGAAGGGCAATCGAGGACTACGCGAAAAAAATTGCGCTCTTAAACTCGATGACCGCCGAGAGCGAGCTTACCGAAGACGATATCATGGCGCTTGATGAGAAAGTGAAATCAGGCATCCTGAAACATTACAAGAGCAAAGCCTCCCGTACTACCGGCAGGAAACCGGATTTAACCTGAATCTCTCAACAGGGATCATGACTCAAATGACCCGCGGGGGATTTTGTTGAAACTTGTCATCGATACAAACCGGATCATGGCCGGCCTGTTAAAGGACTCCGTGTCCCGGAAGATTATCCTGCACGATCATTTTTCCTTTTACGCTCCGGATTATATCGGGACCGAGCTCCTGAAACATCGCGCGTACCTCATGAAAAAAGCAAAGATGTCCGGACCTGATTTTACGGTTCTCATGGATATCCTGCTTTCCCGGGTGATACTGGTTCCTTTCAAAGATTTTGAACCGGAATATCCCCGTGCAATGCATATCATGGAACCGATCGATGGGAAGGATGCCCCGTTTCTCGCAGTCGGGTTAGCACTTGGGCTTGATGCCATCTGGACTGAGGACCGGCATTTTTTTCAGCAGGATTTATTGAAAGTGTATACAACGAGCGATCTTATTGAATACATTTGATAGGGTCGATCCCTTCAAACCCTCCTTCTCTCTCATCTCACATATTCCAGCCCGTCCCAACCCCCGATCGCCAGCTGGTTTTTTGATATTTGTTTCCTGGAAAATACACCTGAAAACCAGCCGGAAATAGGGACTTATCCCCGGTTTTTAGACAATTACCCCCGGATCCACATCAAAAATCCTGCCCTGGCCTATGGCCTTGGAAATCTCCACCGTCGGAGAACCAGGGTGCCGGGAGACCGCGGTCCTCCAGGAGAGTTTGCTCCCTCCGGATCACTCCCGGGGCCCTCCGGAAAAAGTGGGGTAAACCTGTTTCCACCACCCGTGGTATGATCTGCCTCCCGATCGTCTGCTGGTTTATTGATATTTGTTTCCTGGAAAATACGCCTGAAAACCTGCCGGAAATGGGGACTTATCCCCGGTTTTTGGGGAATTATCCCCGGATTGGGGCCAAAAACACGGTTCCGGGCGATAGCCCGGAGTCAGGCCACCGTTGGAGGACTGTCATATAGGATCCCGGTCTCCTCAAGAGACAAAATCGACCCTGCCGGAATGGGCTTTGGTAAACCTATAGTGGGGGGTCAGGCCACACCCTCCTTTGAACCACCTGTTTCTTCCGGTTCCGTTCGGTCGCCCGGTCGTCCTGCAGCTGGCACATTCCCGCAGCTGTCCAGTTCGATCAGCCCGGTATTCCCGACCCGGAAGTACCGGTAGGAGCCGTGCTTGTTGTACGGCCAGAGCTCGGCCGGTGCCGGGCCGGACCGGGCTCGGAGCTCCGGGATCAGGTCGCGGTGCATCTCCTGGATTTTTGCAACCGGCACATGGAGGACATTGACGTACTGGACCCGGACAAAGATCATGGCGCACGGGGTCCGGATCATGAAGCTGAAGATACCCTCCGGGCTGTGGCTGAAGGGAATGAACTCCCCCCTTGCCCGGGCAACAGCTGCCGCTCCCTTAATGCCGGTCGTTGACGGCCGCCCCCTCGTCATACCGTTTCCCCTTCTGCAGGAGCCGGTACCTGCTCCCGGCATACGCCCCGGAACTCCCGCTTCACCGGCCGCGTCCGGATGCTCACGGTGTAGTAGTGATGGCTCGCCTTCCGTACCTCCGCCCACTCCACTTCCCCGCCATGCTTCCGGATCCCCTGCATCATCACGTGCGGGACTAAAAAGAGCGGGACACCCTCCTCCGTTCTGGTCGGCCTCCGGGGCATTAGTCCCGCCCCCGCCCTTCAAGCGCCGTAATCCTCCGGTCGAGCCGTTCGATCTTTTTGTTCAGCCGTTGTGCGATCCGCTCCTGCCTCTCGTACAGGGAGAAGATGAGATCTCCGGAAAATTCCGGCAGGTGTTCCTGTCCGGATTTTACGGCACAATCCGCGGGATCCTGGCTCCTGCCGGCATTCACCGGCTTCTTGTACAGCACTACCAGACCGATGACCTCAGTCTTTTGCCCGGCCATTTTATGGTCCGGCGGTACATGCCTGTTCATCCACCTGAGTTCTTCGTTCTCCTGTCCGGTCCCGGCCGTACCGGACACGACCTGGTCCGGCTCGGCCACATCCTGATTGCCAATCTCATTATTTTCCATATCAATCACCGTTCCTAAAATTTGTTCAACCCCCGTTCCCCTGCAAAAGAGAGCCTCCGCTCCGCATTGCACAAATTCAGGTGCCGGCCCGGCCGGAGCCACGGCTAGGCAGTGACTCATGAGCCCCAGACCCGGGCGGACGGCAGGCTACGCCGTTCGGCCGTTTCAGGAGATTAAGCCCGCCGGACCGGCGGTCATCGAGGTATAGAAAAAGAGACGGGTGAGATCATACCGGCCCGGGCGCCCGAAAAAAATTTCCCGGAACCGGAGGAAAGATAATTCAATCCATGAAATGAGACTCCGAATGGTCCCATTAACCCGCGCAAAAACAGCATAAAAATATAGCAGGACCGGGCGATGCGGACAGATAATTTTTTTGCATAGCCGATCTTCCGGATCCTCCTCGCTGTTCTGTTGCAGAAATCTTCGGTCATGTGTGTTAAATAAAACAAAGATACCGGGAGATATATGCTCTGTGGTCGGTGTGAAAAATTTGGAAGTCATCCTGTGTCTGACAGGGCAATCGGAGCCAGTATCAGGCCCGGATATGTCAGACAACAAGCTGCCGCGATCTGAGCGCGGCATTGACTGGCAATAAATCCGGTTTTACTGGGAGATTTTTTAACGGGAGTGGGAGGTGCGGCAGATAGCGATGATGTGCCGGGGGATCACACAGCAGACCTGCGGACCGGTCCCTGCCCGCGGCCCCCTCAACCATCGGTCATTTCTTTGATATCGAAGACAACCACGCACGGGACCCTTCGGCCCGGGTGCGGCTCTCAAAGACCGCCGGCCTGATGTACCTGATGGTCCACCCGCCAGAAAAGCAGTCCCGTATCTCCTTATCCTTAATCCTCCGCGGGCCGTACCCGGCGGGCTCCCTGTCGGAGAAGCAGAGCATGAAGTAGTTCCCGGCCGAATTCAGGACGGCTGCAAGGTTGCGTGCAAAGACCGGGCGGTCTTCATCGGAAAGGGTATGGAAGAAACCGCAATCGGTGACGGTATCAAACGCCCTGTCCAGCCGGGGAAGGTCTGTTGCGTCCATGACAAGAAAATTCACCCGGAGGTCCCTGAGGGCAGCTTTTTCCTGTGCCTTCCGGATAGCGAGGGGGGTGGAGTCGATCCCCCACACCTCATGACCTCTTTGTGCAAAGAAGAGGGCCTGCTCCCCGGTCCCGCACCCGATATCAAGGACCGATCCCGCCACTTCTCCCCGCCGGGCCAGCTCAACGAACTCCTTCTGGGGCCTGCCGATGTCCCAGGGGGGTGTGCCCCGGTACGCAGCATCAAAGAACTCCATACCTCACCATAGGTTCGGGTTTGCTTATCACTATTTCTTCACGAGACTTAACAGCACAGGATCCCCTTTGTCAGCAGGCCGCCTGCCAGTCCTGCGCTTCCCGCCGGCCTTACTTCTTTGTACTTCGTTTCAGCTCCGCAACACTCACGGACGGGTTCCGGTAGCTCTCCCGTCTGGCCGTGGCCGGGCCCGCTTCGATTGCTTTTGCCGGGCAGAGGTGGATGCAGGCACAGCAGAGTTCGCAGTGGTGTTTCCAGGACGGCCTGCCATCAACAAGGTCGATATTGCCTGCAGGGCAGATCTCGACGCAGGTCCCGCAGGAGGTGCAGGCACCAGTCACCGTAAATTTCCTGTCCGAATCATGGACGGTGCGGGCGAACCGCGGGTACATCAGGGCATGGAAGAGTTGTGCAAATGGCGAGTACGGCAGTTTTTGCATGATGCCATTGTCGATCTCCTTTGTGATTGCTGCGACCTGCTCGTCAGCCCATGCAAGGATCCTGCTGCGCTTGTCCCCGGCCGGGGAACTGTACATCAGGATGTAGTTGCCGGGCATGTGCACCTTGAAGCCCGCGTCGAGCCCGCGGCCCGGTCGCGCTTTTAAGATCCCGTCAAGCTGCCGCAGCGCCGCCGACCCGCCGGAACCCCCGAACGTGACAACGGCAAACGTGTACCCGGAGCGGGAGAGGTCGAGCTTTTCAGCAAACCGGGCCACGATGGTGGGGAGCCCGAGGAAGTAGACCGGGCAGACAATGCCAACGCGGTCGGCGCGAGGGACGATCTCCTCTTTTGTTACGTCAAATGAAGCGATCGGTACGGGTTCGCAGTCACCAAGGCTCCCGCAGATCTTCTTTGCAACGGCAAGCGAGTTCCCGGTACCGGTAAAATAATAGATGATGGTCTTCATGGTTTTTCCCTCACAAAGCATGTCTGCAAAACCCGGCGTCCAACTTCAGGTTTGCCTTGTAACGCATCTGCAGCACGGTCTGTCATTTTTTATTCTTTTGGGTTTATGGATTTTGTTATCCTGTTTGCCAGTGATTGCCACTTATTTCTGGACTTTCTCCTTTAAGTCCCGGGCAAAATCTTCTGCATTCCGGAGGTCTTGGGCATCAGGCCTGCCCTTGTTCAGTCCCCCGAAAAATTTCAGGAAACTGTTCGTGTTCCACCCGGCACACCCGAATTCGCCGATGACCGTGTACCCTTTCACATGGAGTTTTTTTCGGATCTGCTCGTGATTTTTCTCAATAAACTCCCTGTTTGCAACAAAGGCCGGGGCCCCGTACGTCGAGAAGAGGAATGCTTTTTTGCCCGTGACCTGCGGCAGCCTGTCG
The DNA here is from genome assembly GCA_026625165.1 of Methanoregula sp. Taxonomy (NCBI): domain Archaea; kingdom Methanobacteriati; phylum Methanobacteriota; class Methanomicrobia; order Methanomicrobiales; family Methanoregulaceae; genus Methanoregula; species Methanoregula sp. Next base: position 267,148 of record CP112999.1, on the reverse strand, counting down.
GCAAGCTTGAGGACAGATGGATCGAATGTTGCTCCATATATTCCTGAGCCGAAACCAACCAGGTCGTACTCCCGGAGCTCTTCAGGGTTGACCTGCCGCGGAGTTTTTACGGGTGCATCAAGCACGTTTGCGATGGCGTTTGCGACCTTTTCAGTATTTTTGTGATGATAGGAAAACACAACCACGAGTGATTTCATTGGCACAAGTCCCCCTTTTATTTCCCCGCTACCCGGCGCAGGTACCAGCCGACACCTACCGGGATCAGAAATGTCATGGCATAATACACAAACACATCCGGGCCGTAATAGGTGGCCTGGAAGAGCAGGACGATGAACAGGTAATCGAGCACGACAGCGATCGCTGTCCACGCAACCCCGACTTTGGCGTAATAGGAAAGGGCAAGGTCCCGTGCCTGGAACCACCACCACGCGACCGCGATGGTGACCGGGGAAAAGACGGCAAGGAGTATCCAGCCCATGATGGCCGCAAACGGGGAGAAGAAGAGCAGGAGCGATGCGAGGTACCCGGCCAGCCAGAGGCCTGAGCCAAGGCCAGCGGTGTCTTTGACCCACTGGTTCATACATGATGGGTTTGCTGTTTTAGGTATTGTGGTTTTGTGCCGGGACGGGTGTGCCGGCAAAACAGGAATATCCATCAGGTACCCTGTGTAAACTAATAAAAGAGCATAGATGGTACAAAAAGACCCTCCCTTACTGCAGATACCTGACAGCCCGGTGCCGGATACAAAAATCCTGCTGCTCATCGCCGGCGCGGTAATCGTTATTGCGGTGGTTGCCATAGTGCTGGCCGGCGGACTGCTAAAGCCCGGCACACCTTCCCCGCCCCCGGATGTATCCCCGGTCCCGACCCCGCTGGGCATTGCCGGATCGCAAAACCAGCAGCCTGCCGCCGTTACAACGCATGGCCAGGCAGCACCGGGACCAACAAAAAAACCGGTCGACTTCCTCTTAGAGTCCGGCGACCTGGTCAGCTGCGGCCTGACCTGCAGGGACCTGACGGCAAGGATCATCAATACCGGTGACACAAAAGCGCATAATGTCTGCATCTCGCTTCGCATGCACAACAGCAGGGGGGACACAATTGAATTGAACGGCGGCGACACCCTCAGCCAGTGCATCGGCGACCTTGACGCAAGGCAGGATAAGAGCGAGCCCGTCACGATCAATGCAGACTGCGGTGCGCTTGCATACAAATGCTTAAAGGAGACGCTCACGCTGGAGACCGAGGTGATCTCGGACGAGGTGACCATCCGGTTCCCGGACAGGATAATCGTGGTGTAGGCGGATTATTGGAGGGAGATCAGCGCCGTTCTGCCAGCACCCGGACCGCACGGTGGGGCCCGTACCTGCCGGAAAACCCGATCGTGGATAATTCCTTTATAAAAAAGTACGGCAGAAAAAGGTCCCGCAGCTCGGGCTCCGAGGAAAAATACAGTGTCGTCCCCATCCTTGTCTGGCGGAACTTTCCCGTGCCGCCGAACTGGGGGTCGTCCTCACTGAAACACACGGAGAAGTATACGGCGCCCGGACTGAGGAGCCCGGCGACATTTTTCATGTACGTCTCCCGGTCTTCCGGGAAGATGTGGTGCAGGAATTCCCAGTCGAAACCAAAGTCAAACGTTTCGCGGAGTTCATGCAGGTCTCCAAGCAGGTCCGCGACGATGAACCGGCACCGCGCCCCCCGCGCCTGTGCGTTCTTCCGGGCAAGGGATATTGCGGCCTGGGAGCTGTCGACGCCCGTCACATCGAACCCGAGACCGGCAAGGTATATCGCGTAGTTGCCGGCACCGCACCCGAGGTCCACCGTCCGGCACGGCTTTAGAGTCCCGCTTTCTGCAAGCTCCACAAGGGCGTCCGGCGGGTCCTGGCTGTTCCACGGGATCTGGTCGGGCGGAACGGTCCGGTAAATTTTGTCCATATCCACGTATTTCATGCTGCCTTACCTGTCAGGATAACCTTGTCCACAGAACATCACCAGTGATTGCAAAAAAAATTTCCGGTATATTCCCGGTAAAAAAAGGATGAGATCAGCGGCGCCTGACAAACAGCACCGCACCCAGTACCGCGAGCGCACCGATCACCGGTACAAGGCTCACCGGTGACTTTGTCGGCGCAGCTGTCGGCGCCACTTCGGAAAGGGTTGCGGCAACCGCGGTGCTCTGGCCGCCGACAACCGTAACGGTCTGGACATTGTCCGTGTACCCTGCCTCTTTCATGGTGACGACGTGCGATCCAGCGGGAATGTCCGAAAGGGTGACAGGAGTGATGCCCTTGTACACGTTGTCAAGGAAGAGTTCGGCGCCTGCAGGGACGGATGCCGCCACGATCTGGCCGTTAACGAAGGGGGTCGGCCCGGGAACGATCTGGGTAAGCACCGCATTCACGGTCACAACCTTTCCACCGCTGACATATACCGTCTGGGAATAGTCCTGGTAGTTCGTGTGCCGGAGCAGGACGGTGTGGTAGCCGGGGACAAGGCTCGTAAGATCAAAATAATCGCCGGACGGCGTCAGGCCCATGTAGTGCCCGTCAAGGTAAAGCGACGAACCCGCCGGGACGGATGACACCTCGATGGAACCGACGCTGGAGTACTGGGGGTTCAGGGTCACGGAGACCGGGGTCTGCTGGCCTGCATAGATGGTGAAGGTATTGATGTACTCGTCATACCCTGCCTTGTGCAGCCGCACCGAATGGCTCCCGGGAGCGAGACCGGGGATGACATGGGGGCTTTGCGCCAGGTATGTGCCGTCAACGTAGATGTCCGCCCCTTTGGGCGAGGTGGCAACGTTGAGCGACCCGGTATTCGGGTACGGGGGGTTGGGCACAAGGCTGATACTCACGTAGGCCGTCTGGCCTCCACCAACATAGGTCGTTGTGGTATATGGCTGGTAACCGCTCAGGCTGACCTGCACGGTGTGGCTGGAGCCCGCGATCACCGAGCTGAACGTGCACGGGGTATACTGCCATGAACCCCCGTCAAGCGTCGCGACTGCACCGGATGGACTGGATGCCACCTGGATGCTCCCGTAGCTTGGGACCGGGACCGGGTTGAGAGTCGCGTACAGGTCAACCGTCTCACCTTTTGCCGGCATCCGCGTAACCGTGTTTGTATAGGTCTGGTAACCGGATTTTGTCACGGTGAAGGAGCTGACCGGTGTGCCTGTAGTTGCGATCTCGATGCTGCATGTCCCCTGCGCTATCGTGCAGGAACCTGCAGCGCCATTGTCAAGCAATGCCTGCGCCCCGTTCACGTTGCAGTTCACCCGGAACCAGCCCTTGTCGGCGCCGACCGGCCCGAGAGGGGAGGTCGGGACTGCCGTAGGCACTCTGGTCGGTCCGGGAGTGGCGATCGGCTTGAGCGTCCCGTCAACAGCCGCCTGTTCGCCGGCGCCGACGCTTAAGCTGGTCTGGTACGGCTCGTACCCGCTCATCGAGATCTTCACGGAATGCGAGGTTCCGGCCCCCACTTCAAGGCCGGCAACGGGCGTGACACCCACGGATTTGCCATCAAGGGTGACGGATGCACCGGAGGGCGTCGAGGCGATCGTCACCCAGCCGACCTGCGGGCCGGCCGGAGTTGTTACAACAGTCGGGGGGGGCGTCGGCTCCTTTGTCGGTTCTCTTGTCGGTTCGGTTGTGGGCGCCTTTGTTGTCGGTTCGGTGGTCGGTTCCGTCGTCGGCTCCATGGTCACGCCATGGATAAATCCCGGTTCTGTCGTGACTGTTCCCACGGAAGCAGCCGCAGGCAATGCAAATGCACTGACAAGCAGGATGCAGAAAAGCATTACAAGATGTCTCATGGTTCCTCCGGATTGTAAACAACACACTATTCCGGCCTGAGACTATCTGAAATTTGTGATTTGAGAAAGAGCCCCAGACCCCGGCCAGCAAATTTTCCTGCACCGGGAGTTCCGGTCCACTCTGGGGCATTCCGGACGAAAGGATCCTTCTTTTGCTTACCGGAAAGTGTACAGTGACCGTAGTACCGTCAATCTTTTTTTAAAAAATTGCCATCCCGCATTCCGGGCATACGGGATGAATGTCCCGCCCGCCTCACCTGTTTCTGGCCGGTGTGACAGGACAAACCGGAAGGTCCCGTGGCAAATATTATGAGCACCTGGTGCAAATAGGCAATCACGCACTGGCAAAGGACGAAGCGGAGTGACCGGAACATGTCTGTCGTGTTGATGACGCCCGAACAAAAAAAAGTCGTTGTGAACCTTTCTGCTGATGAATGCCTCTATGAATCCCCGCACAATCTCCCCATCAAAGGTTCCCCGTCTTCATCCCGCACAGACCTCTATGCACACATGGCACAGTCCGGCGCGATCTATTACTATACCCACACATGGTCGGTGAAGGAGGGCTCAAAGTCAGTATTTAACCTGCTGTCAGAAGAAGCTGCCAAAAATTTCTTAATCGAGCGTGCAGGGCTTGCCGGGTACGAGCACTTAATCAGTAAAAAGGACCAGAAATTCGAAAAATACTTTCCGGGCATATTTGAAGAGGATGCTTAAACTTCTCTTATTTAATCGTCATAAACAGGAGAATCCCGACGACCGTACAAACCTTCATGTGACCGGGTGGACACTCTTCTGATTATGCCACAACTACGGAGCGTTACGCAGGCATTTACCGCACGCAGGCAACCAATACAAGACCCGGCAGGAATCCAATTCACCTAAAAAAATAAAAAAACTATTTCAAAAAACATATTATCTCATCCGTTGACCCCACCACAAAGAAATTTACCCCCGGCAGAAGACATGCTCTCTTCATTATTTTTGATTCGGGCGTAAGGTATTCTTTAAAACTGCCAAAAAAGGTCAGTTATCTCTCAGGATATTACTCATAGAGAGGATTGGCAATAGAGAACATAATGAAATTACGAGTACCGGAAAAAACCTATGATCTCAGTTCTCTGTGTAGATGACGAACAGGTATTACTGGATTTATATAAGCTGTTTCTCGAAAAATCGGGTGAGATAGAGGTAGATACAGCAGACTCAGTAAAAACGGCTGTAAAAAAGCTGAAAAAAACCCGGTATGATGTAATTGTTTCCGATTACGCCATGCCTGAATATGACGGCGTCGCTTTTCTCAAATGCATCCTTCCAACCTATGGTGACATACCTTTCATAATTTTTACCGGAAAGGGATGCGAGGACACGGTGATCGAGGCGTTAAATACCGGGGCACGGTTTTATGTCCAGAAAGGAGATGACCCAAAGAAGCAATTCGCCGATCTGGTCGATAAAATCAAACAGGCAGTTGGACTGAAGGCAGCAAAGGAAGCCCTTCGCAACTCCGAAATACGCTATCGCAAGCTCTTTGAAACAGCAAATGACGGGATACTGCTCATCGATGCGGAGACGGGAGAGATCATCAATGCAAATCCGTTCCTGCTAACCTTAATCGGGTCCTCCCCTGAGGAAATACTGGGAAAAAATCTCCTGGATACCGGGATCTTCAGGGACGCTGACCTGGTAAAAAAAGCGTTCCTGGACCTCCAGACGGAAAAAAACATCGGGTACAAAGAATTGCCGCTGGTGGCAAAAAATGGCCAGGAGATTATTGTCGAGTTTGTGTGTACCGTCTATACTGTTGATCATACAGATATAATCCAGTGCAATGTCCGCGACATCACCGGGCGCAGGCAGGCGGAAGAAGCGTTGCGGATTGTCCGGGAAAAATATACAAAAGCGTTCATCTCTGCACCCGATGCGATCACGATCAGCGAACTGGATTCCGGGCGGTTTGTTGAAGTAAACGAAGCAGCAACGGCAATCTTCGGGTACTCCCATGAAGAGTTGATCGGAAAATCTGCAGGCGAACTGGGAATCTGGCTGAAAAAAGAAGACCGGGATGCCTTCGTCGACCAGCTAAAGGAGCATGGCAGGGTGCACCAATACGAGGTAGTCGAGCGACGCAAATCCGGTGAGCTGTTCAATGCATCGGTAACCGCCGATACAATTGCCATTGGCAACTCCATGTATCTCATCGCCATCATCCGGGATATTTCAGAGCTTAAACGTGCGGAAGAGCAGCTCAGGCATTTCAACGAAGAACTGGAGAAAGGAATTGCGGAACGCACCGAGAAGCTTAACGCTTCGCTTGAAGAGAAAGTGCTCCTGCTCCGTGAAGTCCATCACCGGGTGAATAACAACCTCCAGATAATCTTAAGTCTCATCAGACTCCAGTCAAGGACTATCAAAGACCCGCAGTTCCTGGATACAATGGGAGAGTTCCATAACCGCATCATGGCGATGGCACATGTCCACGAAAGGATATACAGTTCCGAAAACATCTCCAGGATTGGACTGTCTGAAATCGTCAGATTTTTGGGAACGAGCCTTTTCAGGACATATAATGCAGATCCTCAGCAAATCCGGCTGAACATTGAAACGAACAATATACAGGTCCCGGTTACCTCGGCAATTCCCCTCAGCCTTATCCTCAACGAACTCATCTCAAACTCCTTGAAGCACGCGTTTGTACAAGGCACAACCGGAGAGATTACGATTGCAGGACGCCGGGAAGATGACAATATTTTGCTCCTGATCAAGGATACGGGAATCGGGATGCCGGCAGACCTGGACTGGAGGAGACATGAACAATCACTCGGGCTCCGGCTGGTCATGGGGCTGGTGGAGCAGCTTAACGGCACAATCGAACTCGACCGGACGGCGGGGACGGCGTTTACGATTGTTGTGAAGGAAAAAGAGTGAACCGTAAACCGGCATCTATGATATTAAATACTGTTCCATGAGATTATCTGTAAAAAAGATTATTTTGGATCGTCAGGGTTGTCTGTATCTGAAAGGTAGCGATGGAACCAAGAGAATCCGGAGCGGATGGATCCCCACGGGCTGGCTCACTGACCATAGAAGAACGGCTGCAGGGCTTCTACACCCGCCATCCTGCGGTAACTGCATTCCTGATTACCCTGTTTATCGTCCTCTTCCTGCTCCTGCCGCTCTGGTGGATGGCGGGCACATGGTATGAGGAGCAACTCATTACTGAAGAACGCAACGTTGTCGCTGTTGACCTCTCGAAATACGGCAGCCAGCTCTCGCAGGCACTCAGCCGGCGGGTATCGCTCGTTGAGGGGCTCTCTGCGTATGTACTATCAGACCCTTCACAAGAAACCCTCACGAGAACATATGACAGCTTTGCAGCGGGGCTTTATACTGCAACCCCCGGCATCCGCAATTTTGGAGTGGCCCCCGGAGGTATCCAGACATACGTGTACCCGCTCAAAGGAAACGAGAACGTGCCGGGGCACAACCTGCTCACCGACAACCGCTCCTACGTGCAGAAATACAATAACATTGCTATCGAAACAAAAAAGATCGTAATCCATGGGCCCCACGAACTGAGGCAGGGCGGACTGGGGCTGGTCATCACCGATGCGCTCTTTGTCAACAACACCTTCTGGGGGTTTTCCTCCATGGTTGTCGATATGCCCCCTATCCTTGCCGAAGCCGGGCTTTCGGGCCAGACAGGGAGCCTGACCCTCGCCGTAAAGAACCATGACGGGACGGTGTTCTATGGCGACCCCGGGCTCTTTGCCGGGGATGCGGTCATCCAGCAATTCCCGGTCGGCACCGGGACATGGGAGATTGGAGGGATGCCTGCCGGCGGATGGTCGGCCCCCATCCAGAGGCCGCTTCTCCTGTTCTATATAACCGGTCTTGTCATTCTTGGGTTAATTGCCGGGCTTGTCTTCCTGATCACAAAGACATATATTTCCGTAATTATCGACATCACCGAGCGCAAGAAGGATGAACTGGAACTGCAGAACTCCCTCTCGTTTTTAAACAGCCTGGTTGACCAGAGCCCTCTGCCGATGTGGATATCTGATGAGAAAGGCACACTCATCCGCATCAACCAGGCATGTTGCGACCTCTTGAAGATCACGCCGGCGGATGTGGTCGGCAAATACAATGTATTAGGTGATAACCTCGTTTTAGAACAGGGTTTCTTACCAATAGTCCAAGACGTCTTTTTAAAAGGGCAGCCTGCAAACTTCCAGATTACCTATGATACCCGGAAGCTCAAAACACTGGTACTGGACAGGCAGGCATCTGTAATTCTTGATGTGACTATTTTTCCGGTAAAAGACGCCAGCGGAAAGATCACCAATGCGGTCATCCAGCACATCGATATAACCAAGCGCAAACATGCAGAGGAGGAGTTGCGGGAGAGCGAGTTGCGTTTCTTCACTGTCTTTCAAGCCAGTCCCATCGCGATTTCCATCACACGCCTCTCGGACGGAAAAACCATCGATGTCAACCCGGCCTTCCTGCGTTTATTCGGCTACACGCGTGAGGAGGTCGTTGGCCATACAACGCTTGAACTGAACGTCTGGGGCAATCCAAAAGACCGAGATCATATTGTACAGTTGCTCCGTAAGGAAGGTAAAGTGCGGGACTATGAGACACAATTCCGGAAGAGATCAGGGGAGATCGGCACTTTGATTGTCTCAGCAGATGTGATCGATCTGGCAGGCGACAAGTATTTGTTGAGCCTGCTGCAGGATATCACCGATCGCAAAAGGGCCGCAGATGCGCTAAAGGAGAGCCGGGTCCAGCTCGCCGAGGCGATGGACCTTGCACACCTGGTGAACTGGGAATTTGACGTTGCGACAGGGATCTTTACTTTCGATGACCGGTTCTACGCTCTCTATGGAACCACTGCAGAGCGTGAAGGCGGAAATAAGATCCCGGCAGAAGTGTATGCCCGGGAATTTGTCCACCCGGATGACCAGCATGTAGTCGCCGATGAAGTGAAGAAAGCCATAGAGGCCACAGACCCCGGGTTCACATCGCAGGTGGAGCACCGGATAATCCGCAGGGACGGTGTGGTCCGGCATATTGTCGTGCGTTTCGGAATCACGAAAGATGCCAATGGCAGGACGATCAAAACCCACGGCGCAAACCAGGATATCACGGAACGCAAGCTGATGGAAGAGGAGATACGCTCACTGAATAAAACGCTCGAACAGCGGGTCATGGAGCGGACTGAGAAACTCAACGCTTCCCTTGAGGAGAAGGTGCTGCTGCTCCGCGAGATCCACCACCGGGTAAAAAACAACCTCCAGATCATCATCTCCCTCTTAAACCTCCAGTCACGGTATATTGAGGACGAGAAAATCTCCCAGGTGATCAAGGAGAGCCAGAACCGGATCAGGGCAATGGCGCTTGTCCATGAAAAACTGTACCAGTCTACGGATATTGCAGGGATTGACCTTGACAATTATTGCCGGTTCCTCGGGGACAGCCTGTTCCGGTTCTACGGGATGAGCCAAAAGGGGATCATTCTCAACATCCGGATTCATGATATCAATGTCGATATCAATACTGCGATTCCTGTCGGCCTTATCGTCAACGAACTGGTATCCAACTCCTTAAAACATGCATTTCCCGATGGAAGAAAAGGGGAGATCTCCATTGCGATCCAGAGGCAGGATCACACCCTCACCCTTATCTACAAGGATGACGGTGTTGGCATCCCGGATAATTTTGACTGGCGCAATGCGAAGTCGCTGGGCTTGCGGCTCGTGATCTCACTCGTGGAGCAGCTCTCCGGGACGATCGAACTCGACCGGACGGCGGGGACTGCATTCACAATCGTTGTCAAAGAAAAGGAATAATCACAGAAGGAATAAAAAAAATCCCCGCACGGGACTTTCATGCCAGCGGTACACATAAACGGTCAATTAGGCCTGTAAAGGAGCCTCCCCGGTGCCGGTACAAGAACCGTGCGGAATCATTAAGGTGTTTTACCTGCATCGATCAGATACAGGTCCGGTTTTTTGGGGAGAGATTGTATGAACGATTATATGCGGATTTTTTCGCTCTGGAGGACTCACTGGAAGTGGCTTTTGCTCTCGCTCCTGCTCACGGTGGGCGGGGCGATCGGGACGCTGGCCGTGCCGGCGCTTTCGCAGGAACTCATCGACCTCGGGATCATGGCGCAGGACACAAACACGATCCTCGCCATCGGCTTTTACATGTTCCTTGCCACAGTCCTCACAGCGGTATGCCAGGTGCTCAATACGGCGATCGCGGTCAAATTTTCCGAGCAGACCGCACACTACCTCCGGACCGGGGCATATGACCGGGTGCAGGCGCTCTCGTTCGGGGACCTTGACCGGCTCCGGCCAAGCGACCTGCTGGTCCGGCTCACCACCGATGTCCAGAACGCAAAGATCGCGATCCAGCAGGGCATCCTCAACCTCCCGCTCGTCCCCGTCATGCTGGTCACCTCCTTCCTGCTTATCGCCTACCGTTCCCCATCCCTTGTCTGGCTGATGGTGGTGATCCTCGCCATCTTCACCATCCTCCTCTCCTACTACCTGCTCATCGTCGTCCCGCTCTTTACCCTCAGGCAGAAGAAGTATGACGGGCTGAACCAGGCGCTACAGGAGAGCATGGCCGGCATCCGGGTGGTCAAGGCATTTGTCCGGCAGCGGCTGGAGAACGAACGGTTCGCTTCTGTTGCCGGCGAAGTGAAATCCGCATCCCTAAAAGCCCAGCACGTCATCGCCCTGCTCATCCCCACGATGATCTTTGTGGTCATTGTCGCTGTCGGTGCGATCTATTTCCTTGGCGGTACACAGGTCCTCCGCGGCACCGGGTTCTCGCTTGGACAGGTCACCGCGTCCGTCCAGTACCTCTTCCTTCTGATCATGCCGTTCATGATCCTCGGCGCCGTGCTGCCGGCAATATCCGCCTCGCGCCCGTCGTTCCACCGGATCTTTGAAGTGATCGACGCGGAGGCAGAGGTCCGGGACCGCCCTGGTGCGATTGTTCCAGGCGCGGGTTCCGTGCACGGGAAGGTGGTTTTTAAAAACGTGGAGTTCGGATACATCGGGAACGATGGAAAACCGGGCCCCCTTGTTTTAAAAAACATAAGTTTTACCGCGGAGCCCGGGGAGACGGTCGGCTTTTTAGGCCCGACCGGGTCGGGGAAGTCCACGCTGGTCCAGCTCATCCCCCGGTTCTATGATGTCACGCGGGGACAGGTCACCATTGACGGGACCGATGTCCGGGACATCCCGCAGGACCGGCTCCGCGAAATTGTCGGGATCTGCCTCCAGCAGCCCAACCTCTTCTCCGGAACGGTCAGGGAGAACATCCTATTTGGGGCGGCCGACCAGTCCGATGGGAACATGGTCGCTGCGGCCCGGGACGCGGATGCAGACACGTTTATTGCAAACATCCCGGGCAGGTACGATGAGGCGGTCGCACGCCACGGGACAAACTTTTCCGGGGGGCAAAGGCAGCGCCTGTGCATTGCCCGCACCCTTGCCCAGAAGCCGAAGGTGCTGATCCTTGACGACAGCACAAGCGCCTGCGACGTCGCGACCGAAGCACGGATCCAGGACGCGGTGAACCAGCGGTTCCCCGGCGTCACCAAGCTGATCGTAGCCCAGCGGATCAGCACCGTCATCGCAGCGGACCGGATCATCCTCCTTGAGAACGGCGGGATCATCGCGGCCGGGCGCCACGAGGACCTTCTGGCGCAGAGCCCGGAATACAGGGAGATCTACGATTCCCAGCTGGGCAGCGGGATCGTTACCGGGGGCGGGCCATGATCGCTGCACGCCCAGTGGGAGACCCAGGCCAGATGCCGCCGGTATACCCGACCATAAAGAGGTTCTCTGCCTACTTAAGGCCCCATACCGGGAAACTTGTCTTCCTGCTCGTCCTCATGGTCCTGTACTCGCTTATGCTCTCGGCACTCCCGCTGCTGATGGGCTACGCCACCACGATCATGGCGGCGGGGCCCGGCCCGGCCGCGCCCCTGGACCGGGTGATCTACGGGATTGCCGCCATCGGCATCATCCTCTGGATCAGCGGAGCAATCTCCCAGCGGCTCCTTGCCGATATTGCGCAGGACGCCCTGCTCCGCCTGAGGATGGACCTCTTCTCCCACATCCATACCCTCTCGCTGGGCTTCTTTGACCGGCGCCCCATCGGCGAGCTCATGAGCCGGGTCACCAACGACACCCAGGTGATCGAGCAGTACCTGAGCATCGGTTTTTTGCAGACAATGCAGTCGGTGATGACCGTAATCATCACGACAATCCTCATGGTCTGGATCAGCCCGGCTCTGACCGCGTTCACCTACCTTGTCGTGCTCGGGCTTGTCGGGATCTCCTGGCTGATCACAAAAGTCTCGGGCCCCGCGTTCGTCCTGCTCCAGCAGAAAACCGGGGACATAAACGGGTATTGTGAAGAATGGCTCTCCGGGGAAAAGACCGTGATCGCGAGCCGCCGGCAGAAGGCCTCGTCCCTTACGTTTTCCAGGCTGAGCCGGGAAGTCGCAGAGGCGGGCGAAAGGGCACAGTTCTCGGCGCTTGTCAGCCAGCCGGTCGCAAACGTGTTCTCAAACCTCCAGAGCATCCTGCTCCTTGTCATCGGCGGGATCATGGCGATCAACGGGAGGTTTGAGATCGGCGTGCTCGTATCGTTCATCGGGTTCTCGTTCAACCTCATGGGCCCGCTCTCACAGATATTTTCCATGTACGCCCAGATCCTCAATGCGATCGTCGGGTCGGCACGGGTCTTTGAGATCATGGACGAAAAGCCGGTAGTCGCCGATCTGCCCGCCGCCCCCGCGATGCCTGCCATCAGGGGCGACGTGGCGTTCGACGCGGTCGATTTCAGCTATGTCCCGGGCCGGAGGGTACTCCATGCAAACACATTCCATGCACAGCCCGGACAGGTCTTCGGGCTCTGTGGCCCGACGGGTGCCGGCAAGAGCACGATCATCAACATCCTCACCCGTTATTACGAAATCGAGAACGGGGCGATCACGGTTGACGGGCAGGACATCCGCTCCGTCCGGCAGGACACCCTCCGGGTCCAGATCGCACAGGTGCTGCAGGAGCCGTTCCTGTTCACCGACACGGTCATGGCAAACCTGAAGTACGCGAGGGAGGGGGCCACAGACGGGGAGTGCATCAGCGCGGCAAAACAGGCAAACGCCCATGACTTCATCATGCAGCAGCCGCAGGGCTATGACACCCTGCTGACCGACGGCGGAGCAAACCTCTCGCAGGGCCAGCGGCAGATGATCACCATCGCACGGGCGATTGTCGCAAACCCCCGCATGCTGATCCTTGACGAAGCCACAAGCAACGTCGACACCCGCACCGAGAAGCTGATCCAGGAAGGGCTGCTCCAGCTGCAGCGCGGCAGGACCTCGTTTATCATTGCGCACCGGCTCTCCACGATCCGGCACGCGGACCAGATCCTTGTAATTGACAAGGGTGAGATTATCGAACGCGGGAGCCATCGCGAACTCATGACAGGGAAGGGTTTCTACTTCGAGCTGTACATGAGCCAGTTCCGGGGAAAACTTGCCGGGCATGTCGGGACCTGACAATCTTTTTTTAAAAAAATCAAACGCCCTTTTTTTCCCTGTGCCCCGGCCGGGCCGGCCACCCGGGCCGGCATAAGAAAATTTTGCAGGATACTCGGGAACAACGGGGGGCGGTCCAATGCACCCCGCCCCCGACAATACCGTGCAGAGGGTTCATAACTGACCATTCCCAGATATTTTATGGGTCCGCATGCAGGTCTCCCCCCACGTCCACGCCCTCCGGCTGCCTTTTAAAATTCCGGTTGCACCGGGCATCGTACTTGACAGGTTTGTCAATGTGTTCATGATCTGCGGCAGGACGATCACGCTCGTAGATACCGGGGTCGCAGGATGCGGGAGAGTGATCTTTGACTACATCAGGTCGACCGGCCGCGACCCTGCGGAGATATCCCTTATTGTCCAGACCCATGCACACCCGGACCATATCGGGGCGACGCAGGAAATCCAGCAGGCAACAGGCTGCACGGTTGCAATCCATGCCGCTGAACAGCGGTGGATCGAAGATGTTTCTTTACAGAACAGGGAGCGGCCGGTCCCGGGCTTTGACGTGCTTGTCGGTGGGCCGGCAAACGTCGGCCGTGTGCTTGAAGACGGCGATGTGCTCGACCTTGACGGGGACCACCTCCTTGACCTCGTGGTGTTCCATACTCCCGGTCATTCCCCGGGTTCGGTATCACTGCTGTTGAAAAGCGGGAGGATACTATTCTCAGGCGATGCAGTCCCGGTGCCGGGCAACCTGCCGGTCTATGATGATGTGCCGGCATCCGTGCGGTCGATAAAAAGACTCAAAAATATTGACGGGGTCAACGTCCTGCTCTCATCCTGGGATGAACCGCGTGAGGGGATCTGTGCTTACCAGCGGATGACCGACGCCCTTGCATGGCTCCGGAAGATCCATGATGCAGTTATCGCGGCAGCGGGCATGGGAACACCGGACCCCATGGACCTGTGCCGGAGAACCGCCGGGACCCTGGGTTTGCCCCCGCAGGCAGTAACACCCCTGCTCGCACGGACGTTTATGGCAAACCTGCGGGCCCGTGACGGAAAAGACCTGTTTGGCCGCTGATGCGGTATCCACGGGCATAATGCGCAGGTGTGGAACCTGTCGTTGACTTTGCAGATACGATAAAAAAATGCCAGGACAACCGGACGGGACGCGTACAATCCCGCAGGATTTGTTGTTTTCCCCCGCCACAGGGGCGAGGGGTGCAAAAGTGATTAAGGGAAAAAAGGTTTATGCGTTCTTCATCTTCGCTTTTGCGACGTACCCGTCCTTCCCGATGTAGTACATATAGCCGGCTTCCTTTGCAACTTTCTCGGAGCCGACCTTCTTCTTCCTGCCGCCCGGGTTGGACTTCATGGGGGCTGCCCAGACGTATCCATCCTTTCCGACAAAATACAGGTAACCCTTCTCACGGGTGATTTTTTCCTTTCCAACTTTCTGTCCCATTCAAAACACCTCAAAACCCCGACGGGAGTTTTGATAATGAGATGTTCCGTCTGATACTATAAAAGGTTTCTCGCCGGTAGCCGTCGGAACTTCCGGTTTGGAGGGGGTAAAACGGTCATTTTGCATATCAAACGGCCAAAAACGCGCCGTTTCAATACCCGTGCAATTTGCCCGGAATGCCGGACCGGCAACAGGAAGCGCGTATTTTTATCATGTGCCGCACTCAGTCTGGCCGGATATCCAATCCACGCGCCATGCGCAGCGATTATGGCGGTAAAATTTTTGCCCGGGGCGCCTGCCGATCAGGGTGAGCGAAAAAATCCCGGGCATTGCCGGGCACCCGGTGTACCGGTAATTTTTTTTATCATGCCCGGGGATTACCCTGAGCGCCGGTCAACGAGCCGTTTTGCCCGGCCCCTGAGCTTGTGCAGTTCAAGACCTCCCGGAACAGTATAATTGAATATGATTTGGAAGGACTCATCAGCGAAGTGCTGTGCAAGAAGTGGTTTGAATTTTAAAAACCGCGACGTAAATGATTCTTCAACCGCATGCCTGTCGCAGCGGTCCGGGTCAGGACATTCGACACTGACCCGCATCACCACCTCATCGTCCGATCCGCCGTCATACAGGAACGCCTCGTACTCGCCGTTGAGGTACTGCATGTTTTCAGGCTGGAAGACACCGGCCTCCACATCGACCCGGTTCATGGAATTCCCGAACAACCAGAATGTCTCTGCCTCCCGCTGCGGGTTGATGATCCGCATATGCGTCCTCCCGCATCCACACCGTTCCCGGGAGAGCACGACCGTGGTGTCCTCGGTATCGTAATTGATCAGGAGCGTGCCGCACTTCGTGCCTTCCTCAAGCAGCGTTGTGAGCACTGCCCGCCCGCACTCGCCGTCCGGCACAAACGACTTCACCTGCGGGTCGTATACGTCAAGGTGGACGAGGTCTTCAGGGACGTGGAGGCCGGATAATTTTTGGCACTCCCCGCACATCGTCCCTTCCGTGCTCCCGTAAGTATTGTAGACCGGTACACCCCACTGCTCCGCAAGGTACGCACGCGACTCATCGGCAAAGCTCTCCCCTCCCGCGACCAGCCTCTCGATTGACGTGCCAGCCGGGCGGACACCTTCATCTTTGAGCCGGCGTGCGAGCCGGAGCAGCTTGAACACGCTGCCCACGATTGCCGTGGGACGGTAACTGGAGAGCACCCTGGGGGTAAAATCGCATCTGCCAAACGGGATGATCGTCATGCCGATCCGGTGCGCCGCCAGTGTCATCGTGTTTGCCCCCACGTTCATGCCGTAACTGGCGCAGACCACGACCCGGTCGTTTCCGGAGAACCCCTGCGACACAAAACTCCGCGAGTACTTCTCAGCGTACCTTTTCCAGTCGTCCCATGTCAGAAAGAAACTCTTGGGAGTCCCGCTTGTCCCGCTTGTCTCCTGGATAGTGAACACGTCCTTTAGGTCAGAAGAGAGGAAACCGAAGTTTCTGGTAACCGGCGGCTGGTTCTCACGGATGCTTTTGCCAGAGATAACAGGGAGGCGGAGCAGGTCTTCATGGGTGCGGATCTTATCAGGATTGATCCGGTTCTTCCGGAACCAGTGCCGGTAGAACGGCGAGTGCCCGTTTGCGTACCGGACCGTGTACCGGACACGTTCATCGATGAGTGCGTCGAGCCCGCCTCGTTCCATCGCCTCGATACGCTCATTATAGAATAATCCCGTTGCCATTACCAGACATTGAGAAAAAGAGTGCTTATAGGTTGTGTGCAAAAATCCGCAATGAGCAGAACGTTTTATTTCCTGCTCCTGCCGATTATTACCGGATATTTAAAAAACCAAATTTTTTTTTTTAAAAAAATTATGGATAAAACAGCGAGATCTCATTTGCGGTCACATTCCCAAGGGCGATTTCCCGGCTGCTCAGGTACCTGAAGGTGTGCACGACCTCCTCGATATCTTCCTGGCATTCATCCTGCGAAACAAAATACCGGATCAGCGTTGCATACCCCCGTCCATTTGCACTCGTCTTTTTTCCGACGTATGCTACGGCGGTCCCCTGCCCTTTTGATTCAAACCTGTCAAACGTGATCCCATTGATTGTCTCGGTTGACTCAACAGGGACCGGGACCCAGTTCCCGCGATAATAATTCCGGTAGTCCTGGTCCTGGTTCCTGGTGATGGTATAGGTCATAATGAAGATTTTTGTAGAATTGATCCGCCATATACTGCGATTCGTATCAAATTCTTCAACCCCGAGGTACGTGTAAAAATACAGTCCCTGCCAAGTGCCGCCCCCCGCTTCCCATGCTGAGGTTGCATTCCAGTCTTCAGGGACTGTAACCGTGAACCATAACCTGCTGTCTTTAAGGATCTTTGAGGGAGGGGTTTTGCTGCACGCAGGGACAGGAGCTGGAGCAGGGAGGGTTACAGGCACGGGATTTATGACTGCTGTTTGGACTGCGGTCTGATTTGAGGGATACGGGGTCATATTGAGAGCCGGGGCGGCCAGGTGGGAAATGGCAGGCATCGGTATTTCCTGCACCGGGAACAAAAGAGGATATTCAGACAGGACACAAAGAAATACAAGCACGATGGCCAATAATATCCGGTCCATCTCTCATTAGGATAATAATTCCATCCCATAAATGGTTGTCCGTGAACCGGGAATTTTTTTTATGCACCTGTCTTCAAATTGAAAAAAAGATTGGGATGGCCAGAACATGCATCGCGTCCGGGCAACCGTATTTTATGGCTGCAATATTTATCGGTTTTCACAACAAACAATGATAGGTTTTTTTGTATTACCACCTTATCCTCACCGACGACTGCAACCTCTGCTGCTCCTACTGCCGGGCGAGGGCGTTTGACGAGAGTATCGCGGGAGCTGGCAACGCAGTTGACATCGATGAAGGGCTGCCGGCCGACCTTGACTATGACCTCGACACCTTGTACCGGTTCCTTGAAAACGACCCCTCGCCAACGGTCACATTCTACGGCGGCGAACCCCTGCTGAAACGGGAGCTTGTAGAAACGATCATGGACAATGCCCCCGTCCGGCGGTTTATGATCCAGACCAACGGGACCCTGCTCGACCGGCTTTCACCGGAGTACGTGAACCGTTTCTCAACCATCCTTGTCTCCCTTGACGGGAGGGAGGAGCTCACCGATGCACACCGCGGGGCCGGGACGTACCGGAAGGTGATGGGAAACGTGCGCCGGATCCGTGCAGCAGGGTTCTCCGGAGAACTGATCGCAAGGATGACGGTGACACAAGACACCGATATTGCCGATGCTGTCACCTGCCTCTGGGACAACCCCGACCATTCCTTTTCTTCCATCCACTGGCAGCTGGACGCAGGCTTTGCAGACGATTTCTCCAGCCGGAAGTTTGCATCATGGGTAAATGAGCGATACAACCCCGGCATCCGCGATCTCGTACGGCGCTGGGTGGACCTGATGGCCGAACACCACCGTGTGCCGCGCTGGTACCCGTTTGTCGACCCGATAGACGACCTCCTGAACGGGCGGGCAAGCCCCCTGCGCTGCGGGTCCGGCCATGCGAATTACAGCATCATGACCGACGGGCACATCGCACCGTGCCCCATCATGGTCGGCATGCGGCAGTACTACCTCGGGCATATCAGCACAACCAGTCCCGCCGGCCTGCGCAAAATTGACGTCGGGGGGGACTGCGCGGGGTGCCGGATCCGGGACTTCTGCGGCGGCAGGTGCCTGTACGCACATATCATGCACCCGTGGACCGGCGAGGGAAAGAAGCTTGTCTGCGGCACCGTGGAGAACCTGCATGACGCGCTTACAGGAGCGCTCCCGGAGGTGCGGGCGATGGTCGCAGGCGGCGTTCTGTCACCGGCTGATTTTTCCCACGAGAAATACAATGGCTGCGAGATTATCCCGTAAATGGCATTAAGTGCAAAGCTATGCAGATGTATTTATACCCAGCGGGTCGATATTTATTCGCAGCGTCAAACCTGCGTGAGTAAAACAATGGAAAGAAGAGGTTTTGGCGGCCCGAAGAATTTCGGCCCCCGCGAGATGACAAAAACAGTCTGTTCAGACTGCGGCAAAGAGTGTGAAGTCCCCTTCAAGCCTACAGAGGGAAGACCAGTTTACTGTAGGGATTGCCTTCCAAAGCACAGGAAGCCCCGTTTCTAATCGTTCACAATCTTACACAAATTTTTCCTTTTTTTAATTAAGTTTTAGAGTTTCCGGAGCGCTTTTTCAATTGCCCAGCGTCCCCGCCCGAACTCCTCGCAGAGCATGGAAATGACGGTCTTTTTTAACAGCCCCTGTCCGCACAGCGCCCTGTACCGGAGCGAAAGGTCTGTGCGTTCCCGCGCCGTCCACGGCATTCCCTGGTTTTTTATATGCCCGGGGACCGGCGTCCGCAGCGAGCCAAGGAGATACCCGGGCTCCAGTTGCCGGAGTTGACGGACTTTTGCATCAAACATCTCTTTTGAAATTTCAAACCCGACTATGCGCCGGTTAAGCCCGATTGCCGCCTGTGCAGTCGAAAACCCGCCAAGGAAAAAATCGCAGACGAGGTCGCCTTCATTGCTGCTGTACTGCAGCATCTTTACAAGCAACGCAACCGGCAGCTCGTTTTTGTTCTTCTGCTGCCCCGGCTTGTACACACGGTTGATTGGCCAGACATCCTCGCGGTCCTGTGAATTGGGCGACCGGCCCCCGTCAGTCCGTTCCGTCAGGCCAAACCGGGACTCCACATTAAACGTCCGCCTGCCGCCTGGTTTTTCGTAATAGAGGATGTGGTAATGGGATGAGACATACTTGCGGCGGGTAAAGACCCCGAAGCTGTACTTCCAGACGATGTGGTTGACCTCGGCAAGCGAAGTTTCCTTTAGGGCGTGCAGGAGATGGTAGAGGTTCGTGTAGCCGGAGATGATATACAGCGAACCTCCCGGGCGCAGCACCCGTTCCGCCTCCCGCACCCAGCGGGCTGAAAAGTCCGCATACTCCTCCTGCGGGACCTCAACGTAACCGGGTATGACGCACTGCTCATTCCGGTTGTAGTGCCGGTGAAGGGTATCGCCCCGGATGCCATATGGCGGGTCGGTGATGATCAGGTCAACGGAACCATCCGGGAGGTGCGCCTGTGCGCCGGAGATGCAGTCCCCGTTATAAAAGATCCCGCCGTGCACCCTCACCGGTTCCATGGTATTCCCATGTACCTGTCAGCTCAAAAGGGAAAAAAACACCTGCCACTCACCTGCGGTCGCCGCGGATCTCCTCGCGGAACCGGTGGAGGATATCGTAGACCATCATGCGGAACTCGACGCCGACTTCCTCCCATGACTTGACACCGTTCCCGTTGGACGCAGCCCTTGGTGTGCCGATCGTCGGGTCGGGCGTTGCCGGCCCGGCACCGTTGGTCATGCCCGACCGGAAGAGCCGGCGGATAATATCGTAGTAGCCGTTAGCCAGCACAAGCAAAAAGACGACCGGCACGAGGATGAACGAGAGGAACCAGAAGAACTGGTAAATGTTGCTTCCCGTAACAAAATCCAGCCATTCAAACACACGCAGGATGAACGCGATGATAAAGACGCTCCCGATTGCACGGACGATGGGGGAGGGAAGGTCAAGGGGGAACGGGAACGCGGTGAAGATGTCCGCGACAAACATGATGAGCCCGATAATGAGCAGGAGCCAGAAGTTGTCGTTTAAGAGCCCGACACCGGACTGGTAGACAGGGTTTGACACGTAAAACATGAGGATGTTTGCAAGGACGGCAATGATCAAAAACGAGATGATCCCGATCATCCGCGTGACAAAGACCCAGCCCAGTGACCGCTCGCCGAACCACCGCATGTTTTACAGTCCTTCGTACCTATTAGTGAGCGAAATATAAAGCCCTCCTGCACGAGCGCAACGCTTATATCTCCGGCACCTATGTTCCGGTATGCAGGTCAATTTCAAACGCTACGGGCTCTACCTCCTGCGCTGGCAGGCGAGCACCCCCATCCTCGCCGGGGTCGGTGTCCTGCTTGTGTCCATGGGGCAGCTGGTCGCCGCGATTGTGGCAAACCTGGTCGGCGGGCTCATCTTTTTCTGGGTCGACCAGTTCATTTTTACGTCCCAGTCGCTTGCCGCCCAGTGGGAGGTAAAGGAAAATATCACCTGCGTAGACTGCGGGAAGGTCGCACGGGGTTACCGGCTCGTACGGTCGGGAGACTATGACAGGACTTCGGACCGGGAGCCGGAATTCCGGTGCGAGGAGTGCTCAAAGAAGAAATCCGATGAGCTGCGCGGGCGGGGAGTGAGGGTGGAGGCATGATACCTGTTCCCGTCCCAAAAACCAGGTATAATAAATTCAACATCCTCCCTTTAATCTCCGGAACAGAATGAGGGAATTGGAAAAATAAAAAATATCAGGTCTTCCTGATCAGGAACAATGCTGCGAATAAAAGGATCGGCGGGATAAATACCATGGTTGCAGAAGCGTCAGATCTTTTGGATGGCATCGTGACAGGCTGGGGGGCAACCGGCTGATCCTGGGCTTTTATCGAGATTAACGCAAAAATGGAAAGACCCCGCGGTGATGTGCCTGTAAAGACCATATTTGAATCGGCATCGATACCATTAAAAGACGAGGCAAGGATCTCCGAGCTCCCGTCATCGGCAAACCGGGCAATTTGGATCCCGGAAAACCCGCCGTGTTCAAGAACCCATGCCGGCGAGACCGTCATTGTGACCGTCGCCCGTCCGACATCCCTGCCATCTTCAAGTCCGGACTTGTCCACCTTCATGGCATACGCAACTGAGTCAACGGCAAACCCGTTCTCTTCAGCTGCACGCTCGAATGCGGCCCTGCTCTGGTCATCAGGTTTTTCGATAAGCGATGCGGTCACAGTTGCACCCGTTACAGGAAGGGTCTTCAGGTCAGCCCCGAACGATGCGGACACTGCACCTTTGCCGGTATACTGAGCTTTAACCGGTGTGCCCTGCAGTGTAATAGATTCAATTTCTCCGCTCAGCTCCCCCTGGTCTTCCCGTGGGGTGTCTTTTGTTTTGACCGTTATTGTATACGTGCCGTGTTCGAAGCGGATAGTGTTTTCCTGGACTGAGATCTTCTCTCCGGCAGACCTCGCTGTGTTCAGGTCAATCACAAGTACCTGTCCGCCTCCGGATCCCTGGCCCTGTCCTTGTCCCTGGCCGCCTCCGGATCCCTGGCCCTGTCCTTGTCCCTGGCCGCCTCCGGATCCCTGGCCCTGTCCTTGTCCCTGACCGCCTCCGGATCCCTGGCCCTGTCCTTGTCCCTGACCGCCCCCGGATCCGCCACCGGAATTGCCACCGGAGTTTCCTCCGCCCCCTCCGGAGTTGCCTCCTGCATTCCCGCCTCCGGATCCGCCACCGGAATTGCCACCGGAGTTTCCTCCGCCCCCTCCGGAGTTGCCTCCTGCATTCCCGCCCCCGGATCCGCCGCCGGAGTTGCCTCCTGCATTCCCGCCTCCGGATCCGCCGCCGGAGTTGCCATTATCCCCATCATTTTTTGCGTCTGCAAACCCAATCAGGGGAACCCCTGATGTGAACCACCCATAGGTTCCTGCCATCTGGATAACACTTAAGATAATGAAAATAACAGCAATCCTGCGTATCCTGTCGTTCGCACACCAACGCATGGTCGACCACGCACCGATTTTCCCAAATAAATGTTTCGATTATATATCCGGATGTAAAACGGACTAATCAGGATTATTGGGCAAACAATGCGTATTTACGCACGAGCTGATAAATATAATGTCCGGAAAATTTCATGGCTGGACCGCAGATATCCCGCTGCGGTATTTCCATTCCAAAAAAAATATGTCACAACCGGAATATCACACCTATTTTTTGTCAACACCGTAATATTTTCGTAAGAATTCCTGGATCTTCTCGGACTCCAGGTAGCCCCTGTCCAGCTTGTCCACAATATCATTGATGACACGGGCGAGCTCAATGATCCGTCCCGAATGTTTATGCTCGATCATATCGGCAGTGCCAATGATACCCTGGAGCGGGTTCCGGATATGATCATTGAGGATGGCAAACTGCTGCATATTTTTCTCAATCTGCTGGAACGCTTCCATTTTAAGCCGTTCGATGTCACGACGCTCTGTGATATCCCGCGCTATTGCAAGGACGGCTTTCTGGCCAAAATAATCAAAGACGTGGGCATTGATTTCAACGGGGATCGTCATGCCGCTCCGCGTAAGATACACGGACTCAAATATGGCATACCCATCTGCCCGGAGTCGGCCGGAAACGGCGGCGTTTTGTTCTCCGTTTTTGACAAATGCCCCGGGTGACATGGTGAACAACTCTTCCCGTGAATATCCCAAAACGTCGATTACTGCATCATTTGCTTCAATGATGATGCCCAAAAATTCTCCTTCCCTGTACTGGCAGATGATGACAGGATCGGTGATGCTGTTGAAGAACAGCCGGTAATTCTCTTCACTCTGGCTCAGGCGTACCTGAAGACCGAGCTGGCACTGTTCAAGTTCGCCAAGCATGCTGTTGACATTTGTTGCAAGGTCCGTGATCTCATCATTTCCAGGCACTGAGACCCTGGCGGAAAAATCCCTCCCTGTGCCAATCGTGGAGACATGGGATGACAACGACAGCAGCCTCGAAAGCACGGTCCGTTCGACAAGCGCTACCATCACAATCCCGACAATGATACCCGAGATTAACAGGAGCGTGAGGAAATACAGTATCGTGGATGTCCCCTGTTTGGAGATGTCACGGGGGATCTCTGCGGCAAGGACAAGCGCCGGTTGCCCGTACACATCCCGGACCAGGGCGTACCCATAGATCGTCTCAGTGTCCCTGATCTGCCGGAGGGCAGGGGCATCCATCTCGAAAGAATCGGGGCCCGTCCGGTTCAGGAATTGCCCCCCTGCCGGTGCAGAGCCGGCGAGCTGGGCATCGATCTCTCCTTTTGGTCCGTTCGCCCGGTATTTCCATATATCAAGGTCAAGCTGGCTCATCACCGAGAGCCGGGAGACCTCGTTGGCGTCAAGGTTCCGGGCCATGATAAGGTAGCCCGTGGGTACGCCCGTCGCTCCAGGCGCATGGGCGGGCCGTACTGCAACAAGCAGGGAATCCGAGGGGGTCTGTACAATACCCATGGTCCCGTTCTCCATGAACGGCGGGTCCCGTAACGGGGATGAGGGGGCGACCATATCTGTAAGGGCAGAGGGGATTGGAATCGTCTGGTGCTGTTCGAGGTCGTACCCCCGTCCTGCAACCACGGTGCCCGATGCATCGGTGAAGAGAATGTAATTGAGGGCAAGCCGCTCAAAAGTCTGGTCG
The DNA here is from genome assembly GCA_026625165.1 of Methanoregula sp. Taxonomy (NCBI): domain Archaea; kingdom Methanobacteriati; phylum Methanobacteriota; class Methanomicrobia; order Methanomicrobiales; family Methanoregulaceae; genus Methanoregula; species Methanoregula sp. Next base: position 242,936 of record CP112999.1, on the reverse strand, counting down.
TCAAGGGTGGACGGGACCCCCCCCGCAGACCCTTTTGAAAAATAGCTCTCTCCCGGGCCACGGGAGATCCAGTCTACTGCCACGGCATCCAGCGTATTGATATCATCGGCAAGCGCGGCAAGGGCCCGGTTCGTGTCTTTCGCTGCTGCCTGGTCTTCAACCCGGGCAAATCCTCCCGCGACGAGGATCTCAGAGGCGATCCCAATGATGATAATGAGGGTGACGAGGGTAAGGGTGAGGATCAGGATCGTCTTTGTGCGTATCTCCACGGTATTTCACCCACGGGCCCGGTATTCACGCCGGGCAGGTCCGGCAATTCGGCAAAAGAGGTATTGCACGGCAGATTATGATAAATGTAACCAAAACGCGCCATAACCGGTGGGGATAATAAAAAACTCCCGTAACAACCAGGGGCAATAACAGCCGCACCTGGTCATGGCTGCCGCCCGGATAACCCCGGGCCAGAAGCTTTTGAGGCACGCACAGTATCCTTTGTAGATCTTCCCCATTTCACCGGCCCCTGAGAGACAGGTTTACCACTGGCATTTTATGCCGGTTTACCGGGAATTATGTAAAATTTTATTCATCGTTATACAAAAAACTACAACAATGTATAAATATATACAAAGTACACGGTTATGCCAGATAGTTGCCGCTATTGAATAAATAATCCCGGAAGCCGGGCCAAAAACCATTGGCGGCGATTGTTTGAAAAATATACCCCTGCGTTTGCGCGAGCAACGCTCCGGGCGGTGATGCCGGTGGACTGGATATTGCATTAACAAAAGAAGACATGGACCTCAATCTGGGAATTGATGAATTTATTTTGATTGTGGACACCCAGCCAAGACCGCTGGTCATCCCGCTGTGCGCACAACTGCCGCTGCCGGATGTCTCGCCCCTCGATGTGTACAGGGGCACACGGGACGGCTGCGGGTTCCTGCTCGAATCGATGGAGGGCAGCGAGAAGATCGCACGCTACTCGTTTATCGGCATCGATCCTGAGCTGGTTGTAACCCTTGGCGGTACGGTGGACGTACAGGGCAACGAACCGTTTGTTTCGATTGCAAAGGAGCCCGATGGGACAACCCCGGTCGACCGGATAAAGTCGATTTTGTCCCGGTTCCATTACGTGAATGTAAAAGCCCCCCGGTTCTTTGGCGGCATGGTCGGCTACTTTGCATATGACTGCGTGTACTCGCTCTTTGAAAAAGTCAATGCGCAACGAAGAGCCGGCCGGCCGGCCGCCGGCACCGGTCATGATGCCCGGTTCATGCTCAGCAAGGACTGCATTGTCTTTGACCATGCAGAAAAGAAGATGTACATCTTTTCATCCCCGTTCCTGACATATGATTCAGACCCTGCCGGTGAATACACCAAGAGCGTGGCAAAGATCCGGGCCCTTCAAACGAAGATCGCAGGGCTCGCTTCAGGAAAAACACCGGGCTACCGGCAGGAGGGGGGACAAAAAACAGCCCCGGATTACATCCCCTCCGTTTCTAAAGAGGCATTCGAGCATTCCGTAAAACAGGTAAAGGAGCACATCGCTGCCGGTGACATATTCCAGGCCGTCATCTCGCGGCGCGTGGAATGCGAGGTCTCGTGCGACCCGTTCTCGATCTATGCGGCGCTGCGCACCATCAACCCGAGCCCCTACATGTACTACCTCGATTTTGGCAGCGAGAAGGTGATCGGTGCAAGCCCGGAGATGCTCGTGCGGGTCGAGCGCCGGCGGGTGACCACCGTACCGATAGCAGGTACACGGCCCCGCGGGAAAAACGCGGATGAGGACGAGATTCTTGGCCGCGACCTCCTTTCGGACACAAAAGAGCTGGCCGAGCATACGATGCTCGTGGACCTTGCGCGAAACGACATCGGGCGCGTCTGCCGGTTCGGGAGCGTGGAGCTCTCCGAGTTCATGGGGATCGAGAAGTTTTCCCATGTCCAGCACATCGTCTCGACAGTGCATGGGATCTTAAAAGATAACCTTGACTGCTATGATGCACTCAGGTCCTGTTTCCCTGCCGGGACTGTGTCCGGGGCCCCCAAGATCCGTGCGATGCAGATCATCGAAGAGCAGGAGACACAGGACCGCGGGATCTATGCCGGGGCGGTCGGGTACATCGGTTTTGACAAAAACCTTGAATTTGCGATCGCGATCCGGACCGTGATCCTGCAGGGGAGCCGTGCATTCATCCAGGTCGGGGCCGGGATCGTGGCTGACTCGGTGCCTGCAAACGAGTGGAACGAGACTGAGAGCAAGGCGGCAGCAATGCTGCGGGCAATCGAACGGGCAGGTGCCGCCCCATGAAAGTGCTGATCGTCGACTGCTACGACAGCTTCACCTTCAACCTCTACCAGCAGGTGGGACGGCTTGGCGGCAACCCTTTCGTTTTCACCTGCGACACCCCGCTCGACCGGCTGGAGGCGACCGGGTGTGACCGGATCATCCTCTCCCCGGGTCCGGGGACACCGCAGGACTCCGGGGTCTGCCCTGAAGTGCTTGACACAATGAGCAAAAAGGTCCCGACGCTGGGGGTCTGCCTTGGACACCAGGCGATCTGCACTGCCTTTGGCGGGGAAGTGGTGCGGGCAGGGCGGCTGGTGCACGGGAAGACCTCGGCAATACAGCATGACGGCAGGGGCATCTTTGAAGGAGTGCAAAGCCCGTTTACTGCAACCCGCTACCACTCGCTCGTTGCAAGCGAGGAGTCCCTGCCCGGAGAGCTGCAGGTCTGTGCAAGAAGCATGGACGACCGGTACGTGATGGGAGTGCGGCACACGCGGTACCCCATAACAGGCGTCCAGTTCCACCCCGAGAGCATCCTGACTGCGGAAGGCGACCGGCTTATTAAGAATTTCCTTGACGGCAAAGGGGTGGCATGATCATGACCCGGAAGATCCTGTTCAAGGATATCCTTGCAAAGTTAGTGGAACGACAGGACATGGCGCAGGATGAGGCAGCAGCTGCCATGAACATCATCATGGACGGGGACGCAACACCGGCGCAGGCAGGAGCATTCCTTGCCGCCCTGCGCATGAAAGGCGAGACTCCCGAAGAGATCGCCGCGCTTGCCCGCGTGATGAGAGCCCGCGCTGTTACGGTAAAGCCGGTGACGGAAAAACCACTTGTCGACACCTGCGGGACCGGCGGGGACGGTGCACAGACCTTCAATATCAGCACCACCTCTGCATTTGTCGCCGCGGGCGCCGGTGTCCCCATTGTCAAGCACGGCAACCGGGCGATGAGCAGCCGGTGCGGCTCGGCCGATGTGCTTGCCGCGCTGGGGGTCAGCCTTGTCGCCGACCCGGCAGCACAGGCACGGATCGTCGGGCAGGTGGGGATCGCGTTCCTCTTTGCCCCCGCCCACCACCCGGCAATGAAGCATGTGGCTGCAGCAAGGCAGGAGACCGGGTTCAGGACGGTTTTCAACATCCTCGGCCCGTTATCAAACCCTGCCGGGGCACAGGCGCAGCTGCTCGGCGTGTACAGCCCTGGCCTTACCGGCACGGTAGCAGAAGTGCTCAGGCTTCTGGGCCTCTCCAGGGCAATGGTCGTGCACGGGGCCGGTCTCGATGAGATCACGACAACCGGCGAGACGCTGGTATCCGAACTGAATGCCGGCACAATACGGAATTACACGATAACGTGCGATGCGTTCGGCATAAAACCGGCCCTGCCGGGCGACCTCGCCGGCGGGGATGCGGCGGAGAATGCACGGATCCTGCGCTCCGTGCTGGACGGGGAGGCAGGAGCTGCCCGCGACATTGTCCTCTTAAACGCTGCCGCGGCAATCTATCTCGGGGGCCAGGCACAGGACCTTCACGAGGGGATCCGGCTTGCTGAAACGTCAATTAATTCCGGAAATGCCCTCGCCAGGCTCGATGCGCTGATCGAGGCGACCCGGGAGGCGGCATGATCCTCGACGAGATCATCCGGCGCACGGAAAAGCGGGTCGCACGGTTTCCGGCATCGTTTCCTTACCCGGCCCGGCGTGACCATGCCAGCCTTGCCGGCGCGATCCGCAGCAGGAACGGCAGTACTGCCGTAATCGCCGAGATCAAGTGCGCCTCTCCAAGCCGCGGGGTGATCAGGCGCAATGTGGACATGGCGATGATGGCACGCGCACTTTCCGGTGCAGGTTGCGTGGCAATATCTGTCCTGACAGAGCCCTACTGGTTCGGAGGTTCCGCCCGGGACATCGCACAGGTAAAAGACGCGGTCACGTTGCCGGTGCTAAGAAAGGACTTCATCATCGATGCAAGGCAGTTGGAGGAGACCCGTTCGCTGGGGGCGGACGCCGTGCTCCTCATCGCGGCGGTGCTGCAGGACCGGCTCCCGGAGTTTGTTGACGAATCCTTTGATGCAGGGATCGAACCGCTTGTTGAGGTCCACACTGAAGATGAAGCGAAACTTGCGCTCTCAACCCGGGCCGCTATCATCGGGATTAATAACCGTAACCTTGCAACCCTTGCCATCGACCGGTACTCCACGCGCAGGCTCTCGCCCAAAATAAGGTCTTCCGGCAGGCTTGTGGTATCCGAGAGCGGTATGCGGTCAGCTGATGATGTCAGGGAGTTAAAGCCGTACTGCGACGCGTTCCTGATTGGGTCTTCCATCATGTCCCACCAGCATCCGTCAAAAAAACTGGAGGAATTTGTATGCGCATAAAGATCTGCGGGATCACCAGCCCGGCTGATGCCCGTTTTGCCGGCCATGCCGGGGCAGATGCCATCGGTGTCGTCGTATGCTCGCCACGGTCAAAGCGATCGGTTACCCTGCAGCGTGCAAAAGAGATATTTGCTGCCGCCGGCCCTTTCACGACAACGGTTGCCGTAACACATACACGGTCTAAAGAAGAACTCCGCGGGATCCTCGCGATCTGCCCTGATGCTGTCCAGGTGTTTTACCCGTTTGAATTCGCAAATGGCAACGGGGTGAAAGTGATCCGGGCAGTCGGGCGCAACGAACCCCTGCCCGAAGACTGCGATGCGATCATCATCGATGAGAGCCATGGGGGCGGGAAGGCGTTTGACCTCTCCTCTGCCCGTGAAGCCGTCCTGCGCTCGAAGGTCCCGGTCATCCTTGCCGGGGGCCTTGACCCGCAGAACGTGGCCGATGCGATCCGAAAAGTCCGGCCCTACGCGGTCGATGTCGCGACCGGTGTTGAGATCTCCCCGGGGATCAAGGACCATGAAAAGGTCAGGGCATTTATCGCTGCATGCAGGAGTGCGTGATTTTGAAAAAGAAAGGACGGTACGGGACATACGGAGGGCAGTACGTGTCGGAGACTCTTATGGGTGCATTGCTAAAACTCGAAAGCGCATATGCAAAGGTCAGCACCACAAGGGCGTTTTCCCGTGAACTTTCTTCCCTGCTTTCAGAGTATGCCGGGCGGGAGACCCCGCTGACGTTCTGCGCCAATGCGTCCAGGGAGCTCGGGTGCAGGATGTACCTCAAAAGGGAGGACCTCGTGCACGGAGGTTCGCACAAGCTGAACAACACGCTCGGACAGGCGCTGCTCGCAAAACACATGGGCAAAAAAAGGCTGATTGCCGAGACCGGAGCCGGCCAGCATGGTGTTGCAACTGCGATCGTCGGAGCTGTGCTGGGACTCCCCGTCGAGGTCTACATGGGGGAGGTCGATACGCAGCGGCAGGCGCTTAATGTCTTCCGGATGGAGCTGATGGGTGCAAAGGTTATCCCGGTGAAATCGGGTACCCGGACCTTAAAAGACGCGATCAACGAGGCGCTCCGCGACTGGGTGGCAAATGTTGAGCACACCTATTACCTGATCGGGTCGGTTGTCGGTCCGCACCCGTACCCCCTCATGGTCAGGGACTTCCAGTCGGTGATTGGCAGGGAGACTAAAAAACAGGTGATGAAAAAAGAGGGGCGGCTCCCCGACTGCATCGTAGCGTGTGTTGGCGGCGGCTCGAACGCGATCGGGATCTTCTCCCCCTTCTTAAAGGACGATGTGGAGCTCATCGGCGTCGAAGCAGGAGGAGAGGGAATTGAGACCGGTGAACATTCGGCAACGCTCTGCGCAGGAGAGGCGGGAGTGCTCCACGGGGCGCTCTCGTACCTCCTGCAGGATGCGGACGGGCAGGTGCTGCCTACGCACAGCGTGTCCGCCGGCCTCGATTACCCGGGGGTTGGCCCGGAGCATGCAATGCTCAAAGACAGCCGGCGCGTGACCTACACGGCGGTCAACGATTCGGACGTCCTGGAGGCGTTCTCGTTCCTCTCGCGGACAGAAGGGATCATCCCGGCGCTCGAGTCCGCCCACGCGGTCGCGTATTTGATGAAGAACGCGGACCGGTTTGAAAGGGACGATATCGTCGTCATCAACCTGTCCGGGCGCGGGGACAAGGACGTTGCTGAAGTGGCAAAGATGAGGGGGCGTATTCTGTGAGCAGGATCACCCGTGCCTTTGAAAAGAGGGGGAAACCTGCTTTCATCGGGTTTACCGTTGGCGGAGACCCGGACAAGGACACCTGTATCCGGATCGCAAAGGCGCTCATCGACGGCGGGACCGACATCCTCGAGCTGGGCGTCCCGTTCTCCGACCCGGTGGCAGACGGGCCTGAAATACAGAGAGCGGACGACCGGGCGCTTGCGGCTGGCACGACACCGTCAGTCATCTTTGAGATTGTAAAAGAGATCCGCAGGTTCTCCGGTGTCCCGGTCGTGCTGCTCACGTACTACAATATCGTGTACCGGCGCGGCATAGAACGGTTCTATAAAGAGGCGCGGGATGCCGGAGTTGACGGAATTTTAATCGCTGACATGCCGGTCGAAGAGTCGGATGAGGCCTGCGACGCTGCCGGCAGGTACGGAATCGACCCGATCTTTCTTATCACCCGGACGACTTCAGACGAACGGATCAAAAAGATTGCAGCAAAATCCCGCGGATATCTCTACCTCGTATCCGTGCTCGGCGTGACCGGCGTGCGGGACAGCATTGAGACCGGGGCGATCGACCTTTTGGGCCGTGCCAGGAAATACACGTCCCTCCCGCTCGCGCTCGGTTTCGGGATATCGACACCGGACCACGCAAAGGTGTGCGCCAATGCCGGCGCTGACGGGGTGATTGTCGGCAGCGCGATTGTTGCGATTGTCGGGCGTAACTTAGGCCGGCCTGAACTGATGGAACGGGAGCTGAAGGAATATGTGGCACGGATGAAGCAGGTTTTATAGGCTCTGTAGAAAACCTCGTTTCTATTATCCATATTGCCCTAACTTGTTCCAGTGATATCGCATTGTGGGGGATGCGGCAGCGGCGGGAGCAATGTAACTCGAAGACATCCCAACAGATGTCTTCTCGTGCTCCTTTACAGTCGCATATCGAAGATATCCTGATGGATATCTTCTCCAGTTTGCCCTTCCCTGCGTGAACGGCAAACACCCCCAGGAGCTTTAAGAGCTGGGATTTCTAAGCATTTCTACAGAGCCGTTTTATAATTTTTTTATAACTGCAAAAAAATTACTGTCAACCTATTCTTTTTAACAGATTCTTTCCAATACTGGTGATGGTAATATCATGCAGACCAGAACAGGAATTGTCCTTATACTGCTGCTCTGCCTTGCCGCCGCTATCTTCATCGCCGGCTGCACACAGCAGTCCTCACAAGTACCGGCCCCGGGCGCACAACCCACAGCCCCGGCAAAAGCAGGCATGGCTAACCCGGCCTCAGTTTCCTGCGTTGACAAGGGCGGAACCTTAGAGATCAAAAAAGACCCGGCTGGTGCCGAGTACGGCATGTGCAAATTCGCAAACGGTACGTCCTGCGAGGAGTGGGCGCTCTTCCGCGGCGAAGGCTGCAAGGCCGGCGTTGAGCCCCCGGCAACCGCTAAGGCGCCCGGGATGGCAAACCCTGCCTCTGTCAACTGCGGCAAGGTTGGCGGCACGACCGAGATTAAAAAGAATGCCGATGGCAGCGAGTACGGCATGTGCAAATTCACAAACGGCACCTCCTGCGAGGAGTGGGCGCTCTTCCGTGGTGAAGGATGTAAGGCCGGTGGAACGGCAGCTGCAAAATAACACTCATCCTTTTTTACGGTACCTTGCCGGGCTAAAGTGACAATGGCCTGCGGAGTGCAGGAGGCCGGCCGACCTGCGAACAGTTTTAATTCTTTGAATAATTCCCTCTTATAACCCTTTTACCAGGTTCCGGGCCTGGATGAACCGTGCAGCTAGGATGAATACCGCGATCACGATTATCAGTGCAGCGCAATCGGCTGCAGGTGAGAAAGCCGAACTGCCGGTCAGGCCTGTATTGAACAGGTCAACAAGGTACGTGAGCGGGGAGATGTAAGTAAGTATAAGCCCCCAACCGGCCATCTGGCTGACGGGGATGAAAATACCGGAGATGAAGATGAGCGGGAACCGCACAAGGCTTGAGAGCATCATTACATTGGACGGCGTATCCGATGCCGGTGATGCCAGCAGCGTGCCGAGCGCGGCAAACGTGACCGTGCCAAGAAGAAGTGCTGCGAGAAGGATTGCGGGGTTCCCGACAGCCAGGTGCAGGAAAACGCTGCTTATAAGCCACACCAGCGTTGTGATGATAAGCCCGAAGAATGCCCCTGCCGCGATATCCCCGAGGATAATGCTCTCCAGCGTGACAGGATATGAAAGCAGCCGCTCGTAGGTCTTGTCCCGTTTTTCCCATGGGGTGATGAGCGGCCCTACTGAGGATGCGGTGAAAAAGAGGGTCATGGCAAGAAAACCCGGGAAGAACGCCGCAAGGTCGAGGTGCCGCCCGATGAAGAAGGCAAGGAACATGAACAGCGGGAAGAGGAGCCCGAAGATGAATACCGGTGCCTTGTTGTAGTATATCCTGATGTTTTTCTCGGCAATGACAAGGATGCCCCGGAGGAACAGCGGCAGTTCCTTCATGGCCCCTCCGTCAGTTTCACAAATGCCTCCTCAAGGCTCGGCCCGGGTGTCGCAATGGAGGTAATAGTCAGGTGTTCCCTTTCGGCAAGCGTGCTGACAAACCTGACAACGCCATCGGGATTGGTGGTATACAGCCGCCATTTGTCACCAAAGGGTTCCGCTTTTTCAATCGCTTCGTTTTTAAACAACTCCTTTCCCACATTCCGGTCAAATGACACTTCCACTGACTGCGTGGTGTCAAACGTCTTTTTGAGCTGCTCAGGCCTTCCGGTCGCAACAACATTTCCCCTGTTGATGATGCAGACAGTTTCGCAAAGGGAATTTGCTTCTTCGATGTTGTGGGTGGTAAGAAAGATCGTGCTGCCCTGTTGGTTCATATGCCGGATCGTATCGGTCACGAGCCGCCGGCTCTGCACGTCGAGCCCGCTCGTGGGCTCATCAAGGAAGAGGACTGGCGGGCGGTGGATGATTGCGCAGGCGATACTGACCCGCTGCTTCATCCCCTTGGAGAACGTGCGGACTGGATCTGTGCGCCGCTCGTACAGCCCCAGCCGGGCGAGGGTTTCGGAAATTCTCTGCGACCGCACGTCCCGGGGCAGGCCGTAGAACTTCCCGGTCAGGTGCAGGTTCTGCTCCGCAGAAAGATCCCCGTAGACGTTGCTGCTCTCCGGTATGACCCCCATGAGCATCTTTGCATCCAGCGGGTGGCGGTGGATGTCAATGCCCCCGATGCGTGCCGTACCGGAATCAGGTGTCAGCACACCCGTGAGCAGCCGGATGGTCGTGGTCTTTCCGGCACCATTGGGGCCTAAGAACCCGAAGATCTCTTTTTCTTTGACTGCGAGGCTGACATCGTTCACTGCCTTAACGCCGTTAAAATTCTTGAAAAGCCTCAGGGCTTCAATCGCGGTCATGATTCTGCCCGGTTGCTGACATAACCCCTGCCTGTTTCCGTGATATTGTAGATGATCCAGTTCCCGTGGTATTCTCCTTTGATCAGGCCGGCCTCTCTTAGGATGGTGAGATGGTAGGAGAGCTTTGAGTCCGCGATATGGATAAACTCCTTGATTACGCAGACACAGAGCGGCTGGTCTTTGATCAGGTACAGGATTTTCAGGCGCAGGGGATCGGACAGGGCGCGGTACACCCGGCTCATCGCTTTGAGATCCGCATCTTTCGGGAGCCGGGCTGCAAGCGTCTTAATCCCGCCGATACGGTCGAGATCCGACTGGATCGAGTCGGGGATTACTGACTCTTTCTTCTTCCCCTTCCGTGCGGGCGGACCGCAACAGGACCGGGCCGGTCGTGTCATTTCAAATTAATCTGAAATGCAAAAGTATATAATCCTACCCTGTGCACCCTATTTCAACAAAATTTGAAATTCCGATTGAAAAGCCGGAGGTTGAATTCAGGAGATGAGACATGGATAACGGCAAGACACCGTGCTGTGCGGCAGATTCGCTCCGGCGTATCCGAAAGGTACAGATTAACGGGATCATGACTGGTCTCACGATGCTCGACGAATGCATCGCAGAGGTAAAGACACAGAGGCTGCAGAATGAGGCAGAGATCCGTTCGGCGCTGCTGAAACGGGTGAAGGTATTCAATTATATCCCTCCGAATGTCGAGGACGAATATGCCCGTGTCATCCTTGAAGAATTCCATAACCATGGCGCAGGGACATAATGCCGGCCATCCCGTACAGAGTGTGAAACCATGACAAAAATCGAAATTATCGGAACCGGCTGCGCCAAGTGCAAACGGCTTTTTGCCAATGCCGGGCAGGCAGTAAAGGACCTGAAGATCACTGCGGATGTGGTCAAGGTCGATGATATCGATGAGATCGTAAACCGCGGGATCATGATGACACCGGCCCTCTTCATCGATGGCAAGGTGCGGGCGGAAGGCCGGGTGCCTGACGTGAATGAGATTAAAGCCATGCTTACGGGGGGATAGAATGACGGAGATACCATGTTCATGCGGACAGAACGAACCAAAGCGGATCATTTTTCCCTGTGCAGGGCAGGCAAATGTCGGGCAACTGACCAACCTTGCGGCTCTCCAGCTGACGGAAGAGGGCTATGGGAACATCGCCTGCCTCGCGCTGCTCGGCACCGGTTCCGAGAGCCTTCTTGCCAATGCGATGAACGCTGACGAAGTCGTCATCCTCGATGGCTGCCCGATGATCTGCGCTAAGAAGATCGCGGGCGCACAGGGCGTTGCAGCCGGACAGCATCTTATCATAACCGGGCTGGGCATCACCAAGGGGCCGTCGAAAACCTATACGGCTGACGACATTGAGAAGGTCGTTGCCGCATGCTGGAAAGGCGAAGGCCGGAAGAAGGGGGCTGCAGCGCCGGAAAAAACCGGTCGGAAAGATAACGGGTGTGGCTGTGGGTGCGGCGGGACCTGCTGATGCATTCCAGGATTATAAAAAAATGACCTCTGCGCTCGTCACCTGCTCCGGTCTCTCGAATACCGGCAGACTCACCACCCAGGCCGCCCTCACCCTGCTCCAGCGCAGGCCGGGGCAGTATATCTGGATGCATGCCAGGCAGCCCGCTGCGACACTGGAGAGCGGAGTTATCGATGCGGACCGCGTGATCGTCCTTGACGGATGCACCGACTGCTGCGCGAACAGGAGACTTGCTGCTGCGGGTCTATCACCCCATGTCCACATCATAGCTACCGGACTTGGTATCGGGAAGAACGGAATGGCTGAAGTGCGGCTGGATGAGATTGAGCAGGTAGTATGCGCGGTCATGGAGAACGGGGGTGAGACGTAAATGTACGAAGACCTGGTGCTGAAAGGGCTGCTTGGGGGCGTAACTGCGCTTGCCGACTACCTCTCGGCGCACGTGCTCACCTGCCTTGTCCCGGCATTCTTTATTGCGGGTGCGATGAATGCACTCCTCCGCAAAGAGGCGATCACGAAGTATCTTGGTGAGAAGACCCCGCTGTACAAGGCTTACCCGGTCGCCGTTGTCTCCGGCCTTCTCCTTGCCGTCTGCTCCTGCACGATCCTTCCCCTCTTTGCCGGGATCAAGAAGAAAGGTGCGGGGATCGGGCCGGCAATTGCTTTTCTCTACACAGCCCCGGCCACCAATATCCTTGCGATCGCGTTCACGTGGAGCGTGATCGGAGCGGATTTTGCAATCGCCCGTATCGTTCTCTCGGTCACGTTTGCGATCATCATCGGCCTCATCATCTCAAAGCTCTTTGCAGATACGACGCCTGCGGCAGCAGCAGTTCCTATTGCATGTGCCTGTGCTCCCACTACGGAACCGGATGCAGCAACGGGCCAGAGAGATGTAATCCTGTTCATCGGAACCCTTGTTGCAATCCTCTTTGTCGGCACCTGGAGTATCTTTCTGGAGAACAGACTGGCAGGGATACCTCTCCGGTTCCTCGTGCTCCCTGTGCTTATCCTCGTCATTGTTATCGAGGCGCGGAGGTGGTTTACCCGGGATGAGCAGCGTGCCTGGCTTGAAGAGACCTGGTCGTTCATGCGAACGATATTCCCCCTCCTCTTTATCGGGATCTTTGCCGCAGGGATAATCAGTGCGCTCCTGCCGGAAGGAATTCTCGGTACATACCTTGGGTCGAATACCGTGTCCGCAAACTTAATCGCGGTGCTCTTCGGGACGTTCATGTACTTCCCGACGCTCGTGGAGGTGCCCATGGCGAAGATGTTCCTGGATTTGGGCATGGCAAAGGGCCCGCTTCTTGCGTATGTCCTTGCCGATCCGGTCATCTCCCTGCCGAGTATCCTTGTCGTCCGGAAGTTCATGGGCACGAGGCAGACCATTGCGTATGTACTCCTGATCGTGTTCTTCTGCACACTCGCCGGGCTGATCTATGGATCCTTTGTCGGTTGATAAAAAGACAGGAACTGGGGACCGGGATACACTATGACAGGAATTGACGGAAAAGAACCAAACGCCGGAACCAAAAACACCCCTCCATCGGGTTGCTGCTCCTGCACGCCGCAAACGGAACCATCCCTATGCTGCCCGCCCACTTCTGCAGGAGACATGTCCCCGATCCGCTCCGCATACAGCACCATCAGCTTCGCCAACCGGCTCGACCATTTCCTTGCCCGTCTGGGCTGGAAGCGGGAGAGTCGCCGGGTGGAGCCCGGCCTGTACCGGCTCGGGACCCCGTCACCGGAGTCCCCGGTCTTTGCATCGGCAAACTACACGCTAAGTTTCGATGCCCTCCGGTCTGCACTTGCCGGAGTTGATGCGTGGATCCTTGTACTTGACACAAAAGGGATCAATGTCTGGTGCGCTGCCGGCAAGGGGACGTTCGGGACCGATGAGCTTGTCAGCCGGATCCAGTCTGCAGGTCTCGCATCTGTGGTCAGCCACCGGAAGATCATCGTCCCCCAGCTCGGGGCACCGGGGATCTCGTGGCCGGAAGTGATGCGGAGATCAAAATTCCTTGTCGAGTACGGCCCGGTCCGGGCAAGGGATCTTTCGGAGTACCTGAAAACGCATACGGCGACGCCGGCAATGCGCCGGGTGCAGTTTCCGTTCAGGGACAGGATTGTCTTAACACCGGTGGAATTTGCCCATGCAGCGCTCCCGACGGTTGTTGCGGCAGTGTTCCTCTGGTTTGTCGCCGGACCGGTCGCTGCTTTTGCAGCAGTATCCGCAGTCCTTGCAGGGACAGTGCTCTTCCCCGCACTCCTGCCATATATCCCGACACAGGACTTTTCAACTAAAGGGCTGATCCTTGGCGGTGTCGTTGCCATCCCCTTTGCAGTTTCCTTCGGGACCGCTCCTGCACTGCCGTTCTGGGCAAACGCACTGGCAGCGGCAACACCGCTGCTGGTTATGCCCCCAGTGACCGCGTACCTTGCACTCAATTTTACCGGATGCACGACTTTCACGTCCCGGACCGGTGTAAAAAAGGAGATCTTCCGGTATGTGCCGGCCATGGCCGTGATGGCCGTCCTTGGAATCATTGCCGGAATAATTCTTGGAATAAGCCGGATGCCCGGGGTGCTGTAATGTTCAACTTCCGAAGAACTGAGCGTAGCGATGTTCGAGGAAGAGAAGGGGTGCATCGGCCGACCTTCGATTTCAGAGCGGGTTACCAGAACCCCGGTGGGGAGAAGAGTCCATCGGGACTCTTCGATTCATACACCGAAAACACGCTCCGGTACTATCCCGAACGGTGCATCAACTGCAAACGCTGCACGCAGGTCTGCCCCCACGGGGTCTTTGAGGAGGGCGCGGATACGGCAGTACTTGCCAGACCATCCGCATGCATGGAATGCGGCGCCTGCGCCCTCAACTGCCCGGTACAGGCAATTGAGGTCCAGAGCGGTGTCGGGTGCGCATGGGCAATGATCGGCGCAGCCCTCCGGGGAAAGGATATGGACACGGAGTGCAGCTGCGGCGGGGAAGACGGCACCTGCTGTGCCTCCCCGAAAGAACGGGGATGCCCTGATGAATGAGTACAGTGACGGGCTAAAAAAAAGCAGCAGTTAACTGACGATCCTCAAAGTGAATATGATAAGGGGCGGGACAATAATATCAAAATGAGAAATACCATGGCAAAATCCGATGATGCTCTGGCCGGTTTCATGAGTGGATTCACCTGCTCCGCAGCAGTAGTATCCGCCTTTTCAAGAGACCTGGACCTTGATCCTGATACTGCAAAGAAGATCGCCTGCGGATTCGGTGCGGGGATTTCAAAGACCGGCAATATCTGCGGGGCGGTGTCGGGGGCGATCATGGTGATCGGGCTCAGGTACGGTAAGGTAAATCAGGGCGACGATGCGGCAACCGAGAAGACACGGGCGCTCACCCGGCAGTTCATGCAGGAGTTTGCAAACCGCCACGGTTCGGTCAACTGCACGGAACTACTCGGGTATAACTTAAGCAGACCGGAAGAATTTGCAACGGCACGTGACACCGGGCTGTTTGTAACCCGGTGCCCGGAATTCGTGCGGGACGCAGCTGCAATCCTTGAAAGAATTCTGTGACCCAAACGGGAGAGAGGAAAAAAGGAATCAGTGTCGAGGGAGGAAGAATGATGCCTGAATCCAATGGAGCCAAAGAGCCAAAAGGGCTGGGTTTCTTCGAGAAGTACCTGACCGTATGGGTAGCCCTCTGCATCGGCATTGGCATCCTGCTTGGGCGGTTTGCACCGGAGACCGCAAAGTACCTCGACAGCCTCTCCGTCTTTATCGGAGAAGCGCCGGTCGTCTCGATCCCGATTGCGGTCTGCCTGTTTTTCATGATGTACCCCATCATGGTGAAGATCGATTTTGCCGAGGTCCTCAAAGCAGGTAAAAACATCAAACCCGTCAGCCTCACCCTCCTTGTCAACTGGGCGATAAAGCCCTTCACCATGTACGCGATCGCACTTTTTTTCCTCGGGACCCTCTTTCTTGCATTCATCGGCCCGGACGCGGTTGATCTGGTAAAGATGCCGTTTTCGCTCGACCTCCCCGTCGGTGCCACGTACGGTGTCGGGACAGTGGTGATGGAAGGAGGAGTAAAGATGCTGGAAGTCCCTCTCTGGCGGAGTTACCTTGCCGGGTGCATCCTCCTTGGGATTGCGCCGTGCACCGCCATGGTGCTTGTCTGGGGATACCTTGCAAAGGGAAACGACGGGCATACCCTTGTGATGGTGGCGATCAACTCGCTTTCCATGCTCTTCCTCTACGGCCCGCTTGGTGGATTCCTGCTCGGAGTGGGCCAGCTCCCCGTCCCGTGGGAGGCACTCGCCCTTTCCATCGCGATCTATGTCGCCTTCCCGCTTGTGGCGGGATACCTCTCGAGAAAACTGGTCATAGGGGCGAAAGGTGAGGAATGGTTCAACAAAAAGTTTGTCCACTATCTCACGCCCGTCACCATCACGGCACTCCTGGTCACGCTCGTCCTCCTCTTCAGCTTCAAGGGAGAGGTAATACTCACGCAACCGCTCACAATCCTCTGGATCGCGATCCCCCTCTTTATCCAGACCGTGCTCATATTCACACTGGGTTACGTCCTTGCAAAGAGAATTCATCTCACTTATGAGGATGCAGCGCCCTCCGCGATGATCGGGGCGTCGAACCATTTCGAGGTGGCGATCGCGACCGCAACAATCCTGTTCGGGCTTTCATCCGGGGCTGCCCTTGCGACAGTGGTAGGCGTGCTGATCGAAGTGCCCACGATGCTCCTGCTGGTAAAGATTTGCCTGAGAACAAGAGGCTGGTTTGCTTAAACCTGAACCGGGATCTCATGACAGCATGGGAATATATCCAGAAAGACTGGTACAGAGAATAAGATACTAAGGGAGATTGTTCCATATGACAAAGAAAACCCGGGTCCTTTTTATCTGTACGGCAAACGCCGCCCGTTCCCAGATGGCGGAGGGCTACCTGCAGGCAAAGTATGGTGACAGGTATGAGGTATATTCCGCAGGCACAAAAAAAGCACGGGTCAGCGCCCGTGCGATCGATGTCATGCGCGAGATCGGGATCGACATCAGCCATCAGCATTCAAAGACTCTTGATGAAGTCTCAGGGATGGAATTTGATATCGCGGTAACCCTCTGCGACAACGCTCACCGGATCTGCCCGGTCATTCCCAATGCCGGGACAACGATCCACCAGGGATTTTTTGATCCCCATCTGACCCCCGGTAATGATATGGAAGTGCTTGCCGGGTACCGCAGTGTACGAAACGAGATCGTTGCATGGATCGATGAGATGTTCAGGACGAGGGCCTGACCGCGCCCGTCCATGGTCATTAAACCTAATTTTCCTCGCTCTGCTTTGCCGGGCAGAAGTTGCAGATCGAATGCGGGACTTCCTTTTCTTTGTCACGGATCAGGCAGTAGTATTCGCTGCCCCGTTTTTCCACGGTAAACCCGCCCGGAAACGGCATCCCGACCGGGTGGCCGGGCTCATTTAGGACAAACATTGCAAACGCCGCGATGAGGTAATAGAAGAGACGGTTCCGTGGATGTACAAAATGAGGGTATATTTCCGACCGGTCGTCCTTGACAAAACACCCTGCAGGCAGCATGTCGCAGAATGCGCAAAAGGCCGGCCGGTCCTCTATCGGCCCTTTCAGCCGGTCAAGGCCGCCGTTCCGGAACAGCGCGAGGATCCGGTGGTGCGTCCCGAAGATCTGGTCAAGGAAATACGGCCGGATCCGTTCGCGGTAGGGGGAGGGCAGCCGGGCAATCTCGTTGTTCAGGCGCCCGCCAATTACCTGCAGCTCAAAGAGGGAATACCTCAGCACCTCGCGGGCGATGACCACCCCGAGTTCGCCCCGGCTCTGCGCTTCTTTGAGTTGCAGGGAGATTGCATGGATATGTGCAGCATCCTCCGGGACCTCCTCCATGAGCGCTGCGCCCGTTCCCCTTTCGTCCCGTCCTGCCACAGATGATCGTTCTGTACTTGGCGTTTTAAATAAGACATAGTTTATGTTTAAAAACATCTGTTGGCTCATGCGAACGCAACGATGGCCGCGCCCAGATTTCTTGTGATTTTGGTGTGATGCTATCTCACAACAACAAGATTCATGGCTTTCAATTACGTTCAATAGAAATGAGGAAGGGGGCATGAAGCGCGGGCAAAACCAGAGAGATCTTTTTACCGGATCCCTCAAACTTCATGAAAAATTCCACGGGAAGATTGAGGTCCACTCCAAGGTGCCCCTGGTCAGCCGCCGCGATCTTTCACTTGCCTATACCCCCGGAGTAGGCGCGGTCTGCAAGGCGATACACCAGGACAGGAACCTTGCCTACCGGTATACCCTGAAGGCAAATACAATCGCCATCGTCACCGACGGCTCCCGCGTCTTATCACTTGGAAATATCGGGGGGTATGCCGCAATCCCGGTCATGGAGGGCAAAGCCCTGCTTTTCAAAAAACTTGCCGATATCGATGCGTTCCCGATCTGTTTTGAGAGTTACCACACGGAATTTGCAGACGAGATCAAGAATATCGCACCGGTCTTTGGCGGGATCGCGCTCGAAGATATTGCAGCGCCCAAGTGCTTCGAGCTCGAGGAGGCCCTCCAGGGAATCGGCATTCCGGTGATGCATGATGACCAGCACGGCACTGCCATTGTGGTGCTTGCAGCGCTCATGAACGCATGCAAGGTGACAAAAAAACGGTTCGAGGACTTAAATATTGTAATCAGCGGCTCCGGGGCGGCAGGGTTTGCAATCATCCGGATGCTCGCGGGGATCGGGTACAACCCGGACCTTTTCCCGCGTGTCAACGATATCATCGTCTGCGACAGCCGGGGGATCATACACCGGCACCGCGAGGGGCTCTATGGCAACAAGTACAAGTTCATCATGGCAGAGGAGACGAACAAGGACGGGCGGAAAGGCTCGCTTGCCGATGCAATGGAAGGCGCGGACGTATGCATCGGCGTCTCGGTGCCCGATATCATCACGCCAAAGATGGTCCGGGCCATGAACACCGACCCGGTCATCTTTGCGCTTGCCAACCCGTCACCTGAGATCCACCCCCATGACGCCCTGCTCGCGGGTGCGGCGGTTGTCGGGACAGGAAGGGGTGAATTCCCCAACCAGATCAACTATGCCCTTGCATTCCCCGGTATATTCAGGGGGGCGCTTGATGTCTGCGCCACACGGATTTCGGACGAGATGAAAGTGGCGGCAGCCCATGCGATCGCCAACTATGTCAAACGGCCGCGAAAAGACCGGATCCTGCCCCGGGTCCTGAACCGGGACGTGGTCAAAACCGTGGCACAGGCCGTCCGCGAGGCTGCAGTCGTTAGCGGGTGCGCACGGACACTTTAAAAAACAGGAGCCGGAAAAAATTATTTTTCCCTTTTCTTACCGGAAACAAAGAACAATGCAGTACTTATAAGCGCGATAAGTCCCGCAACCAGGCAAAAACCTCCTGCCCGTGTGGGGACGGGGACAGGCGCAGTTTTTTCGAGTTGGGGGGTGGTCCCGGGGAGCACTGTATTTACCGGATTACCTGCAGGGGCAGCAACCGGCTGGCTGATAGTGACTACACCTCCTGGGACTGGCATGCCGCTGTTGTCGAGTTCCTGCACCATGAGCAGCGTGATGGTGGCGCCGGCATTATCAGCAGGGACGCTGCCCACGATGCTGACCGAGACTGAGACGTCGCGGTCCGTGGGGTATGACAGCAGGTAGCCGTTCACAAACATGGCGCTTCCTCCGGCAGACTGTTGTGCTGCCGGAATTCCATCTAAATAGACCTGCATATTCCATGTGGTATTCATCATCCCTGTCTGCATCTGGAGCGAGTGCCCCTTCACAAACGTTGTTGCGCCCGACGGGATGAATGCAATTTTTGCGTCCACCCACTGGTCCATTGCCGGTACCAGTGGGATTGTTGCAGGAGAAAGAACTGCATCCGACAGTACCAGTGTTGCACCGACAGGGCTGCTGAGAAGGGTTATCGCGGCAAGAACCCAGCAGGTGACCGCAAAACGGGATAAAAATGGAGTCATTCCGGCACCTCGTGAGAGAGATATGTCATAATTAATCCTTTTTGGTACCGGTTGCCTTTAAACCAGACGATAGGAAAAACGCCGGAAAAACCATTCCGGGATATCCGGCTCTACAATAAAAACGGCCAAATCACCAGTCTATAAAAAAATTAAAACCGGGTTTCTTTATTTTTTCCTGTTCACTGCGACGAACACGACAAAAAGCGCCAGCACCCCGCACACCAGCGCCGGCCCGGGCCCGGGGGTGTAGGTCTCTTTTCGTGTCGGCGTGGCAGATGTCACCGTGGTCGTCTGCTCAGGGGTAACCTCTGCCTGCGTCTGCACCAGCGTCGGGGGCGGGGTTTCGGGGGTCGGTGTTGGCACAAATATCTGGTATTTTTTGCTAATGCCTGTACCTGAAATGGGCTGGGCGCCGGAGTCCCATTCCTGAACCCTGATGATGGTCTTATCCTGTGTCTGGAACACATCAGGAGCGGTCCCTTTTAACTGGACATTGAGCTCAATCTGTCTCCGTACGTAACTCAGTGTCCAGCCATCGATCCGGACCCGCGACCCGCTCTTTGTAACAAGAGGCGAGGTAACCGCAGGGACATCTTCCACAATATCGGTTTTTGTCACAACCCATGTCGCATTTGAGAGTTCGGTATACATGTCAAGGGTACTCTGGCTGTTAAACGACCCGATATGGACCTTATATGTAACGGTCATTGGGGTCCCGGGGGAGACCGGCCCATCGCCGGGTTGTATTACCAGACCCTGCACATCCCATCCTGATACAGCCTGTACTGAGACCAGCAAAAATAAAAAAAAAGGCAAAACGCGATAAAAAAATCCTGAAATACTCATAAAAAACCTCAATGTACCTCAACCCGATAAATGTAACGATTTCTTTGTAAATTTAATTACGTTTCATGCTGTTAATTACTGTCACCCGGTATCAAGGATGTTATCCACAAATGTCGTGAGCTGGCTGAGGAGCTGGGGGTCCAGCCCTTTCTCGGCTGCAAGGAAAATTCCTGATATATTCAATAGCCTGAGTTTGTTGGTCACAAAATGTATGAATTTTGAGATATTGGGTGAGGAAAGGTATATGAGCATGGTGCTGACCGAATCAAAGAGGATGCAGACGTTCCTTGTAGACAATTCTTTTAACATCTCGGTGACCGCAATGCCAAGGTCTGTCAGGTTAGCCGGGTTGTTGACATACCGGACTGCCCCGGGGATATTTTCAACGTTTCCCAAAGAACTCCGGGTTACTGCATCAACAAAGGAGACCTGTGCCGGGTCAATACCATGCTCTTTGTAGAGCTTGGCAAGGACACTGTAAGGGAAATTTGTCGTGATCACCAGCGTATGGTAGCCCATGGATGAAACATCGCGGATGATCTCGATGTTTCGCTCGCGGATCTTTGCGGGAGACGTAAGGACCAGAAATATTTTGTTTTTTTCCAGTTCTTCCTTGACAAACAGTGCGGGCATTACATCACTCTTCCAGAAACTTCCGGTACGCTTCTGGGATCTGTTCGTCTTTTTCAGCAATCGCCTGCTGGAAGTCGACAATATTGGTCAGGATCTGGCTTGAGTTCCTGATTTGTGTCTCAAGGATAATGCAGATCTCTTCCTCGCTGAGTTTTCCTCCCCGTATCATCTTCACCGTATCCTCGAGGTTCTCCCTTACGATCTCAACAGGCTGTTTCAGACGCATCGCCATCTCCCCGATATAGGCAACGAGGGCCTGTTCTGCCTTGCGCTGTTCGGTGATGTCCCGTGCAATCGCGATCTCCCGTTTCTGCGTACCACCGTCAATCTCCCGTGTATTCCACGCGAGGATCCTTTCCATCCCCTTTTTATTGACAATTTTGGTTTCGAAGTTCTCGAAGTACCGGTCTTCTTTGATGATCTTTGTTATCCGCCTGGTAATACCCTGCCGGTATTCCGGATCGGGATACAGCTGCTTCCAGATGTCCCGTTTTTTAATGACTTCCCCTTTGGTATACCCGGTAATTGCTTCCGCAGCCTTGTTCCAGACAAGGACATTTCCCTGTGCATCCAGAACCGTGATCAGGATGTTTGCATTTTCGATCACGCTCTCCTGGAACGCGTCAAGGTCCCGCTGCCTGGTGATGTCCCGCCCTATCGTGATCTCACGGGCCTGTGCACCTGCATTTATCTCCCGTGTGTTCCACCTTATAATGCGCTTCTCGCCCGCTTTTGTGGTGATGGTCGTATCAAGATTTTCAAAAACCCTGCGTTCTTTGATAATACTGCTGATCCATGTCGTGATTGTGCGCCGGTAATCAGGATCGGGATACAGCTGTTTCCAAATGTCCCGCTTCCCGATCACTTCGTCCCGCGAATATCCCGTAATTTTCTCTGCCGCCTGGTTCCAGACAAGTACATTGCCTTTCCGGTCAAGGACCGATATCAGGACGTTGGCATTTTCAATTATGCTCTCCCGGAATTCATCCAGTTCCCTGGTCCGGGTGATGTCAAGGCCGATGGTGACGATCTGGTATTTACCATCTTTTCCAGTTACCTCATTGGTGTTCCACCTTATGATGCGCTTCTCACCGGATTTTGTGCGTATCGTCGTTTCAAGGTCTTCAAAATAATTGCGGGCTGCAAGATTGCTTGTGATTTTTTTAGTGACCTCGCCGCGGTATTTTGTATCAGGGTAGAGGAGTTTCCATACGTCGGAACTTCCGATCACTTCATCGGAAGTGTACCCGGTAATCTTTTCGGCAGCATGGTTCCATGCGGTAACAACCCCGTGCCGTTGAAGGACAATGATCATGACAAGCGCATTTTCAATCACTGCCGATTCGATACATCCCGTTTCCTTGTTTATACCTGGCATTTTCCCCCTCATCCGCACGAGATTCCGGCGTATAGATGTCCGTGAAAAAAACCGGACCTGACGCTTTGGACCTTCTGAATACGGTTATGGGAAATTGCACTGTTGAGGTATATATAGAAACCCTTGTTTTCCGTGGTATTTTGACCGGTTTGATGCCGCTTTCGTATTCCGCCGCCTCTGTGCCGGGCATTCCCCGGGCCGTTGCCTTCGGATGGTGGGCGATTCCCCCCACTGTATCGGATACACAAAGAAAAATCTATGAGCCCTGCGATCCTTCGTTAAAAGAAGGCGTTGAGGAGAGCATGTTCCATGGGTAAAGGGTATAATGAAGTCTACCGGCAATCGATCGAAGAGCCGGAACAATTCTGGGGAGAAGCTGCACAGGCAGTCCGGTGGGAAAGAAAATGGGACCGGGTGCTCAACGCGGATAACCCGCCATTCTACCGGTGGTTTGAAGGCGGGGTGGTCAACACCTGTTATAACGCCCTTGACCGCCATGTCGAAAACGGGCGGGCGGACCAGCTCGCACTTATCTACGACAGCCCGGTGACAAAAACGGTTAAAAAATACAGCTACCGCGAGCTCCGGGACCTTGTCGCCCGTTGTGCCGGGGGGCTCGTGCGGCTCGGGTTACGGAAAGGCGACCGGGTCATCATATATATGCCCATGGTCCCGGAGGCCGTGATCGCGATGCTCGCCTGCGCCCGGCTCGGTGCAATCCATTCGGTCGTCTTTGGGGGATTTGCATCGCGGGAGCTCGCCACCCGTATCGAAGATGCACGTCCAAAGATCATAATCTCAACATCCTGCGGGATCGAGGTAAAACGGATCATCCCCTACAAACCGCTCCTTGATGAGGCAATCCGGATGTGCACCCATAAACCCGATGCCTGCGTCATCGTCCAGCGCCCCCGTGGGCGCGTTGACCTGATCGCAGGGAGGGACCATGAATGGACGGAGATCATGGACTCGGAGCCTCACCCGTGCGTTCCTGTCGCTGCGACCGATCCGCTCTACATCCTGTACACCTCCGGCACCACCGGAAAACCCAAGGGTGTACTCCGTGATAACGGCGGGCACCTTGTTGCCCTGAACTGGAGCATGAGCGCGATCTACGGGATGTCGCCCGGCGAAGTGTACTGGGCTGCGTCAGATATCGGCTGGGTTGTGGGGCATTCCTATATCGTCTACGCCCCGCTGTTCTATGGCTGCACCACAATCCTTTACGAGGGCAAGTCCATAGGCACGCCTGACCCGGGTGCGTTCTGGCGGGTCATCGAACAGCACAACGTTTCCGTTCTTTTCTGCGCACCGACAGCATTCCGGGCAATCCGCAGGGAAGACCCCGAAGGGAAGTACGTAAAAAAGTACGACCTTTCGAAATTCCGGATGCTCTTTTTAGCCGGTGAACGGTGTGATCCCGACACACTGCGCTGGGCAGAACAGCAGCTGAAAGTGCCGGTCATCGATCACTGGTGGCAGACTGAGACCGGCTGGGCAATCGGGGCAAACTGTGCCGGGCTCGGGCTGTTCCCGGTAAAACCCGGTTCCTGCACAAAACCGGTACCGGGTTATGATATCGGGGTGATGGACATGGACGGGAAACCGGCAGAGCCCGGGCAGCAGGGCAACATCGTGGTAAAATCACCGCTTCCCCCGGGATGCATGACCACGCTCTTTTGTGCCGATGAGGACTTTGTCAGGACGTATTTCTCGATCTACGAGGGCTTCTATTTCACTGCCGATGCCGGATATATCGATGCGGACGGCTATCTCTGGATCATGGGCAGGACAGACGACATCATCAATGTCGCCGGTCACCGGCTCTCGACCGGCGCGATGGAGGAGGTGCTCGCATCCCATCCCGACGTGGCGGAATGTGCGGTCAGCGGAGTTCACGACCCGATCAAGGCGGAGGTGCCGGTCGGATTTGTGGTTCTCAAGGCGGGAAAGGAGCGCAAACCCGATGAGCTCGAACGTGAGCTCGTCAGGATGGTGCGCGAGCGGATCGGCCCAATTGCCTCGTTTAAGGAGGTGCTTGTCGTAAAAAGGTTACCCAAGACGAGGTCTGGCAAGATCCTGCGGGGCACCATCAGGAAGATCGCTGACGGTGTGCCGTATAATGTGCCCGCGACAATCGATGACACGGCCATCCTTGACGAGATTAAGGAGAGCCTTGTACTCAAAGGTTTCCCGAAACATTAACGGGCACGAACGCAGGAGCAATTCACTTCATTGCAGAAGTGGCATTGATACCGGGGGGATTTCCGGTCATCGGATCGATAAGAAACTGTACCTCCCCTCCCGGGGCTCTTGTTGAGCGATGGAACACCATCTCCCCGTTCCGGTAAATCCCGATGGCAAGAGTGCTTCCTGAATTGTCCTGCTTCTTGAACGTTGCCTGCACAAGGCTGTCGCTTTTCGGGATGTAATAGAACCGGTCACCGGAACCACCTACGTGCTGCAGTGACCCCGGGTTGCCGACATACCCGATAAAACTCCCGTTGTACTGCACACGGACCCAGACGCCATTGCCGGGAATCAATACCGGGGCAGGTGTTTCCGGAAGCGCAGGAGCCGTAGTCACCACCTGTATTTGGGGGATCCCGCTTGTTGCCGGCCTGTCCTTTGCAAAGAGGAACGTTCCACCAGCAACAGCGAGAATAATGATGACAAGTGCACCGACCACAATTGCCGTGCGCCACCCGGGCCGGGGCCCGGGGGGAGGCAGGGGAGGCGCGGGGACCTGCTGTACCGTTCCTGTTTCTGTTGTTGTATCGGGTTGTTGCCTCGTTGCCCCGGGTTCATCAATCGCCAATGCGGGCGTGACACCGGTCCCGGTTTCTTCTTTTAAGCTGATGACCGGTTCTGCCGGTACCGTAATCTGCGGGGTTCCGGTGTCCCGGGACACAGTTCTTCCATGGGGGGCGCCAAGGGACTTTATTGCTGCCTGCACGGCAAGGGCAAAAGAACTCTGTGATGCCTGCTCTCCTCCGGAAGGCTCCTGCGGCGCTTTAATTTCCGAAACGGACGGGATCGGGATTCTGCTCTTTTCCTTACCGGAGTCCGGTGACGCTTTTACTGCCGCGGGCTCATGAATTTCTCTTGACCGGGCTTGTTCCTGCGCTTCCACAGAGTCCGGGACCTCTTCATGAACCGGAATGGTTTTGGCAGGTGATGAGAGGGGAATGTCCACTTCAACGGGCGGTGATTCGACTTCATCGGGGAGGATGACAATTTCTGATAGAACCGGGTCGGGTCCGGCGGGGGTTTTATGGGGGAAAGCGGGTTCGATCGGGCGCGGGATTGCACCTTTGGGCAGGCGTTCCCGTTCCTGGTGAGCAGGCGCGGTGGCAATGGCAGTCTGCTGGCGTGCCGAAACGATATGGTCGATGAGTAGTCTTATCCACTCGTCGCGTTCCCGCTTCCTCTTTTCACCGGGCTCTTGCGTGAAGAGGAGGTTCATCGGGGCGGGGTTTCCGGTGCTGCCTGTCGCGGTAAAAGATAGCGTAATGACCGGCTCGCCAGTTGCAACCTTTCCTGCAGTCACCGACAATATGGTCAGGATCGGTATCATCTGCGGTTCGAACCGGGCATACGTGTTGTCAACAAGGATCAGGTGCCGGGTGGTGAGTATCATGTCGTACAGGGCAAGGTTCACACTGACCCTGCCGGTTGTCCGGATAAATGATTCGCCACTGTTCACGTAGAGGTCGCCCATGCTGCCACTTCTCTTCTAATCTCTGGGTTGTCGTACAAGATATGCTTTACAGGTCGATTTCTGGCTCAAATTTCCTGTACCATTCGTGCGGAAATGAGGGCACATTTATATATGCGGGACAAATTCCTGTTAATGTTTTAAGGGGGGTTTCATGACCAGGCTTGACGATCTTCTCGCGCCATTGCACCAGGGTGTCTGGGAGGTCGTCGCAGACAAGGAATCGGTGACTGAGCCACTGGATGCCGGCTGGAAATGGTCCTCGCTCAATATTCCAACCCCCGGGACAATTGCCAGTTACCGGAAAGGGCAGTACCATGTGCATGAGACGGAGACTGAATGGCGGGTGCACCTCGACCGTTATGA
This sequence comes from Methanoregula sp., assembly GCA_026625165.1. Classification (NCBI taxonomy): domain Archaea; kingdom Methanobacteriati; phylum Methanobacteriota; class Methanomicrobia; order Methanomicrobiales; family Methanoregulaceae; genus Methanoregula; species Methanoregula sp. The sequence goes on along the minus strand of CP112999.1, from coordinate 216,620 downwards.
TCCGGCCGCACACCCCCTGATGCACCTCATAGACGATGCGCCCCTCCTGCTGATGATCGCGCACACCTGCAGCACCCTCATCCACCATGCCCGGAGCAAAAATGACGAAAATACCAGGACGATTCTTGAGGAACAGCAGGTATCATGGCAACGCCAGGTCCTCATAGGGCTTTCCTGCCTTTCGGTGGCAGTTTTTATTCTGCTGGACCCACTGGTATTTTTTTCAGGAATTGTCCATTATGCAATACCTCTTGCGCTCGTTGGGCTTGGATCAGGAATAATATATTCTGGGATCCGATCCCAGGGGCTGGTACCGGTCGAAGGGATCGGACAGGGTCTTTGCATATTCGCTATTGGCGTGGTATCATGGTACCTTCCCCCGTTTATCTGGAGCACCTTTATTCTTGTCACCCTTGCTGTATGGTCGTGCGCGAGCGCCATTATCCTCATTAGCCGCGTGGCAAAAGGCAGGGCTGCCGTCCCTGAGGGATTTTTCAGCCGGCTTGTTATCGGCATCCTTTCTTTTATACTGGCGTTTTTTGTAATGGAAATGCCCGCTGCCGGGGCCTTTTTTCTGGTCGAGGTGGTGGGTGTGCTTGCGCTGCTGGGGGGCTTTGTCCTTGTCGTAAACGGGCTTCGCCTGAGGGAGTGGATGGTAAACCGCTGACTGCCATCCGATTCTTTTTTATCTTGGAATATTTCCACGGGACTGTCGTATTACTGATCCGGGTTAAGGAACGGTAATAATCCGGCAGATGCGTGTAATTTCAGGAATGCAGCGTGATGCTCCGGGCAATTTTTGCCCCGACGTTGTTCCACGTCTTTGTAACAGGAAAACTCTGTTTTATGTTTGCGATTATCTTTTTGAATTTTTTTTTTGGAATTGCGATGGTCAGAATATTGACGGGGACACAGGGGCGTGCGGACGGATCGAACATCCAAGTACAGCGCCCGGGTTATCGCTCTGCCGCTCACGGCGGGGATAATGGATAATTGACAAGCACCCGGAACCAAAGGGACATATGACGCCCCGCCAGCCTTTGGGGGCTGGTACGAACGGTTATTTCTTTTATTCTGGAACCGACCAGATATGCATATCCATGGGTGAAAATGAGGACCCGGCGGGGTCAAAGACCGGCCAGAAGGATTTCCTGACAGGTCCGCCTTTTTACTTAAAGGAGTTTGAAAAGTCATACCGGTATATCATCGACAAATATGACGTTACACCCCGCGACATTGCGATCTTTTTGCCCTGTGCGGTCCGGAAACCGTACAGTGCGAGCCCCAGCCACCAGCTCATCAGGATGGTAATCTCGCAGGTCTTTGACCCTTCGCAGTACCATATTGTGGTCTTTGGGACCTGCGGGATTGTCCCTGCCGAACTCGAAGAGATGTACCCGTTTGCCCATTACAGGTACATGCTCGGGAAATGCAAAGACAAACAAGTCCTTGAGGATTTTCTCAGAATTGAAACGGAGCGGGTCGCGGCATACCTTGACAAGACCCGGCATGTCTACAAGTACAGGATAGGGTATTGCCTGGGCATCTTCCGTGAGGCACTTATCCGGGGATCAAAAGAAGCCGGGGTGCCAATTGACCTCATTCTTCCCACCCGGGACATGATCAACAGGATAGTCGAAGAAGAAGACTGCGTTTTTGAGGAGGGGAGCCTCTCTATGGAAGAATACCTGGGAGAGTTCTGCGATGAACTGGTCAGGTTCCGGAATTCTCAATACCGGGTGTGAAGATAATTGTCTTCTTATTGATTGCCTTTTTAAAACACAAAACCGGGTGGCCGTATCCTGTCACCCGGGTCTTTTAATAAAATATTTCTCCGGATTAGTCCGGAATGTATCTTTTAAATCCAATACCTGTAGTACCATGGTACCATGCATGCGATCGAGGTCGCCCATATTTTTAAAAAATTTGGTACCCTGACCGCATTGGACGACGTTAATTTTTCAGTGTCAGAGGGTGAGACTTTCGGTTTTCTCGGTCCTAACGGTGCGGGAAAGACCACAACCATCCGCATCCTGACCGGGATCAGCAAACCCACCGGAGGGACTGCAAAAATTTTTGGAGACGACATCATAGAGGAGACAACCGCCGCCCGCAAACAGATGGGTATTGTGCACGAAACATCGAACATCTACGATGATCTCAGCGCATGGCAGAACCTGATGTTTGCTGCCGAACTCTACACCGTGGCAAAAAAAGAGCGCGAAGTCCGGGGAAAAGAACTTCTCGAACTCTTCGGGCTGTGGGAGCGACGAAATGACAAAGTCCACGGCTTTTCAAAAGGGATGAAGCGCAGGCTCACCCTTGCCATGGGGCTTATCAACAATCCCCGGCTCCTGTTTCTTGATGAGCCCACATCCGGACTTGACGTGCAGAGCAACCTTATCATACGGCAAGTGATCCGCGATCTCAATGCAAAAGGGGTCACGGTATTTCTTACAACCCATAATATTGAAGAGGCAAACCTGACCTGTGATCGTGTTGCGATCATCAACCGGGGGCGCATCGCCGCAATAGATTCTCCGGAACGGTTAAAAAAGACAATCCAGAGCGCCCAGTCGATCGAGGTGGCATTCGATCCGTCAGATCCCCGCCGGTTGGATGAGTTAAAACAGATCCCGATGGTAAGCGAAGTCAGGAAAGAGGGGGACAAGTACCGGCTTTTTACGGAAGACCCGGCCGAAGTGATCGCAGCCATGATGGAGTATGCAAAGGACCATAACTGCAGGGTACTAAGCATGACCACATACGGCCCGAGCCTTGAAGACGTTTTCATCAAACTGACAGGACTTGATATCAGGACAAAAGGGGTGAGCACCGTTGACTGATCCGGCTCACCTGCACGGGCAGCTCTATGCGGAACTTAACGCCGCATGGGCAATTGCAAAAAAAGATATTGCGATCTATTACTTCAAGCCAAATATCATCGTCTCAGGTGCACTCTTCCCCCTTTTCATGTTCCTTGCATTTGCCGTTGGAAAACCAGCGGAGCCATCTGTCATGATCCCGGGGCTTATCGCGATCACGATCCTCTTCTCATCATCGTCTATCGAACCGGTATCAATCCCTATCGAACGGCGGATGAAGACATTTGACCGGCTTGTATCTGCACCCGTTTCCCTGCATGCAATAGTGCTTGGCGAGAGCATGAGTGGTTTTTTCTACAGTATCTGTATCGGATTCATCCCGCTCATTGCCGGCCTGCTCATCTTTGAGGCTTTTCCCATAAGCATCATTCCGCTTGTATCCGGAATCGTCCTGACTTCCTTCTGCTTTGCGACGATGGGAACCCTGTTTGCAGCATACCCGACAGAGAGCCCCGGGGATATCATGTCCATGCTGAACATGGTCAGGCTTCCCCTGATATTCATATCCGGCGTCTTCATCCCGTTAGAGTCCATCCCTTCCATCGGGCAGGTTGCCGGGTTCTTTTCCCCGCTTACGTACGGGAATGATCTTATCCGTGCTGCATATCTGGGAGATACGCACTTCAACCCGTTTATCGATATTGCGATGCTGTGCACCTTTATTTTGATCTTCCAGCTCGTCGCAAACCGTTTGTACAACAAATTCAATGAGTGACTGTCTCCAAAAAGAGGGGGCAAAGCAGGCGGGATGTATTGTTTGCCCGGTCCCTGTCTTACCTGCCACCACTACGTTCAAAGTCAATAAAGCCGTTGAACGGGTCTGCCTTGAGCAGACGGACGCGGACCTTCTGGCCTACCCTGAGGCCTTTTTCACCCCGTATGACTCGCCCCTCTGCAGGTGGCGTGATGAGCCGGACATAGGTCCCTTTATCTGCGGCACCGGTCACCAGCGCATCGAATGATTCCCCCAGCCTGTGCCGGAGCAGCACTGCGGCTGCAGCCTTCCGCATAAAACGCTGGACTTTCTTGGCTGCTTTCTCCCGGCCGGTCAGGTATGAGGACTGGTCAGAGAGTTCATCTTTTGGGTAAGGGCTTGGTCGTTTATCAAGGATCGATTTTACCAGCCGCTGGTTGATGATGTCCACGTAGCGCCGGTTCGGGGCGGTGGCATGGGTATAGTCAATGACAGCGAGGGCGAAATGGCCGGCCGGTGGTGCACCGGGTTCAAGCATCATGTATTCACCCGGCCCCAGAAGTTTGACTACGGTCAGGGACAGGTCCGGGAAGCGTTCCGGGTCGGCTTCTTTTTGCCGGATGAGGAACTTTGCGAGCGCTTTTGCATCCGGTTCATCGGGCAGGATCCCACCATGCGTCGCAGCGGCAAGAACAATGCCTTCCCAGTTCTTAGGTGTACGCACGACCCGTTGTATCATGGGTACTCCGGCGTTTCCCAGTGTGGCGACCATGGTCCCGTTCGCTGCGACCATAAATTCCTCGATAACACATCGCGCCAGGTTCTGCCGCTTCACGATGAGGTCCCTGACCGCGTCTCCGTCCACAACCGGCTCAGCTTCTATGGTGTCTAATTCAAGCGCTCCCTGTTCTCTCCGGTTTTTCCGTAAGATCTGTGAGGCCTCGTTCTGCAGGTGAAGTTGTTCTTCCAGTCCGGGGATTTCCTGTACCTTTTTCGGGACGGGGCCCGTCCCTTCAAGCCATGCCCCGACCTCTTCATAGACAAGTTTTGCCTTATTGCACACAAGGGCCCGGTATACGTCCCCGGGCTCAAAGCTCCCGTCAGGAAGAACCATGTATTCGATAACGACTGCAATCCGGTCCTGATCCGGGAGCAGGGAGGTGATGTCCCGGGAGAGCCGGTCTGGCAGCATCGGGAATGTCTGGATGCCGGTATAGACGGAGGTCCCGTTATGAGCGGCGTGCTGGTCGGTCTCCGAGTGTTTTTTTATGTAGACATCGACATCGGCGATTGCGACCCTGACATGTATCTTCCCGTTCTCTTTTCGTTCGCAGTATTCGATCTGGTCAAGGTCCATGGAGTCATGGTTGTCGATTGACGACCAGAGGAGGTGGCGCAGGTCGCTTGCGTCATGCTGGTTCTCTGAAAACGTCTTTTCATGGAGGGCACTTACTTCCTCCATCACGGGTTGCGGGAACAGGGGGTCAAAGCCGTACTTCTCCATCGCGTGCCATGCGATGGCTCTCAGGTCGACTTTATGGTGGTTCTTCATGATCGTTTGATAGGGATTTGTTTTGAGGTTTAAATACCTCTTGAGTTGACTATACCGTCACCCTGCGGAACACATGGACGCTGACCACGGTAACGATGAAACACAGGGCAATGAGCGCTGCGATCTGTACGAACGGCAGGACACCCGTGTTGACGGCGCGGATTGCATCGATCGCGTAGCTCAACGGGTTGAGTGACGCAAGGGTGCGCAGCCATCCGGGCATGACATTGTACGGCATGAGAGCACTTGACGTGAAAAAAAGCGGCATGGCTATCATCGTATTCACAGCGGCAAAGGAGTCGTGGTCTTCGAGGTAAAGGGCAAGTGTGGTGGCAAACGCAGCGATCAGCATCCCGAACAGGAACAGGATCAGGTATGTCAGCCCGTACTGGACCGGGTTGTAGATGGTCGCGCCGATGAGCACGGCGATCACAAGGATGATTGTCGACTGGATAAGCCCACGGAGGCTCACAAACAGGATCTTGCCATACAGGATGTCTTCCCGTGGTGAGGGGAGGGCGAGGAACTTGTTGAGAAAGCCGAGGATCTTGTCAAACATCAGCAGCGTCCCGCCGGAGAGACCTGCGGAGAGCATCGTCATCACGAGGATACCGGGCGTGATGAAGTCGAGGTAGTTGTCCGTGAACCTGATGGGCAACGCAAGTCCGACAAAGATCAGCCATGCAGCCGGCATCACGAGGGCAGAGAAGACCGCCACACTGCCCCGTACCCAGCGCAGGAAATCCCGCTGGATATAATGCAAAACCCCCCTCATTTTCTCCTCCTCAGCATCGTCCGGAACTTTGTCTGGTCGAACCCTGCCGGTTCCTTAGGTGTCCCCACCGCATGGAGGAAGGCATCGTCCAGCGTCGGTTCACGGAGGGAAAGCGAGCGCACTTTCACCCCTGATTTTGTGAATGCGTCTGCAAGGAGCGGGAGCGCCTCGCGCCCGTTTTCCGCTAAGAAGGTTGCCTCGTTGTTTGCCAGTGCAAGGAGCTCGACTCCCCCGACACGCGGGTCTTTGAAGTCCCCGTCGACCTGTGCGGTGATCACATCCTTGCCGAGCCGGGCTTTCAGCGCAGACGGCGCACCGAGCGCAACGATTGACCCCAGGCTGATGATCCCGACCCGGTCGCAGTACCGGTCGGCCTCGTCCATGTAGTGCGTAGTGACAAAGACTGTCATGCCATCTTTTTTAAGTGCCCTGATATGTTCCCAGATCGTGGCGCGGGCGGAGACATCGAGCCCAAGCGTGGGCTCATCCAGGAAGAGAACAGCCGGTTCGTGGACAAGCGCCTGTGCAAGTTCGAGCCGGCGGCGCATGCCGCCGGAGTAGGTCTTAACAAGGTCGTCTGCCCGGTCGGTAAGCCCCATTACCCCGAGCACTTCGTCCACCCGGTCGCTTGCGTCCGCGACCCCGTACAACCGGGCAAAGAGGAGTGCGTTCTCTCGCCCGGTGAGTTTGATGTCTATGGCCATGTCCTGCGGGACATAGCTTAAGCAACGGCGCACCTGCTCCCCGTTCCGCACGATATCGTGCCCGCAGACCGATGCAGACCCGTTGGTCGGGTGCAGGAGAGTGGTGAGCATGAGCACAGTCGTTGTCTTGCCTGACCCGTTGGGGCCGAGCAGGGCGAATACCTCCCGGTCGACCGAGAGGGTTAGCCCGTTTACCGCACACAGCGTCCCGTAATACCGGGTCAGGTCATATGTCTCAATCGCATTCATCGCCATGTCCCGCCTCTTCCCGTGCAGCAAGGGTTCTGCACACCTGCTCCATCAGCGCGTGGTGCCGGCGAAGATATTCCAGATAAGCTGCACTCCGGCCATCAACCGTCATCGGAATGAATGTAATCCCGCAGTCTGTTTCCCAGAGAATGAGCCCTTCCGCAGGCGCCGGCGGGACAGCCTTTGCAGACTCCTGTTCGAGAAGGGCCGTAATCGAACCCCCATCAATTTCTCCTGCTCCGACCTGCCAGAGAGCAGCCGCCATGCAACGCACCTGGTGCCAGAGGAAACTGTCAGCGGTCACTTCGAGCCAGACAAAACCGCGTTCTTCTCCTATAGATGCCGCATGTACCGTCCGGAATGGATTTTTGCCACGCACGCGGGCGAAATTGGCAAAGTTATGGGTTCCGGTAAAAAGCTGCGCGGCACGGGCTACTTCACCCTTGTCAGCCATAGTGGCGGCAAAGTAGTAACGGTAGGTGCGCGAGCGGGCGTCGTATCTCGGGTGGAATTCATCCGGCACTTCCGCATATCCTGTACACCAGCAGTCCGGCGGGAGCTGGGCATTGAGTGCCGTGATCGCCCGTTCGGGATAATTTGTTGAAAACGAGATCACCTGTCCTCTGGCATGCACACCCCGGTCCGTACGCCCGGCGGATAAAAAACCGGCCTGGCGGAAATCCATAAACAGGTCAAGACGCCTGCAGGCGGCAATAAATTCACCTTCAACCGTGCGGCGATCTGCCTGCACCTGCGACCCGAAGAACCGGGTCCCTATATAGGATACGCGAAACGCAAGCCTCATTTCAGACGCACGCGCCGTGTGAACCGTGCAATTTTTCTCCACGTGTTCCGGAGCGACTGCCGGGTGTACGTGCGCAGCGGTGTCTTCCTGCCCCCGCTCGAGACGTTTCCATCGCGGATAGCCTGGAGGATTGCGGGGACAGTCAGTTCCGCATCAACAAAAGTCCTGCCAAATCCGACAAACCGGGCGTTGTGGGCATCGCTTCCGCCGACGCAGGGTTTGCCGAGCCGGCGGGCGATCCGCGCCGCCTTCCGGTTCGCGGAGCCTACAATATACCGGCTGTTGAAAGATTCTACTGCATCCACAATCAGCATTCCCGCCTTGCGTTTCCGGGCTACACCGTGGCGCCATATGTGGTAGGGGTGCGGGAGTATGAGTACTGCACCAAGCCGGCGGGCGATTGCTATCGTTTCCCCTACATCGAGCCCGGCAGGGATCATCTCGGTAACCCCCAGGACGATCAGGTGCCCCTGCCTAGTGGAGACTTCAATTCCCGGGATCACAAGAACCGGCGACGAACAGGCAAGCGCTCTCTTAGCCCCGTCAATGGTGTCATGGTCGGTGATCGCGATCGCATCGAGCCCGACCTCCTCCGCACGCCGCAGTATCTCTTCCACGCTACTCTCACCGTCTTTGGAGAAGTTCGTGTGCACGTGGAGATCGCAGGTTAGCATCAGATCATATCTTTTTTACCTTTCGGATATTAAGGGAACTTATGCGCATCCTCCTGCCAACGGGTGCCGCGACGGAGACGATTGTCCGCAACGCCGCACGGGGATTTGGTGCAGATGTGGTTGTAACCGGTGAGATCGCATCGTTTCTCACCCCGCACCATCTCCACAGCCTTATCGGAAAGGGGAGGTATGATATGGCGATCGTATCCGGCATGTGCACCGCGTCGTTTGCGCAGGTCGAGAGAGAGACTGGTGTGCCCGTGTACCGTGGCCCCCGGCACGCGGCAGACCTTGCCCTCATCCTCCCGTTCCTTGAAACCATCACGCTCTCGCGCACAGTTCCCGCGGATGAGTTCCTTGCGGCAAAGAGAGCAGAAGAGGCATTTTCTATAATCGAAGACCTGGAGAGGAATGCCACTTTCACCTACCTGATCCGGGGGCTGAAGATCGGTGGGACATCAAGGATAAAAGTGCTCGCCGAGATCATGGATGCACACCTGTGCGAGGATATCCGCAGTGATGTGGAGCGGTTCTTTTCCGCGGGCGCGGACATCGTGGACCTCGGGTTTGGGTTTGATGCGACACCGCAGGATGTGAAACGGGTATTTGGCGCGGTCAGCGATATCGACCGCCCGCTTGCTGTTGATACGCAGGACCCGGTACTTATCAGGGCGGCGCTTTTCCGGGCCGATATCGTGCTCTCTCTCCAGTCAAAAAATATCCCGGTGATCGGGAAGGAGATCGCAAAAGCCGGTGCTGCGGCGGTTGTGGTGCCGGATGATCACACGCTTGCCCATAATATCGCGCTCGCAAAGAGGGGCGGCATCCGGTGCATCATCGCCGACCCCCTCCTCCAGCCGGTCTGCTCCGGGCTGGCAACGTCACTCAGAAAGTTCGGTAAATCATCATATCCGGTCTTCTTTGGTGCAGGGAATGTCGTTGAGCTCCTCGATGCAGATTCAATCGGCGCAAATGCGCTGCTTGCAGGGCTTGCCATGGAAGCCGGTGCATCGGTGATTTTCACAAGCGAACACTCCGACAAGACACAAGGATCAGTCAGCGAGATGCGGCGGGCAACCGAGATGATGGTGCTCGCAAAAGACCGGCCGTATCCCAAAGACCTTGGCATCGATCTGCTCACGCTCAAGGAGAAACGCCGGCGGCGCGAACCCCCCCTTGAATATGATACGATTGCGAGTGCAAAACCCATGCCGGACAAGATTACGTACGACCCGAAAGGGAATTTCCGGATCGGGATTGAAGGCGATTCCATCGTTGCGGTCATCAACGGCAAGGCGTTGAGGGGCAAACGCTGGCAGGACGTTTTTTACACCATCATGAAAAACGGCGATGTCACGTTGCTCGACCATGCGGCCTACCTTGGAAGGGAGCTCTACAAGGCGGAGCTTGCGATCCGGTATGGCAGGAGTTTTGAGCAGGACGGGGAGTTCTGAGGGGGGAGATCACCCTCATATTGGCCCCGACCCCCCCTACCACATATGGACATCAGGATCACCATCACTCCGCGAATTCACAGTCGTAAAAGCCTGCCATCACCCATGCAAAAAGCGGGTCGGAGCCGTGGGGTGTTGGAGGGGGTCGGGCAACTTTTTTCGAATTGGAACAACCACATGCCACGTGAAACAAGGCACCACAATGACCGTGTATTGCCATAGTTCAATGACAGTAAATCCGGAAATACCGGAAAGAATAGACAGCCTAGGGACAGCGGGTCGCGGTCATTAAAGTACACCGCCAGACCCCCTCCAATCCCCGTGCAACCGACCACCAAGGATTTATCAGTCCCCCTCATTCTCCTTGATCAGGACTCATACGCTTCCCCCAACACCCTGCACCGCCGGCTGGGTCATGGGGCATCGCGGGAGAGAAACAACCGCGACCGATACTGTGGCTGATACCAAACGAGGTAAAATATGGCACATTTCAACCAGAGAGCCGGAACAAAGAGTGCTGTCCGCCAGTTAAAAAAACCGTTTCCGGACGTGATGGCGTTCAATGCTGTCATCCAGTCGCTCGTCCTGAAGAACCCGCTCGGGTGCACGTCCTACAGGAGTGCGAAAAAGCACCACCCGCCGGTCGAGAAGGTGCGGGAGATGTACACGGCAAAATTCGTGTACATGAATACGAAAGGGAAGCGGATCGGAAACGGGCTGGATATGTACAACTCCATCGACGGCTACCAGAACGGTATTGCCGCCGTGATCTCGAACATGGCAAACATTGCAGCGCATGGCGGGAAGGTACATCATGTCCCTGCTGCCGATCTCTTCTCGGTCATCCTGAAGTGCAACGACCCGAAGGCCGGGCTGTACTTCCTGAGTATCGCCCGCGATCGGGTGACACTCTCCTCATACAATGATGAGGGGATCCGCTCCCGGGTAGAAAAGTGGGCGGACGGGGTGCCGGGGCTGAAGTAAGGGGAGTCCTGAAGGGACGCGCCCCTAGAGAAGAACCGGGTTCTTCGATTAATCAAATGTCGAGGACATGAGATTGGAGAAGAATGAAGTTCTTCGATTTGGCCGGGGTTGACAGGAGATTGTTAAAATGGTCGAACAAAAAAGGCGGGGCGTGATTCCCTGCCTTTTCATTAATCCCTCATACCATTCAGAAAATCACGATTACTACCATTGTTTCCTATTCAATCACTCTGATCGTATCACTCCCACGAAATTCGATTGGATTTCCGTTCACAATCACGTTTCCAACCACCGTGAACGTAACCGCATCACCCGGAACAATCCCGACCAGATCCTGTCTCTCGAACTTTGCAATATATTCACCCCCTCCTGTCGCGTGTCCACTCTTCGCGTGAGCACCTTCGCACACAAGCGAAGCGACATCGATATTATTCACGTTATATCCCGAAGGCAGGGTGATGAACGCGGTAAAAACACCTTTGCTTTTCAGGTTGAGGGTTTCGGGTTCGATTCTGATTGTCGCCGGAATTGTGCCTGGTGTCGGGGTTGGTGTCGGAGTCGGGGTCGGAGAAGTGACGGTTATGTAATCTGGCTTCGTAATAGTATCGCTACCGTCTGCATTCGTTACGCTCAGCGAGACGGTATATTTCCCGGTTGCGGAATATACATGCACCGGGTTCCGATCGGTCGTGGTTATCCCGTCACCGAAGTTCCATGACCAGCTTGTTGGTGACCCGGATGAAGTGTCCGTGAACGCGACTGCAAGAGGTGCGGTACCGGATGTGGTATTGGCTGAAAAGTCCGCAACCGGAGGAACCGGAGATGAGACAGAGACATAGTTCACTTTGGTAGCGGTATCACTTCCGTCAGCGTTGGTTACATGCAGCGAGACAGTATAGATGCCCGCCGATGAGTAAACGTGGACCGGGTTCCGGTCCAAGGACCCTGCGCCGTCGCCGAATGTCCAGCTCCAGCCTGTCGGTGAACCTGAGGATAAATCAGAAAATGCAACCGCAAGAGGGACTTTCCCGGATGTGATATTGGCGGAGAAGTTTGCAACCGGAGGAACCGGCGAAGTTACGATAATATAATCCACCCGGGTCTTAGTCACTTCCGTTTCCAGAACCACGATCCCTTTTGTCAGCGTCACCGTATAATTGCCCGGAGCGCTGTAAACATGGGTTATGTTTTTCGGAGGTTCCTCCGGGTTATCCCAGAGGATCCATTCGAACGAAGTCCCATCGCCAAAATCCCATAAATAATATCGCGGATCAAGGTCGTCGGGACTGGTATCTGAGAATGTGACATTCAATGGTGATTTACCGGATCTGGGTTCTCCAATAAAATCGAGCTCATAGTCTTTCCGGACCTCGACGAAATATTCCGAGAATGTCGATGTCCGCCCATAATTGTCGGTCACCGTCAGCGATATTTGGTACCCGCCGTAGTAATATCCCAGCCATACATCAAAGCTGTGGACCGGGTTCTGTTCAGTCGAATTCGTGCCGTCGCCGAAATCCCAGAACCACCGGGTTTCATTCCCGGAGACAACCGATTGATCGACAAACCGAACCGTTACGGGTGCCTTGTTTTCATCATAAGAATAATTGGACGTGAAACCGGCAACAGGAACGGGCGTGGGATAGATACGGATATAATCCTCCTTCGTGACCGTGTCGTTCCCGTAGATGTTCGAAGCCGTAAGGTTGACCGTGAAATTCCCGCCGGTCTGGTATATGTGCACCGGGTTCCGGACTGTCGAATTCGTCCCGTCACCGAACTCCCAGTACCATTTGTTGGGAGATGAACTGGTCAGGTCGGTGAACCGGACGGTCAGCGGGTACGAGCCGGTCGTGGGGGTGGCGTTGAAATCTGCATTGATGGGTTTCTGGTAACCGACCGTGATGTAATCTGTCTTTGTCTCGGTATCACTCCCCAGATCGTTCCATGCCGTGAGATTGACAGTGTAGTTCCCAATCACCAGGTACATGTGCGACGGGTTCTGCTCCGTTGAGTTCGTGCCGTCGCCGAATTCCCAGTACCATTTCGTTGGGGATGCTTCTGAAGTATCGGTGAACTGGACAGTCTCGAACGTGGAGATGTTTGTCGAAGAGGCGGTGAAGTTCGGTATAGGCCATGAACAATGCGTTCCGATTGTGATATTAGCCCAAACGACACTTCCGGCGATACTATTTACTTTTACTGTCCCATTCGATGACTGATCTGCAACTACGACAGTATAATTGTACCATTTTGAGACGGTTTCCAAATAAGAACCGTCTTCTTCGGTAAGTGTAGTAAACAAGTGAGTATTATTTCCATCATAAACGTCTACAGGATAATTTGATAAGATGGATCCGTCCTGATTTCTGACATATCCCTGAATCCTGAATGAATCTGATTCGGGAACAAGGTATAATTTTTCATCGGCCCCCAGACTTGAATTCCCTTCATTTAAGAATCTTTGTTTGTATGGGGAAAATCCGGGTCGATTGACTACAACTTCATGGTATCCGGGTGTAACATTATTGATAAGGAAAAATCCGCTGGCATTTGTCGCGGTAACATATTGTTGATCACTGAATATGACTATCACCGAACCCGGATATTCATACCAATGTGGAGAATAATGCAAGTATGTTACTGCCCCTTGCATTACATATTCAAGAGGGGTATCAATTTTTTCGGGGTTATCCCAAGATACAGTATTCCAAGCAAAAAGTGGCTGATTTCCACCAATTGGGACATAACTATCTATTCCCAGCTGAGGGACTTTTAAATTAAACGATCCTAGAAATGGAGAATTCGGTAATTTTTCCTGTCCGTCGAAATTATGAATGAACGTCGGGGATATCTCCTTCAACTTATAACGGGGATCATTGTTTGCAATTTTTATACCGGGTTTCCACCAAGTTGTTGGATCCGGAGGTGTATCAGGCAAGATTGGATATTCCAAGACCAACCAGCGAGGTAAATTAAGATTTCCGAAACCCCAGATCTGATAAGCCCAGGGCATTATTTCCGGTACAGGATTGGGCGACCTGATAACATATTTATAAGGATTACTTATTTCAAACGGTTCGAAATATCCTGCACGTCCATTATTATTTCCATCAATTACACTCGCATGAGATCCACATTCAACCAGAATATCTGAGTGATCCTTTCCAGGATTATCAAGAACGTTATTAGGATCCCAATCTGAATGCGAAGACGCAACTACTTTTTTTACAGATCCTGATGTTTTATCAACGAAGACAAAGACCGTTTCCCAATCATGGTAATGCTGGTCTAAAAAGTCATTAAATGGATAATAGAACCAATATTCGTACACTTTGGTATCAGGAATTCTTTCATCCACATGGTACAGAACTGTAATATTGTTTATTTTTTGATCTTTGGTCATCGCCAAATATGAGTTCTTGCCATTTTCTCCGTTAATCTTGTCGAAATCGTTTACGTAAAAGAATGGATTGATCGGATAGTAATTCTCAGAATCTTCGAACCACAGGTTCGGTGCATATCTTTTAACGTCCTCGGGTGCAGTCATGGTGCGAGGTCTCAGTTTTATTGTCCAGGCATCCTCGAAGCCATGATTTTCACCGATATCCCCACTATTGGCCGATCTGGAGAATCCTGTTATTATGTAACCGCCATCCGAAGTCTGTTTAACACAGTTGCCCTGTTCTAAATTATTGCCACCTAAGGTATCCTGCCATTGGATAACTCCGATCGAATCTAATTTCACGACCCAATAATCAGTATCGCCATTATTCTGGCCAACATCACCGGTATTGCTGGAGAGTGTGTTTCCAGTTAAGATATACCCCCCATCAGAGATCTGTTCGATACTTCCGGATAATTCGTTTGATGCGCCCCCGAGTGTCTTCTCCCATTGCAATTCTCCGGCATTGCTCAATTTCGCAACCCAGAGATCGGTTCCTCCATGGTTATGACCAACGTCTCCATTGTTGTTTGAAGTTGTATACCCAAGTAGGATGAAACCGCCATCTGTTGTCTGCTGGATTCCATTTCCGAAATATGTTATTTCCGAACCATTGCCTCCTAATAATTTTTTCCAAAGAATTTCACCAGAACCGTCCAATTTAACAACCCATATGTCGAAATATCCATGATTTTTACCAACATCCCCGCTGTTGCTGGAATCGGTATACCCAGCAAAGACATATCCCCAATCCGACGTCTGGATGATACTATGCCCTGCATCATAATTTTCCCCACCGAACAATTTCTGCCATTCAATATTTCCGGAACTTCCCAGTTTCAGCACCCATGCATCCGTCCCACCGTTGTTCGAATTGATATTTTCGATATCATTGGAATTCGTGTATCCGGTTACAATGTATCCGTTGTCCAATGTCTGGCGGACGCTCATTCCCCATTCATCGCCACTCCCTCCTAGAACATCCTGCCATTGCATCTCCCCGGTTGTATCCAATTTCACAACCCAGAGATCGTATGAACCATGATTCAAAGTGGCGTATTCATCATTGGTAGAACTCGTAAAACCAGTGAATATATATCCATCGGGTGTCTGCCGGATAGTCATGCCCTGATCATAACCATTACCCCCGATGAGTTTCTGCCATTGGATATTGCCCGCTTCATCGAATTTTACAATCCAGGCATCTGCAGATCCATGATTCCATCCAATAACATCCCCATTATTACTCGAACCCGTTCCTCCAATTGCTATGAACCCCCCATCGGAAGTCTGTTGAATATCAAAAAAATTTCTCCGCTGTTACCCCCGATAAGTTTCTGCCATTCGATATCAACTGAATCTGATGATTGGATTTTTACATCGAGTGGTTCTGTGAGTGCACTGAGTTGTTTCTGCTGCCCTTGCTGCTCAATTCCGGAATGTTTCAGAGTATCAGACGGAGTGATTTTCATTTGCGGAAAAATAACAGATGATGCATTTTGTTCTGTTAAAGTATCATCAATCTGTGCAGAAACTGGAACTATAACAATAGCTGCCAGCAGGAAAATGAAAAGACACCGGTTATCCATGATTCGCATTTAACCACCTTTACCTTTTACGCAATTCAAAACACTTACACCGAAGTGAGTGACTTCATGAGGAAATGTTGTCATAACAATATCGAAGAGGAGAACATTTAAATATGCTGAGGTTGTTCTTTCCGTTGATCGTATTATCTGAAAATAAATATGCGTTATTTTTTGCCTTCGATTTCATTTAAATGAAAAATTTTTATGTGATAAAATGGAATGGAAAGTATGGATGAAACACCATCGGATAAAAAAGAAAAAAAATATTCATTGAAAACAGTGTTTACAGTAATTGGGATAATACTTATTATAATTTTATTGTTTTTTGTTGTAAAATTGGTCGCTGCTTTTTTGTTGGTGAATGATCAACCATTAAATCCATTTACTCCAAAGGAGCGCTTTTTTTTTCTGTATGATGGTGAATCCCGATTAGTTGACAATTTTTTTATGAGAGGTGACATTATTTCTATTCATGGTTTAAACACTGTATCTGACAAAGTCTATTTAATGATCACCGGACCGGGAATTGGTGAAAGAACAGGTGCGAATCTCAATAATCCTGAATCTGAAGTCATCAACGATAATATCTCAAGCTTTGACACGGTCATATCAGTAAGAAATACAGAATTCGGTCCTAATACTTGGTGGTATAATTGGCGAACAAATTCCTCAAACCTACCCCCGGGTACATATACACTTTACGCATTGTCCCAGCCGAAAGATAAGAACCATCTTGAGGGGGTAATTTATCAAGCAAAAACAATAGAACTGAGATAACTTAAGTGAGAGGACTCCGTACCTCCCGGGCGCTGACCTATTCTCGGTCATCCTGAAATACAATGACCTAAAGGTGATAGTACTTACTGACCATCGCCCGCGACCTGGCGATGTTGTCCCTCGACTGTGATTTAGGAATTCGGGACCGGGTGACGGGGCTGAACCATCGACGAAGTTCCCCGGAGCACGAAAACTATTCATCGGAATGTAGAAGATTTTATGTGAAAAATTAGGTGTAAAATTACCATTTACCCAAAAATATTTTCCGGTTCGAAATTGTCAATAAACATAAGGAAAAAATTACCCGCACCCACCAGCTGCATTTGTTGCCTGCGTAGTTGATAACGTCGTGTCACATTCGGCCGGTGCGGTGTCGTAACTGTTGCAGATCGCCTGCTTGTATCTTTCCGGTGTGCGTGCCCCGGAATATGTCACGCCGTTGATGATGAGCGTGGGTGATCCCGATGCGCCATTCTTATTTGAATCTGCCTCATCCGCTTTCATAAGCGAGATCCCTTCCGGCCCAGATGCACAGGCAGTGATCTTTGCCATGTCGATCCCTGCCATTGCACTCGCATTCATCCAGCAGGCTTTCTGGGTTTCTGTATTGGCGGACTCCGGATAACATGCTTCATTGAACCGTGCAACGTACGTCCAGAGTTTTTCAGGATAATATTTCTGGATACAGATCTGGCGGAGGTCTTCCTGTGCTTCCGTAGGCCCATGCAGGGAATTTACTGAATCGGCTGTTGTCCCGGTCACCATCGTGATATAACGCAGCCGGATATCTGCCTTTGATCCCAGCAGGCCGACAACGGGTTTCATCACAGTCTCTGCCTGGATCCCGTAGGGGCAGAATGCCATGACGTAGAGATCCACAGCGGGACGGGCGGATTTCACCGGGGCTTTCTGCTGTGCGGCCTGCGTGCCCTGTTGGTTCATATCATAATTACTGGTGAATAAGAGGCTGCAGTCCTTTGATGCGAACAGGGTGATCACCTGTGACTGGTACTGGATCTTTATCCAGTACAGACCCCGGTCTTCTGAAGTCTCGACAAGGGTGGCAGGGCTCCCCTGAGGGACCAGGTTCTGGTTCACATACTGGAGTACCTTGTCCCCGCAGGTGCCGGGGGAGACGACTTGATTTTGCACTGATGGCGATGCAGATGAAAATACAGCCAGAAAAATGATCAATAAAGCAACGATTCCGATGATCAGTGCTATAGTCATCTTCCCAAAGACAGGTTGCCCGCATCTCTTTCCTTCCTGTCCTCCTTTGCCGTCGCGAGTGTCTGTTTTGTCAGGTTCCATAGTCAATAAAACCCTGATTATATCTCAGGGATTCATGGATAAAAATACCCATGAATTGCTGTCAGTCTCGTGGAAAATATCCAAAACCATCGGGGATTTTCCCGGCAAAAACCTTTCATCAACCCTTTTATTCCATCAATCCCTCATCTCTATATATGACCACACAGGTTCGTGCTTCCCACATCCTTGTCAAGACCGAGGACGAGGCAAACAGGATCTTGAAACGCATCAACGATGGCGAAGACTTCCTTGCAGTTGCAAAACGGTTCTCCTCCTGCCCGTCGCGCAAGAATGGGGGGGACCTGGGCTGGTTCGGCAAAGGGCAGATGGTGCCCGAGTTCGAACAGGCGGCGTTTGCCGCTGACGCCGGCAAGATCATCGGGCCGGTCAAGTCCCAGTTCGGGTTCCACGTCATCAAGGTGACCGGGAAGAAGTGAGCAAAGGGAACCGGGTATGGACAAAAAATTCTTTCTCGGCATCGCGGTCGCCGCTGCCATCATCTTCTTTGCCGCAGCCGTAGCGACCAGCCTGCCAAAGAACACGATACCGGTAACGGATCGCGAAACGCTCTACCAGGTCTCGACCATTGACGCGCTGATGCTGGGTGTTTTCGATGGTGTCCAGCCGGTCGGAGAACTCAAAAAACATGGCGACTTCGGCATCGGAACGTTCGACAGGCTAGATGGCGAAATGATAGTGCTGGACGGCAAGGTGTTCCAGGCAAAGGCAGACGGCGGTGTATATACGGTCGCAGACAGTGCAACAACGCCTCTGGCTACCGTAACCTGGTTTGATCGCGACATGGTGGCGACCACAGATCGCCCCATGAACTTCTCCATGTTCTCCTCCACGATGGGTGACCGGCTGCCCTCGCAGAACATGCTGTATGCAGTAAGAATGCATGGCACATTCCCGTCCATGAAAGTTCGGGCAATACCCGCGCAGCACAAGCCCTACCCCACGCTTACCGATGCGGCAAAGAACCAGTCGGTCTACACATACCCGGATGCAACCGGAACCGTAGTTGGGTTCTACACTCCGGTCTTCTTCAAGGGGCTCAATGTCGTTGGGTATCACCTTCATTTCATCAGCGATGACCGGCACACCGGTGGCCATATCCTCGACTTTACCGTGCCGGTAAACACTACGGTCGAGTATGACATGACCCCGGAATTTACAATGTCGCTCCCGACAAGAGGTGCCTTTACCGGTGTTGACCTTACAAAAGATCTCAGTTCCGCACTTGCAAAGGTCGAACAGTAATCCCATCGCTTTTTTTAAACAGTTTTTTTATGGAACAGCACACGATCCTAAGTAACACCATGACCATCCGCGGAATCCGGCAGGACCTTCTCAACCTCCTCCTCCAGATGGGGCGCGACGCCCATCCCAATGAGTTTGTAGCCCTGCTCACCGAATGTGATGGCATTATTGACGAGGTGACCCTGCTCCCGGGGACTATGACTGGTGAAAATTCGGCATCCCTTTTATTTGACATGATGCCGCTTTCCACCCATATCGCCGGCAGCTGTCATTCCCACCCGAACGGCGTGCTCCGGCCATCGGATGCAGACGTCCGCTTTTTTCCCCGCACAGGGCGGTTCCACATTATAATCGGCTACCCCTACACTGAAAGGGACTGGAACTGTTTTGCCGCAAACGGCCAGCCGTGCAGGATGGAGGTTGTGACATGAAACGGGTCGTCGCCACGGGCACGTTTGATATCCTCCACCCCGGGCACATCTACTACCTCGAACAGTCAAAAAAACTCGGTGATGAGCTTTATGTCATCATCGCACGGGACGCAAACGTCAAGCATAAGCCCCAGCCAATAATCCCCGAAGAGCAACGACGCAGGATGGTAGCAGCGCTCCGGTGCGTCGACCATGCCATTCTCGGTGATAAGTCTGACATGTTTCGCCCGATTGAGGAGATCCACCCGGAGATCATCACGATCGGGTTCAACCAGCACTTCGATGAATCAAAACTCCAGGAACTTCTTGCGGCACGGGGGCTTTCTGCCAGAATCGTCCGTATCGGGAAATATGGTGATGACGAGCTCTGCAGCTCCCGCCTTGTCGTCCAGCGGATCGTCGAAAAACGGGGCAGCTAGGACGGGAAAGGCGGTAGGCTTACAAATAAAAGCAAACCGGTTATTACCCAAAGCTTTTTTGGCAATTTTTTGACCGGGAAAAATCCGGGATACCGTCAGCCCGGTTCCTTAAACACAAGGTTAGATATTTTTTTTGGTCTGAAGAAACCTTTATAAATTTCTGCCCGTATCCTCTCCATACAGGTGTCTCATGGTGCCAGACATTAAAACCGAGATAGGAAAACTCACAAGCCTTGCAAAAGAAAAGGGAGCAGTCGCACAACAGGTTGCTGCAACAGATATCGTGGTCTCGCAATGGGTGCGGTTCAAGTGCCGGTACGGGTGCAGGGGCTATGCAAAACATCTCGGGTGCCCCCCGTATGCCCCATTGCCGGACGACACGCGGCGGATGGTAAAGGAGTACCATACCGGACTTCTCGTCCGGTTTGATGGTGTCCCGGGACATGCGAAATTTTCCGGTGATGACCTGCCCGAAGACTTCCACCACTTCTACAAGGATCTTATCCTTTGGGTGAACACCACGGTCCATATGCTTGAAAAGACTGCATTTTACGATGGGTTTTACAAGGCATTCGCATTCGGGGGGTACCCGTGCATCTACTGCGAGGAGTGCGTGGCGGAGGAGTGTGCCGGAACGGTTGACGAGAGTATCCGCAGGAAATGCCGTCACATGGACATGGTTCGCCCGAGCATGGAGGCGGCGGGAATGGACGTGTTTGCCACGGCAAGGAATGCCGGCTGGGACCTGCAGACGATCCCCTGCAGCAATATGGAGTACGGCAAGGTCATACACAGCGATATCGTATCAGTAGGATTGGTGCTGATCGAATAACCGTCCGATATATCAAAAATATCTGAATATTCCTTTTTCGTTTTTATGGCTGCTAATGCCCGCGGTGGTGCGGTGTCCGCCGGCCCGGAGATGCCAACCACTTGCGCAACCGGCCGGTATATTTTGCGGTGAATGCCCCAACAATAGATGTGACAATAACCATCGCTGCGATCACGGCGGCGACTGCGGGAGATCCATAGAGCGCGGCAATCGCGATCGAGAACTCGCCCCTGCCGATGATATTTCCCCCGATCTCAATACCCGAGAGCACCGAACCATGGACGAAGATACCGATCAGGAGACCCGATAATAACTTGCTGACAATGGCAAGCAGGCAGATTATACCGATGATAAAATAGTTCATATCCCCGGAGAGGTTGATGGTAATTCCGAAAAAGACAAAAAAAACCACGAGGAAAACATCCTTGAATGGGCGGGCGTGCTGCTCGAAGGCATCTGGATCGGTTGTTGCAAGCGCTGCCCCCAGCGCAATCACCATCATTGTTTCAGGGATGCCCAGATACATCGAGAATGATGCTGTGGTAAGGACGGCCCCGAAGGTAAAGAGTATCGGGAGTTCATCGGAACGGTCGAGGATATTGATAACAAATTCCTTGCCATAATGAGCAACTGCATACATCAGTGCAAGAGCCCCTGCTATCTTTAAGAAGAAGAACAGGATGTTCTGGTCGCCTACCGAAAGGATCGCAAGGATAATGATGAGTACCAGATCATCAAAAACCATCAGCCAGATAATAGTATCCGCCTCGCGCATCATCAGCTTCCGGTTCTCAATGAGCGATGTGATAGCAAGCGCCGTGCTGGTAACGTAGAACGCCGATGCGATTACCAGTGATTCCTGAAGCGAGAAACCGAGCAGGTAGGCGGCGACAAAACCGACACCCATATCGATTGTAAGTTCGATGACCCCGCTGGTTATGACAGTAGAGGGATTTTGAGCGATTCTGTCGAGCTTCAGCTCAAGCCCCATGAAAAAGAGCAGGAAGATCAGACCCATCTGGGAGAAGAAGTGGCTGATCTCGCTGGAGGCCACCAGCGAAAGCCCGCTTTTTCCGAGCAACACGCCCCCGAGAATGTAGAACGGGATTGGAGGGATGGAGAGATATTTCGTAATAATAGCAAGTACCAGGCATACAAATAATGCCAGGACGATGCCTTCCATTAATCCACCATGACTTCCCGCTCGAACCTCTTGAGCTGGTCGGTCTCCCCTATCACGACGACTGCATCACCGGTCTCGAAAACAAATGACGGGGTTGGGTTGATGATGTTCTTGTCCCTGCGGCTGACAGCGATCACCGTGACCCCGGTCTTGGTGCGGATCTGGAGGTCTTCGATCGTTTTTCCTGCGACAGGTTTCGGGATAATGTACGTGTGAATAGTGATCCGCAGGTCTGCAAGGGCTGAGAATGCAATCTCGACACTTTCCGATTCCGCTTCGATGATCGCTCCGGTCAGGATATTCCCAAGGCGTCGCGCCTCCATCGGGGTCATTTCAGCGGCACTTGGAGTGTGGCATCCCTGCTGGAGGGTATACATCTGGATGGTGCCGGTCTTGGTGAAGAAGATGGCGACAATGTCACCTTTCTCGGTCTCAAATTCATACTTCGTCCCGACACCGGGGAGGTTCACCGATCTGAGCGCCATAACTAAACATTAGTGAATCGGTGTGGATGATATTTGAGGGTTATGAAGGGCGCTGCAGCCACCGATCAGGAAATAAAAGAAAAGAGGCGTGCCAGCGTCCCGGAAACCGGGGAGCAGACACATCCAGGGTTGAGAGGTTGGGAGGGACTGGTATGACAACTCCATCCGGAGCATCAGGGGGTTTCCCTCCACATACCATCATTGATAAAAACCGGAATTTAAATCCCCTGCCGTGCACTGTGAAAGTGTCTGTTCCAATCAGATTTCAGGTACACTAAGACCCCGGTTTCCTCATACCGGACACGGTGCATCGAATACCTTCCAATTTATTCTGCCGGTAAGTGGCAGGCTGGATTTTATCCTGCACGCTGATCCAATATGATACTTTTTTGGCACATTACCTGCAAATAATACTCGATATGCGACCCTGTTTTCCGAGATCGCCAATAACTGCAGGAGCCTGATACTATCCCCGAAATACCCAAAGAAGAATTCATCCTGAAGTGCACGTCCGCCTGCGCCGGCTGTTCTGCTTCTCTCTCGCTCCGGTATGTGCTGAAAGCCGCCGGACCCGACACCGTTCTAGTGGTACCTGCGTGCTGCACTAGTGTAATCCAGGGCATCTACCCGAATACTGCGATGAATGTGCCGGTATATAATGTGGCTTTTGCCACCGCGGCTGCATCGGCTTCAGGAATGAGCAGCGCATTCCGCGCCCTGGGCAAAAAGACCAATGTGATCGTCTACGCAGGAGACGGCGGGACGCTCGATATCGGGATCCAGGCGCTCTCCGGGGCGTTTGAGCGCGGAACGGATTTTCTCTACATCTGCTATGATAACGAGGCGTACGGCAACACCGGCATGCAGAGATCGGGCGGGACTCCGCTGGGCGCAAAGACAACAACAACCCCCGCAGGCAAGACTGATGTCAAGAAAGATATCGATGCGATTATCGCTGCCCACGAACCCCCGTACCAGGCAACCGCATGCGCCGCATACCCGCAGGACCTTTTCAAGAAAGTGCAGAAGGCACTCTCGATCCGCGGGCCGACTTTCATCCATGTGCTTGCTCCCTGCCCCCCCGGCTGGCGCTATTCAACGGAAAAGTCAGTCGAGATAGGAAAGCTCGCGGTGAAGTCCGGGATATGGGTATTGTACGAGCGTGAGTATGGCAATCTCACGATAACCGCACCATCAAAAGCAGCGATAAAAAAACCAGTCCCGCTTGAGGATTACCTCGCCCCGCAGGGCAGGTTCAAAGGCATTGATCCAAAAACGCTTGGCATCCTCAAACAACGGGTCGCAAAGAACCTGCAGCGGCTCGCTCAGGAGGAGGCGGGAGTATGCTGACAGTAGCAACGGGGAACAAGGCAGTGGCACTTGCGGTAAAACAGGCAAAACCGGTTGTTATCGCCGCATACCCGATCACGCCCCAGACAGAGATCGTGGAACAAATCGCAGAGTACGTTTCTTCCGGAGAACTGCCGGCACGCTACATCGCGGTCGAAAGCGAGCATTCGGCAATGGCGGCGTGCATCGGGGCAAGTGTAACGGGCGTACGAACGTTTACCGCCACGAGTTCACACGGGCTCCTGTACATGCACGAGATGACGAACTGGGCGGCAGGCGCCCGCCTGCCCATCGTCATGGCAAACGTGAACCGTGCGCTCGGGCCGGGCTGGAATATCTGGGCGGAGCATACCGATGCGATGCAGGAACGCGATACAGGCTGGCTGCAGGTCTATGTCGCGAGTGTACAGGAAGCATATGATGCGACACTGATGGCATTCAGGATCGCGGAGGATAATGATATCCTGCTGCCGGTGATGATCAATCTCGATGGCTTCCTTCTCTCCCATATCATGCAGCCGCTCGATGCTGTGGAACCTAATGATTTCATCCCGCCGCTTCATCTCCCCCACGCGATCGACACGAAAAACCCTGCCGGGTACGGAACGCTCACCGGTCCGGAAGACTACTTTAAATTCCGGTGGGACATTGAGCGCTCGATGCGGGATTCCATGAAGGTGATCGCGGCCACAGAAGATGAGTTTTCGAGGAGATTTGGCAGGACATACGGGTTTACCGAGGACTACCTGTGCGAAGACGCAGACGTAATCGTTGTTTCGATGGGCACACTGGGCAGGGAGGCAGAGGTAGCCGTGGACCACCTGCGGAATGAGGGGGTGAAAGCCGGGTCAATGCGGCTGCGCTGGTTCCGACCTTTCCCGGACCTTGATCTCAGGGGGAGAGAGGTTGTCGTTATCGATCGCGACTACTCGTTCGGGTTTGGCGGAGTGCTTGCAAAGTCCATACAGGCCAAGAATAGGATCGATGTCTTCAGTGTCATTGCCGGGCTCGGCGGGCAGGAGGTCACCTACGATGACATCGCCGGGTTCGTGAAAAACCGCAGGATGGGCACAGAGTTCTGGTTCGGGGTGACCGGCAATGTTTGAGATCCGCATCCACTCGCGGGGCGGGCAGGGCGGCGTTACTGCTGCCCGGCTTATCGCCCTCGCTGCAACCCGTGACGGGAAATATGCAACTGCCTTTCCGTTCTACGGGGCTGAACGCCGCGGGGCACCGGTCGTCTCCTTTGTCCGTATCGATGACAAGCCAATCAAGGTGTACAGCCAGATCAGGGAGCCGGATATGGTTGTCGTGCTTGATGCCAGTGTGATGGACACGGTCGATGTGCTTCACGGGCTTAAAAAATCCGGCAGGATTGTGATCAACAGCGCCCACAAGCCCGACTTTGCGGGGTTCATGACCTACAATGTCGATCTCACGGGTATCGCCCTCAAAGAGAACCTTGTTGTCGCAGGAAGCCCAATCCTCAACACCCCGGTGCTCGGAGCAATGGCAAAACTTGCCATCATTACCGCAGGATCGGCAAAGAAAGCGATTGCCGAGATGTTTTCCGATGAGCGGAATATCAAGGCTGCCGAAGCTGCATACCAGGAGATGACTGCATGAGTACGGAACGCAAACGACTCGCGATAAGCACACCCAAAGAAGGCGCTGTGGGAGAGACCGGTTCGTGGCGGGTGTTTAAGCCTGTCGTAGACAAGGAGAAGTGCAATGAATGCGGCCTGTGCCGGATGTACTGCCCGGATGCAGCAATCGATGATGAACTCAACGTGGATCTGAAATTCTGCAAGGGCTGCGGCATCTGTGCCAACGAATGCCCTAAGAAAGCAATTGCGATGTTGCGGGAAGATATGTAACTCATCGGAAAAATTTTAAATCGTTAACAAATTATCCGGACCTTTTTTATTTTTACCAGAATTTTTTAAAAACACTGTTTGTTCAACCCGGCCATACGGTCTGATCATCACACCTTCAGCTCGTCTTTTGCTATAAACTCAAGATCAAACTTGTAGAAATGGGTAAACCCGCAGTTTTGGCACCGGACCGTGAAATGCCTGCAGCCGATGACGATATCATGGGGACCGGTCACATGGCAGTTCCGGCACTTCGCATCGCTTTTAAGTTCCCATGTATCATAGCACCCAATTTTTGTAAAGGTGCCTGGCTTGCTTACGTCCTGAATGCGGGGGACGAAGACCCGGGTTGCACCGCAGTTATCGCACGCGACCTGAGCTTTGTACGGAACGGCTTTGATGATCTGGTCTGCGATCTGTTTGCAGTGGTAGCAATCAGTACGGTAGGTCAGGAAGATGAACTGGTCACTCATGTGAGGTAGGTGCACGTGGAGGGTTATGAATTTGTTGCATTCTGGTGTGGTTTCTTTTCCCCTGCCCCGAAGCGTAGTCATCCGGTAACTCTGGTGACAATGGTTAATTCAAAGAAACCTTTTACGGTTAACAATCCTTATATTCTAATAGTAAGGATCGCCGTTTTGACATATGACCATGCACTGGAATCCGGATAGCATATCATCATGATGAGACCATGACGAAATGTCCGAAATGCGGGAAGGAGATCGAAAAAGAAGGCCACCCGCACTGCACTGCATGCACCCTGAAACATGATGCGATCCGCCGGGGTGAGGGGGGGATTCATTGGGAGTACACTATCCCGCTTGTAAAAAACACAGTCCTGTGGCGTGACCTTGTCTTTGCTCTCGGCCTGCCTGTACTGGTCATCGCCGTCATCGTGGTCCTCTTTTCCAATGCCGGTGACCGCCTCGGTGTGCTGATGCTGTTCGGCGGGCTCTTTGTGATCTTTTTATTTATCGCATTCATCGTCATGGTTGCTGTCTCCCGTTCCTTGGGCGGAGGGCTTGCCGCCAGGTTCTATGTAAATAATGCCGGAGTCGGGTATGAAGCGGGTAGTCCTGCAAAAAAAATCAGCCGCGGGACCCTTGTACTGTCCCTGATGTCCGGCTCAATCAATGCAGCGGGTACAAGCCTTGTCGCGGTCTCGCAGGAAGAGAACTTCATTCCTTGGCAGGATGTTCGCAGCGTAAAGATCTATGCCCGCCAGCGGGTAATATACATCCGTAGCAAGGAGCTGATCAGCCCCATCGCCCTGTACTGCCCCCAGGAAAATTTTAGCAGGGTCACGGACATGATCGCAAAAAAAGTCTCGTTGCCGTTTATTAAAACCTGAACTGGTTTTGCAACGGGATTAAAAACCAGCTAAAAACATTTTTCTTTTTGACTAATTGCACGTGGGAAAAATTGTTGAGAGGGATTATCTTAATAATCGCCCATGCCGGGGGGCATACCGCCGCCCATTCCACCCATTCCACCGGGGGGCATACCACCCTCGGGTCCTGCGGGTGACTTGGACGATGCAATGACATCGTCAATCCGAAGGATCATGACTGCAGCTTCTGCAGCAGATGAGATTGCCTGAGTCTTGACACGGAGAGGTTCGACGACACCGGCTGCTTTCATATCAGCAGCTTTTCCGGCAAATACATCCAGACCGAAGGTCTTCTTGCCCTTCTCATGGGCTGCCCTGATCTCGACAAGCATGTCAATCGGGTCAAGTCCCGCGTTCTCTGCGAGCGTGCGCGGGATGATTTCGAGCGCACTTGCAAATGCTTCAATCGCAAGCTGGGCGCGTCCACCGACGCTGGCGGCATACTCGCGGAGACGGAGAGACAGCTCAGTTTCGGGTGCACCGCCGCCGGCAACAACCTTGTGATCTTCAAAGACAACACCAACAACGCGGAGTGCATCGTGGATTGCCCGCTCGAGTTCGTCAACAACGTGCTCTGTGCCGCCCTTGACAATGATGGATACGGCCTTGGGGTTCTTGCACTGCACGACAAAGGTCATCTCTTCGCCACCGACTTTGCGCTCCTCGACGAGTCCTGCCTTCCCGAGTTCATCCTTGCTGATTGCATCGATGGATGAAACGAGGCTTCCGCCGGTTGCGCGGGCGAGCTTCTCCATATCGCTCTTTTTCACACGGCGTGTTGCAAAGATACCTGCTTTTGCAAGATAGTGCTGGGCAATGTCATCGATACCCTTCTGGCAGAAAAGGACGTTTGCACCGCTTGCGACAACCTTGTCGACAATGTTTCTGACCATGCGTTCCTCTTCATCGAGGAATGCCTGCAGCTGGTCGGGGCTGGTGATATTGATTTCAGCGTCGACTTCGGTCTTCTTGAACTCGACTGCAGCATTAAGCAGCAGGATCTTCGCGTTCGTGACCTTCTTTGGCATCGAGGGGTGGACACGCTCTTTGTCAATAAGTACACCCTCGATAATCTCAGAATCATCGATGGATCCACCGGTCTTTTTTTCGACCTTGATGTTTTCAATGTCGACGCTTCCATCCTCATCAGCAACCATAGTAACTGCCTTAACAACAAGTTCACAGAGATTGTCCTTGGATGCCTCGGCACCCTTGCCGGTCATCGCGGTCTCTGCGATCTTTTTGAGCATCGCTTTGTCGGTTGCCTTTACATCGATTGCAATGTCCTTGAGGAACTCCTGCGCCTTCTCAGCTGCCTGCCGGTAACCGGCAGCGATGATAGTCGGGTGGACGTCCTGCTCGAGCAGGTCTTCTGCCTTCTTTAAGAGTTCCCCGGCTATAACGACTGCAGTGGTGGTCCCGTCGCCGACTTCATCGTCCTGGGTCTTTGCAACTTCGACCATCATCTTTGCTGCCGGGTGCTCGATGTCCATCTCTTTTAAAATTGTGACGCCGTCGTTTGTGATAACGACATCGCCGATGGTATCGACAAGCATTTTGTCCATTCCTTTCGGACCAAGGGTCGTGCGCACGGCACTCGCTACTGCCTTAGCAGCAGTAATGTTCATGCCCTGTGCATCGCGTCCACGCGTGCGTGAACTGCCCTCTTTTAAGATAAGAATAGGTTGGCCTCCAAGCTGTTGTGACATAGTATCACCACTTTTAGCACTAAAATTGGTTTGTGGTTCTATATAAATATTATGAGTCTCGGTTCTGATAAGTTGTAGGTTGATCGATAAATTTCAACGCGTGTGATAAGTCGTGGTTGATAATGCGCCGATTGATCTTAAAACATTACAGAATATTTATATGATGACGCGCGAGAGTATGATTTGTTTTTTAGATTATAGTAAAATTTATTGCAATGCGGGCAGCGCAGGAAAACATCACCAAAAAAAGGAGTGGTTATCCGTGTCATGGGGTAATTTAATTCAAGTATTACTAAACGGTCTGCCATTTGTTGTTGGTGGAGCAAGTATTGTATTCATCCTACTTCAGTACGTCTTACTTGGAATATTTTTAATGAACTTGTTCGTATTGATTATGATCCGTTTAGACAGGCGGAAATCTGAACAGCTTAAATCTCAGCAACAACTCCTAAAAGAATAAATCTTATCCAGAGAGTTCAATGGATAATCCATCGCAGGTAATCGATAATATATCCATTCCTAAGGAAACCATAATCCCTCCTTGGATAACCTTAATTTTAATCGTTGTTTTTTTCGGGCTCCTTTTATTCTATGTTCTGCCCTTTTTGTCTAAGCACATTTCTCTACTTGGACTGTATCATAAACTTTCAAATGAGGATATAGCATCAAAAAAAGAAAAAGTTAGGGCAAGTTATTTTTGCATCTCTATTCCTTTGATCGGTTCTTATCTTGTGGTTCTTTTAACTTTAAACATCCAAATCACAATATTAACCTCATTATTAGCCGTTTCATCAACAATGATAACACTCCTTATCATCAGGATTTATGGTAATCCAACAAAAGATAAAACTCCGATAACTCAATATTTCCCATTTGAGAAGCGAGAGATGATTATTGAGCAGCATAGAGAGCGATTTTTATCATTTCTTTTCTCACTGATTGCAGCTCAGATGATAGTGGCGCTTTTAGGATTTGGGTACATGGCTATCCTAAACAAAGGATTCACAGTTGATATTGATCCAGTTGCAATCCTTATTTTTATTGTGGCATTTATAGTCGGTCTTTTTTCAATTACTGAATACAGTGAATACCACTTAAAAAAGTACGAACCTGAAAATAAGATTGACTATTTTCCTTAGTTATTTCTCGCTTGCCAACCCGATCATTGTTTCCCATCTGTTCCCCATCAGATTGATCGGAATGTTAGCCATTTGCGCCGGGGTTAATCCTCCGATTCCCTGATGAGGTCTGATGTAATTATAGTACGTCTGCATCCCTGCGACAAACTCCTGCGCGCTAACGGAGCTGTCAAAGGATCGCATAACTTTCGTTCTCTCGCGGAACGTCCCGTTTAACCGCTCAAGGATGTTGTTATTCGGTTTTGTTTCAAAGTCTTTTAACCGGACGTGTGGATTTAGAATACGATCATTAAGACCTTAGAACTCTGCTTTAATCGCATCCCGGTACGCGTGCAGTCCATCGGTTACAATCGCGTCCGGTGCTTTGTTTGCGGTTTCCTTTGCCTTCCGGAGTGGCTTACGCGCATCCTCTTTGAACCGGGTTTCCGTAACCTGACACGCGAGGAGATACCGGGTCTTAGCGTCCATGATATTCCATATCCACTCATAACACTTCTTCTGACCGTCTTTCTTGATGAACACGGTTGTCTCATCGGAGTGCCAGATGTTGCCGACATCGGCCTTGTATTTCTCTGCATACTTCGAGAGTAGTTTCAGATACTTGTGAATCCAGTTCAGGATCGTTGGCTGTGTTACTTCGACACTTTCAAACTGCTTCAGGTGATCGGCAATCTTTCTCTGTGACACTCCCTTGAAATAGAGATCAAGAGTGAGGGTAATCGTCTTGGGGCTGTTCTTCATCCGGCAGAATCCCTTATCGATAACAAACTTATGGTTGCAGTCATGACAGGCAAACCGCTGGACTGATCCGAATTGTGTTTTTCGGTTCCCCCACTTTGCGATGTTCGCACTCTTGCAGAAAGGACAGGTGATCTTCTGTTCTGTTTCTGCGATGTGTTGAACTGCGCTTTCCTGTTCTATCTCACCGGCAAGTTTCAGGGAGAATTGAACGGCGTGGATATGCTTGCAGGGTAATTGACGGGTTTGATAATCCGGGCAAGAGCAAGTCCATGTTGCTCGGTTGTTCATCTGGGCTTTTCGATCTTGGAATGACCGGGTAACCTGATAGTACGAGTCCTTTGACTGTGATCGGACATTCCATTGGTTCTTATCCGTCTGGATGACGGTATCGGGCTGGCTGAGGATTGCCAGTCCTCTTAATTCTCTTGGGTTGTTGAGTTGGCGAATCATTTCACTCACTTCTTATGTATCTTAATGTAGTTATTATACATTATAATACGTTAGACTACATTATAAACCTTTTGATGCCGATTGATTTAGAAAGTATTAAATGTGTTAAAAGTGTATTCTTACTTTAGATTTGTATGGCACAACTACATTCTGCTACGCTTAAAGTAATTCAAGGTGGACGGATTACGATACCCCAAGAAGTACGGGAAATTGAGAGCATCCAAGAAGGGGATTACGTCAAGATCACGATTGAGAAAATTGAGCGACAAAATAAACAGTAACCGGGATTTTATATGAAAACGAGAAGAGCAAAAATAAAAAGTTCCGGTGCTATACAAGAGGCTTTATCGGGGAATATCTATTGTAAAATAATCTGCGGAGATAGTAGAGAAGAGCTCCCAAAAATCAATGAATCCGCCGATCTCATCATTACTTCCCCACCGTATGCGGATGCCAGAAAAAAACATTATGATAGTATGCATCCCGATGAGTTCGCCGAATGGATGTTTACTTTTTCAGATCCGTTCTTTAACATACTGAATCCAAAGGGTAGTTTCGTCCTGAATATTAAGGACAGAATTGTAGCCGGTCAAAGACATCGCTACGTCTGGGAAACCGTGATCGGATTCCAAAAAAGAAATTGGTACGCAATTGACGATTACATTTGGTATAAGACAAATCCAATGCCGGGGTATTGGCCAACCAGATTACGAGATGGTTGGGAATACTGTTTCCATCTCGCTAAGGACAAAAAGCCATACGAGGATCAGGAAGCCGTGAAAGTACCTATCGGTGGATGGACTGAAGTACGGCTCGCAAATTTGAAAGGAAAGAGTGCTCAACGGCACGACTCCGAGAACAAAAGCGGTTTTGGGAGAGATTTGAGAAACTGGGTTGGTAAAACAAAAGTGCTCCCCTCTAATGTTATAGACCTGCCATTAGTTGGAAAAAATTATGGACATCCGGCTGTATTCCCGACCGGATTACCTGCATTCTTTATTCGGTTATTGACTCCAGATAACGGCCTTGTAATTGATCCTTTCGGGGGATCTGGAACAACTGGGATAGCGGCGATCAACCTCCATAGAAATTCAATCATTATTGATAACAATGAAGAATATTGCAAAGCGGCGTATGACCGAATATCAAAAGAGGCAAATCTTAATGGAACACGGATGATTAAAGAGGGATTCTAATCTTCGTGGGCGACATATTCGAATAATTTTTCCTTAACGACCATTCCTTCAGAATTTGAAATTCCCATCTCTATTAACTTATTTTTTAGAAGTCGGTTGCATTCTTCACGATACTTCAGAGAATTAAATGGCATATTTGCATCGATGAATTTCATCGATTCTGAATATATCTCGATCGCACTCCTTCCAGAGATAAATGGATAAATGAATCCCGGTGTCCAAACTTCACAATTTTCAGAATATGGATACCCATCTTGATTGTATTTGACGCTTCGACTGTTATCATAACTTTGTATTCTTCCATTCTGCGGTGTTGCAATAGCAATAACACAGAGATATGGAGAGGTTAGATTCTTCTCTTGTTTTGCAACTCTCTCCAACCTCTTTACCACTCCCTCAACATCCTGCCCACCAACGGTATCCGCCGATTTTTTTACGGACATGTACAACCGTAGTCCGACTTCACAACCGGGTGGTTTTAGATCCGCAAGTACATCCCCTTCTCTTGTGCCATCAGAAGCACGAATAATATGGATATTCCCGTTTTGACGGGATGCTTCCATTAAAGCAATTATTAAGAACTGATAAAAAACGCCAATCTGCATCCGTTGTCTCTGCATTTCGTGAGAGATTGCATCCATATCGAAGATTTCTTCCGCCCTTAAGTGAGTATAAAAATCGGTTCCGATTATCGGATCGGTTCGCTCTTTCAGATGTTTTAAACACAATGAAACGAGTTTATCTGGAGTGTCTGGGATTTTTTTCTGCTTTCCCTTTTTTGTTTTTAATGCTCTCTCAAATGCAGATTTTATTGCCGTGTGTAAAGATTCGATTGGTAAGGGGGTGGGTTTTGGGTACATTGTAGATGAAGATAACAGACTGCCACTATCACGCGGGTAGGGCTGTCTTGTATCTACTTTCTGGGCCATCAGATGTTTTTCAATGTTTAAAGTATATATGCGCCACTACCAACCGCGAGTTATCACCAACCGACAGATCGGTTGATCAACCTACAACTTATCAGAACCTGAGTCTCCGATGAGATCGATCAGCTCGGATCCGTCGCGGAGATGGTGAAGACGGTCCTCACCAATTAAAAGAGTTCTCCCGATTTTTTTCTCTTTGTAGTAATCGGTGATCACGCACATTGCGTGCTTCTTTGCGATCTTGGAGAGGTTGCCGATCAGTGCAGCGCGCTTGATCACCTTCTGCGCCGTCCCGTAGCTGGTAAAGATCGTATGTTCATCAAAAGTGACCAGCGCCTGGAACGGGGCCCCCCGCAGCGTGTGGAGCTTCATACCAATCTCTTCCAGAAAACCGATGGGTGTTAACCGTTCCTGGTGCTCTTTTGGATCGATCGGTTCTTTCTCTTTTTTAGGTTCATGCCTGAGAAGGTCAATGGATTCAACAACCCCGGCATTGAAAACTTCCTCGATCCTGATCGCCACATCAAGTGTCGTACCCATCCCGCTCTCGTACTTGCTGATCGTCCTGCGCGAGACACCGAGCAGGTGCCCGAGATCCCCAAGCGACATCCCGCGCCGCTCCCGCATTTCCCGGATCACTTCCCCATCGATGTTCACGTACAGCCCGCCGGGCGAAGCATAAACGAGCGGGGGGATCTTCTCGACAAAAAAGTCATAGAGCGTGGCAACGCTGACCGCGTAGATGCCATACCGGACATACACTGCACCGCGCTCCAGCTCCGCATCACGTGCGCGCTCCCCGACTATCATCGGGATGCCGCGAAGGTGCCGGGCGATGATCTCAAGGTCAAATGCCACGTCATCACTCACGCTGTCGATGTGGGAGACAACTTTGATGACAAGCATTGTCCCGTTTTTACGGGCAATAAGGTCAAAACTCCGCGGCCTTAGCGAGAAGCGCTCGGACACTTCAAACCCAGCGGTGATCATAACGCTTGTCACCAGCTGGAGCGACCGGTCCTGAGTCATAGCAGTTAAGAATGGATAGAGCCTCTGCATATATTAATATAGACATGCTGATCGGGATCGATGATACGGATTCCCCACAGGGAATGTGCACTACATACCTCGGGGCGGTGCTCGTCCGGCGCCTGATCAGGCGGGGTATGCGAGTACGCGAGGCACGTCTCATCCGGCTCAACCCGAATGTTACCTATAAGACCCGTGGCAACGCAGCGATCGCGCTCCGAGTTGAAGGTAACCCTGCCACTGCATTTGATATTGCCTGCAGTACCGTTGAGGACCTGGCCGATTTTGCGTGCGAGAACACAAATCCCGGAGTTGTTGTTGCAAAAACTCCTCCTGACCCTGCATTTTACTGGAAGGCTGTGAGGGATTTTTGTGAGATTCATGAGGCAGTAGAAATCCTTGAATCGGCAGGTGCGCTATACCGCGGTTATAAAAACCGGCGTGGTCTGATTGGCGCAACCGCCGCGGTAGCGAGCGAATTACCTGATGCAACGTACGAGGTCCTGGCTTACCGTCACCCGGAGCAGTGGGGGACGGTCCGCGATGTAAATCGTGAAAGCCTCTTTGCCGCAGAAGAGGCGACATTTCCGCATACGTGGGACACTGTTGATATAGAGAACGGTGTTGTTGTTTGCGTACCGCATACACCGGACCCGGTGCTTTTTGGCATCCGGGGCGAAAGCCCGGGCTGGGTGATGATAGCCCGGTCGATGATTGATTCTGAAAAACCCGGTCTCGAACAGATCTGGGTGACAAACCAGGGAACGGATTCCCATATTATAAACGGCAATGCCGGAGAACTGCGTGAGGGGATTTCATACAGCGTGAGGGGGGTCGTTGTGGGTACACCAAATACAGGTGCCGGCGGGCATGTTGCATTTACGATAAAATCCGGAGATAACGTAATACGGTGCATGGCATACGAGCCCACAAAAAATTTCAGGCAGATCGTACGTGCACTTGTGCCGGGCGATACGGTGATTGCATGCGGGAGTTTCAAGAAAGGGAGCATCAATCTGGAGAAGGTAAGGATGGTGTCCCTTGCACGCGCCGCCATATCACACCCGCCGCTCTGCACCGCATGCAACAAGCGGATGACAAGCGATGGCAAAGGAAAGGGGTACAAATGTAAAAAGTGCGGAGCGAAGAAAAATGAGCGGGAATTACAGGACCTAGCACGGACGCTGGAACCAGGATGGTATGAAGTTCCCCCCACTGCCCGCAGGCATCTGGCAAAGCCGTTATGCCGGGGGGTTCCGGACTGACACAATGTTATCAGCTTGCACCGCCAAATTTCATGCAGGAGTGAGGGATACCCATGGGAAAGGAATGCAGTGAACCTGTCACCCAGATGCATCTCATACCGGGGATGACCGTTGGCGAGCTGGTCAATGCGATGGGGAGAGCAGGCGCGTATAACGGGGGTGCTCTCTACCGGGCGGCTGGGATTTACGAGGCAATGCTCAGGGAAAAAAGCACAACGAAGTTCTTTGGGCTTGCCGGTGCGATGGTGCCTGCCGGCATGGGCAGGATCGTCAGCGATCTTATCGCCCAGGGGCATATTGATATCCTGGTATCAACAGGCGCAAACCTCACCCATGATATCATAGAAGCGATCGGGTGCCGGCATTTTCACGGAACCGCATTTTGTGATGATGTTGCACTCAGGCATGATGAGATCAACCGGATCTACGATGTCTACCTCCCCAATGAGGCGTTCGGACAGTTCGAGGAGTTCATGCAGAAAACATTCTCAGAGCTGGAGCCGGAGAGCCGCATCTCTATTTCCAGCCTCCTCAGTCATATCGGAACACGTACAAAGAGCGGGATACTCAATATCGCGGCAAAAAAAAGAATCCCGGTCTATTGCCCCGCTGTACAGGATTCGATGGTAGGGCTCCAGTACTGGCTCTTCTCCCAGACAAACAATGTGACGGTCGATGCGTTCGCGGATATGCAGGCGCTGATGGACCGGTGTTTTTCCGCAAAAAAAGCAGGTGCAATGATAGTGGGGGGAGGCGTTCCCAAGAATTTCATCCTCCAGAGCATGCTCATGACGCCCAACGGGTTCAGCTACGCAGTACAACTCACCGGAGACCGCCCGGATCTCGGGGGGCTTTCGGGTGCAACACTTGACGAGGCGCGTTCGTGGGGCAAGATAACGGAAGAAGCAAAGACCATGACCGTCTATGGCGATGCCACAATCACGCTGCCGCTGCTTGTTGCTGCGGTGATGGAGCGAATGCACCATGGCTGAATTGATCCTCGCACTGGACGTTACCGACAAAGGACATGCGGTCAACATCACCCGTGCCTGCGTGCCCCATATCGATGCGGTCAAGATCGGATACCCGCTTGTCCTCAGAGTGGGTTTGGGGATCGCCCGCGATCTTGAACAGTTCGGACTGCCGCTGATTGCCGATTTCAAGGTCGCAGATATCCCGAACACCAACCGTCTCATCGCAGATCAGGTCTTTGCCGGAGGATTCTATGCCATTATATGCCACGCGTTCACGGGAAGGGACGCGGTGCAGGCGTGTGTTGACAGCGCCCATAACAACAGCGGGGAGTGTTATGTTGTTGCGGAGATGAGCCATCCCGGAGCCACCGAATTTTTCCATGGCGGTGTTGCAGAACGACTCGCACAGGTGGCGCTGGTATGCGGGGCTGATGGCATCATCGCGCCTGCCACGCGCCCGGAGCGTATTAAAAAGCTGCGTGCGGTTGTCGGAAAAAAGAAGATTTTCGCGCCGGGTGCTGGTGCACAGGGTGGAGACCTGCATGCAATCACCGGTATAGCAGATGGCATCATTGTAGGCAGGGCAATCTATGAGTCCGCCAATCCCGCTCTGGTGGCAGAGGAGTATTCCCGCAATTGCAAAAAGGGCCCATAACCGGGGAGATATTTTTAATCTCGTGATTGGTGATGCCTAAAAAAATACCTGTTACGACACTGCGTGAACTCCTGCATATATAAATAACCCTCAATTTGCGACCAGATCTGCACACACGCTCCTTTCTGTACCGCGAATTCGATATTAGATTCACTGCACGGTCTAAAAGTTTATTAATGACTCCTGCGATGTAGTAGTATGGATTGGAGCGCAGAGCAAAAGGATCTGGCAAAAAAATACAAAAAACTTGAAGATATTCCGAAAAAAGAGCGTATATACAAGTGCCATACGTGCCACCTTATTGTTGACTCTGCCCCATGCCCGAACTGCGGCGAAACCCATCTTGCCATAATGTGCCCGCTTGACCACTGCCACTGCTCCCACGAGATGATTTCCGGGATCGAGTTCTGTCCCCTCTGCAACCAGGCAGTCTGCCCGGAATGCGGTTCCCATGATGTCGTCCAGATCAGCAGGGTTACCGGTTACCTGCAGGATGTCTCCGGGTGGAACGCCGGAAAACAACAGGAACTCAAAGACCGTGTGCGCTATTCGGTTGCCTGACCGGCAGCGTGAACCGACAGCATTTCATGAGATACTATATTGAAAATACTACACTTTTTATCCGCGGATCGTTTCGCGCCGCAGGCACGCTGATCTCCGGCCGTATTCGCCCTGTTTCAACCATCCTCATTCACAGCATCTCTCCCAACCATAACGTCAAAATCCCGGAAAATGATTGCGAGATGATCGCAGCCCGTCACGGCCTTGGCAGGAACTGTCTCGGGCTGAGTATAACAGCCCCCCTTAAAAACCTCTGCGTCCTGCAGTATGACTATATAACCGTTTTTATCTTAACAGGAATCCTGCCTGGCGCCAGTGAAAATTTAAGCCCTGTGACCATCATTGCATTCAGCAGCCATGGATTAAGCGATGAGGGGCTTGTGGAAATTATCCGTGTCGCCACTGAGGCAAAATCAGAGGCATTGAAGGGATTTGGACCTGGTGCATCCGCTGCCAGCACCGGTACAATTATCGCAGCTTGCGAGGGGGACGAGGGGGATTTGGATACCGGCAGGCTCACAGAAACCAGAAAGCGGGTCCGTTCCGCTGTCCTGTACGGCATCCCACAGGCGCTTAACAGGATTAAAAACGGGATGCCTCCTGGCAGCCCGTCCTTTTTTATCTTCAGCCGGTTAAAAGGGGAGCACTGGTTAGGGTGGACTTCGGAGGACTGCCCCTACTACCCCTGCCACTTTGCCGGGCAGCGGTGTGATTTCTGTTACTGCCCCTTGTATCCATGCGGAGATGAGTCGCTTGGGCAATGGGTGGAGAGTTCCAACAGTGGAAATGTCTGGAACTGCAGCCGGTGCACGCTCCTCCATGAGCCTGAAGTTGCAGAGTACCTGAAGCACCACCCTGAAGCTTCGAAAAATGAACTTGTGCACCGTTTTAACCTTAAAAAACGGATTCACTGAACTAATACTCTTTTTTTATGTGCAAGGCGGCGAACGCGTTGAGAGACCGGATATTTTTCTCTCTCTGATTCAGTGCGACAACAGGAGCACTGCAAAAAGAATAAGGTAAATTTATTCTTTTATGCCAATCGCACTGAGGAGCTCCGGGAGGGGGATTCCGTGTGCTTCCGCCGCTTCACGGATGGTCTCACCACGGGCGATCGCGCAACCGACACACCCCATCCCAAACTTGAATAATGCTTCCGCTGCGTCGGGTTTTGCTTTCAGGAGATCATAGATTGTACTGTCTGCTGTTAATTCCATATCCTACAGTTCGGCACCGTGAGGCATAAACCTCACCATAATCTCAAAAAGATGCTGCAATTTCACTTTCACACCACACGCTCCGCAAGATTAAGACATGATAAGAAACGATGGATAACCGGAGATGTATAACATATGGATATTTCCCAAACAGCAGAAAGAATCTCCGTAAGATTCAGCCAGAAAGGACAGGACGTCGATAAAAAGAAGATCGAAGCAAAACTGCGCCGGCTCATTGACGAGTTCGGTGTCCAGCCCGCTGAAGCGGAACGAAGCGTGACCAATGAGCTGGCAAAGGAACTGAACCTTCCGGGTTTTGGCACAAGTGCCGGCATCAGTGGAAGTGCAGGGGTAAAAGAAGGATGTTCAATCTCTGAAATTGCCCCGGGCGAATGGGTGACCATTGAGGGAAAAGTGGTGGGAATTCTCTCGCCCCCTTCACCGGCTATCGCGCAGAGCGGGATCATTGCCGATAGTACCGGTGCAATCCGGTTCGTGGCATGGGCAAAAGCCAATGCCCCGAAGATGGCCGAGGGGTCATGGTACCGGATCGAGTCCGCAGTCGTGGATGAATACAAGGGTGTCGCAAACCTGAAGATTCATTCCGGCACGGCGATCAAACCGATTATTGAAGACCAGGCACTGATTCCGTCAATCCTTAAGATCGGTGATCTGAAACCCGGCATCGGCAGTGTCCGGGCAAAGGTCGTTCAGGAGTGGGAAACAACACACGAGAGGATGCTCCAGTCCGGAGTCCTTGGCGATGAGTCCGGTACCATCAAGTTCATTATCTGGAAAGAAGCAGGCAAAGATAAGCTCGCTGTAGGTTCCGTTTACACTATCTATTATGCGCAGGTCGATGAGTTTAACGGGAGGCTCTCGCTCAACCTGACTACTGCATCGTATATGAAGGACGAGGGAGATATCGCAGTAAGCGGTGGAGATGCCGAGATACGGGGGACCATCATCCATATGGCTCCTGGTTCCGGTCTCATCAAGCGCTGCCCGGTAGACGGGTGCAACCGTGCGCTTTCGCGGCAGAACTACTGCCCGGTCCATGAAATCCAGCCGAAATTCGTCTATGATCTGAGGATCAAAGGGTGGCTGGATGACGGAAAAAAGACCTACAACCTTCTCCTGCAGCGTGATGTTGTGGAGTCTCTCACGGGCATAACCCTTGACGCAGCAAAAGAACTTGCCGAAAATAATCCTCTGGGCATGGACGAGGTCTTCCTCCGCATGCGGGACGCAGTCCTGGGCAGGTATGTGGCCTGTAAGGGACGGGAGATCGACAACCGCCTGCTTGTCAGGGCTTGTGAACGGTTGAAGGTGGAGCCTGGCGACCACACCGCACTTCTCAACCGGGCAGGAGGTGTTGCATGAGCAACGGAGGGACCCCGGCATCAGTCAGAAAAGAGGGCGGATTTGAGCGTGAACCTGCGCGACGGGTTTTTTCAAGTGAACTCCGCGAGTGCAAGTACCAGTTCCGGGAGGGGGATGATGAGAAAAGCCCCACCTTTGTCCTCCTCCCTACAGGGGAACGCTGTAACCGAATCTTTTTAATCGGCACGCTTACCGAGAAACAACGGCAGGGCGACCAGAACATTTTCTACCGCGGGCGCATAGTGGACCCGACCGGAACATTTTATGTGATGGCGGGCAGCTACCAGCCCGAGGCAATGCAGCAGCTTGCAAAGATCGAAACTCCTGCGTTTGTTGCAGTGGTTGGAAAACCTAATCTCTACCAGAAACCGGACGGGGCATACACGGTCTCGGTGCGGGTTGAATCAATTACCGTTGTCGATCGCGAGACCCGCGACCTCTGGGTGCTGGATGCAGCACGATCCACGCTCGATCGGATTGAAGCGCTTATCGCAGGTACCTCCCCAGATGCGGCCCGGATCAAAGAACACTATCCTTCAATTGATCCCGTTTCATTCCGGAAGATGGCGTACGAGGCACTGGCGCAGATTAAAATATAATTTCCCCTTTTTATTTATTCCTGCTATCATAGCAAACCTTATTTTTACCAGTGCATATCATTCTCCGATACAATATGGATCAGAAGGAGCTGCGTGAAATGTTAAAAGATCTTGATTTGAAAGTGCTCAAGGATGAAGCAAAGAGACTGGGGCTGAAGCCGGGACGCTGCCCTACCAAGACAAGCATTGCAAAGATGTTGCCGGAAGAGAATCTGAAACGGCTTGCCAGGAAGTAAGAAAGATACCTATAAGGAGCGCCGGGCATCCCAACGCTCCAGCACCTCGTGTCCTTCAATAAATACAAGCCCGTGTTTCTTTGCGTACCGCTCCGCATCCTCTTTTGAGAGAGCGAGACCGGTTTTATCATCCAGCATTTCACAGACGGTAACGGCAGGGGTAATACCGGCCATCTCTGCAAGTGCGATCGAGAGCTCGGTTTGCCCTTTGCGCTGGTCAAGAAGGTGATCCGCGGCACGGAGGAGTGCACAATGACCGGGTGTCCGGAAGACCTCGTGGAAATTTGATCCCCCGCCATTTAACGATTTTTTTACCTGATCGGCTATCGCCGTGATTGTCAGGGCGCGGTCACGATCGGTGATGCCTGTAAAAGTGCCCCGGTGGTTCACCCAGATAGAGAAGGACGAATGGTTCTTCCGGTCGTACGGGATATCTCCCTCACGTTCGGCAGCAACCATCGCACGCAGGATATCGCTTGCAAACGGCAGGCCAAGGCGTTGAGCAGCGAGGGGGTGTACAGCGGTGCATATCAGACCGCCGCCGTCACGGCGCATCTGGACGATATGCTGAGGGGTGACTGCATCAGCACGGATCGTGAAGTCTGTCTCTTTCTCACGGTCGTCGAAATCATAGAGCAGGATGAATTTTCCTGCCTTCAATGCGGCCAGCGCATCGCCGATCACGATCCCACCTCTACAGTAACGGTATCGCTGTCCTCCACTCCAAGCTGCCTCCGCAATGCAACCGGAGCAATGACCTCGATGATATCTTCAGGGTAATGGGTCCTGCCCGGGAGTACGATGGCGCACGGAACACTGCCGATCCTGCACGGGAGGCAGCGGGCGTCCCCGAAGGTCCTGCTGTCCGACGAGAATCCCTTGATCCGGATCCAGCTGAGCGCCTCGACCTTTTTACGGACAGGTAAGCTCGACGGGGAAAGGCGGATATTCAGGGTCCCGGGGTATGGCTCGAAACCTAACAGGGATCCAAACTGCTGCCTGTAACCTGCAAGGCTCATGTAATATTTTCCCTCACCAAGTCCGCTGATGACACTCCCTATAAGAGTATACGCTCCATTCCCCTCGGAAAATATCCTGCAGTAATCCAGATACTCCCTGCGCAGTTCCTCCTCGCCCTGCCTCGTGAGAATGATGTGTTGCCCCTCCGGGCTCATCGTACGGCTGATCAGTCCTTGTGTTTCGAGAGCTTTGAGCCTGCGCGAAGCTGTCTGGGGGCTGGTATGCAGTGTATCCGCAATTGTCTGGGATGATACAAAGACCTGCATCCTGCAACCGCCCATCAACGCGATGGCCTTTAAATAAGAGAGATCCCCTGCTTCCAGCATGCCTATCAAAATTGGGATGCTTATTATTTATGAGTTGCTCTTCGGACAGCCTCTCGTCGTGATTCGTTCACTGTCGAAGATGATTTCGTTAATTATTTAATCAGATGCATCGTTGTTATACAGCATGAAATCCGGTATGCGAAGCCAGCTCGCCGAAAAGATGGCAGGGGAGATCACGCTGTCGGACTCACCGGGGCAGGCGCTGAAAAAATGGCGCGTAAGTTTTGAGATCGCTCCGGGCATCCTGTCGGAACGCCTTGGAGTCTCCCCCTCTGTCATCAGCGATTATGAGAGCGGCAGGAGGAAAAGCCCCGGCACGGCTATTGTCGGCAAGATCGTCGATGCAATCCTTGATACCGATGAAGAATCCGGTGGGAGACATATCGAACAGTTTTCCTCTATGCTGTATGCCGGCGTTGATGACGACGTCATCTATGACATGCATGAGTATGCTTTACCGGTACAGCTCAGGCAGTTTGCCGAAGCGATAGGATGCACCCTGCTCTGTGGATCAGCTGACCAGATGATTCATGGATACACCGTTATCAACAGCTTAAACGCGATCCTCCAGTTCTCAAGTAACGAGTTCAACCGCATTTACGGGTGGAGCACTGAGCGGGCGCTTGTCTTTACCAATGTTTCGACTGGTAAGTCTCCGATGGTGGCAATCCGCGTCACGCCGTTCAAGCCCCGGTGCGTGATCCTCCAGGGTATCGATGCCCCTGATGTCCACCCGATCGTGGAGAAGATGGCAGAACGTGACCGTATCACCGTCATGTGCACGGGCATGGAAATCGACAAAATTGTGAGTACATTGAGGGATAAAGAATGGTAGGCATCATAACCTACGGTGTGTATATACCGAGATACCGGATCAAGGTAGAAGAGATCGCGAGAGTCTGGGGCGCAAATGCCTCGGACATCTCGGGCGGGCTCGGGGTTTTTGAAAAGTCGGTCCCGGATATGGATGAAGACACGGCGACTATTGCCGTGGAAGCGGCCCGAAACGCGCTTGCGCGCCGGGCTATAGATCCGGAAGAGATAGGTGCGGTATATGTGGGTAGCGAATCCCATCCCTACGCAGTCAAACCAACCGCATGTACGGTTGGCGAAGCGATCGGCGCGACACCTCATATGACCGCCGCTGACTATGAGTTTGCTTGCAAGGCAGGGACTGCAGGCATCCAGACCTGCATGGGCCTTGCTGCAAGCAAAATGATCACATATGGTCTTGCAATCGGTTCCGATGTTGCACAGGGGGCACCAAGCGATGCGCTGGAATACACCGCTGCGGCAGGAGGGGCCGCATTCATTATCGGCATGGACGACCCGATCGCAGTTCTCAACCATACATGTTCGTACACTACCGACACCCCGGACTTCTGGAGACGTGAAGGGCAGGATTATCCCCGCCATGGAGGGAGGTTTACAGGAGACCCCGGTTATTTCAGACATGTCGAAGGGGCGACCCGCCTTCTTTTTGAAAACCTCAATAAAAATGCAAAGGACTACGATTATGCGGTGTTTCACCAGCCCAACGCAAAATTCCCCCAGAAGGTGGCCAGGGTTCTTGGTTTTTTACCTGAACAGATCAGGCCGGGGCTTGTAGTGTCACGGCTCGGGAATACCTATTCGGGAGCGTCCCCCATCGGGCTTGCGGCAACGCTAGATGTCGTAAAGTCCGGTGACAGGATTTTTGTCTGCTCGTTTGGTTCCGGGGCGGGAAG
Organism: Methanoregula sp.; assembly: GCA_026625165.1. Lineage (NCBI taxonomy): Archaea > Methanobacteriati > Methanobacteriota > Methanomicrobia > Methanomicrobiales > Methanoregulaceae > Methanoregula > Methanoregula sp. Next base: position 172,342 of record CP112999.1, on the reverse strand, counting down.
CGATGCATTTGACATCGAGGTGACTGATGCGATTGAGGGGGAGGCGTTCAACCGGAATGCCGCTCCTTCAGTTGAAGCGCTGCTTAAAAATCCTATATACCTGGATTACGCCCAGTACGCTAGACACAAGGGGAAGATCGTGATGCAGTCATGAGAGACGTTGCCGTAATCGGAGCCGGGTGCACGACATTTGGTGAGAAATGGAGCAGTTCCTTCCGCGACCTTTTTGTAGAGGCAGGAGCGCTTGCGCTCGAGGATGCGCAGCTTTCGGGTGAAAAGATCGACGCGATGTATGTGGGTAACATGAGCGCGGGCAGGTTTATCGAGCAGGAGCATATCGGTGCGCTTATCGCTGACTATGCCGGGCTGGCCACGCACCATATACCATCAACGAGAGTCGAGGCTGCCTGCGCTTCGGGAGGTCTCGCATTTCGCCAGGCAGTAATCGCAGTTGCAAGCGGAATGGAAGACATCGTTGTAGCCGCAGGTGTCGAGAAGATGACCGATGTTGAGCCCGGTGCCAGCACCGATACGCTCACCGGAGCAGCAGACCGGGAGTGGGAGGGGTTTGTAGGCGCAACTTTTCCAGGGCTCTACGCGATGATCGCGACCGATTATATGCACCGATACCCGCTCACCCGCGAACAGCTTGCAATGGTTGCGGTAAAGAACCATTACAACGGGGCGCGCAATCCGATTGCCCAGTTCCAGCAGGAGATCACGATCGATACCGTCCTGAAATCCACGATGGTTGCTGAACCGCTGCGCCTGTTTGACTGTTCCCCGATAACAGACGGAGCTGCCGCCGTGATAGTCGCACCACTCGAACGTGCCCGTGAATTTACTGACGCCCCGATCAAAGTGCTTGCAAGCGCACAGGCAAGCGATACGATCACACTTCATGACCGGCGCGATATCTCCACGCTGGACGCGAGTATTTCCGCAGGTCAGCGGGCGTTTAAGATGGCGAAGCTCTCGCATAAGGATATAGACCTTGTCGAGGTGCACGACTGCTTCTCTATCGCTGAGATCTGCGCGATCGAAGACCTCGGGTTCTGCAGGAAAGGGGAGGCAGGTAAATTCACCGCAGATGGCCAAACAGCACTCGACGGGAAGATCCCGGTGAACACAAGCGGGGGGCTCAAAGCCTGCGGGCATCCGGTCGGTGCGACGGGCATCAAGCAGGTATTCGAAGTTGTCCAGCAGCTGAAGGGCGACGCCGGCAAACGACAGATCGACGGCGCAAAGATTGGGATGACACACAATGTCGGTGGAACGGGCGCAACCGTTGCAGTACACATTCTCGGGAGGGTATGAGATGTCGGTTGCACGTTTCTGGAGAAAGATCCCCCAGCGGTACAACATGCTTGGCACGAGATGTGAGACCTGCGGGCGTCATTTCTTCCCGCCACGGTCGTTCTGCCCGGAATGCCGCAGGACCGGAAAAATCGCTGATTACAAATTTGCCGGTACCGGCACCGTTGTCACGTACACCATCATACATACCGCAAGCGAGCAGTTCGAGCAGCTCACGCCTTATGTACTCGCAATTGTACAGCTCGATGAAGGGCCGCGGATGACTGCACAGGTGGTGTGCCGGCCCGATGAAGTAAAGATCGGGATGCGGGTGAAAAGGGCGTTCCGCCGGATCATGACCGACGGAGAGAGCGGCGTTATCCATTATGGCACAAAGTTTGTCCCTGTGGAATAACCCCATTCACTCTTTTCTTTTGATATCATACGCCGCGTGCCACTGACCTGGTGAATACGAACGGACAACCCGTTCACTCATAACTGTTCCGCCCAAAGCCGAAATGAGTTCCGTGTGCTCGTTTTCACGTGACACAAGCGCATAGAAGTGGATTATTCCCCCGTCACGGATCATCCTGAAGGCAATGGGCAGGAACTCAGCACCGCTGATAGGGAGGTTCATGATGATCCGGTCGAACTGCCAAGGGATGATTTCCGGCAGGCACCGGACATCAGCAAGGACCGGAAGTACAGCGCGTGTGTGGTTCTGCACGATATTTTCAAGCATCAGGGCAACTGCCTGTGGGTTGATATCCGCGGCAACTACAAGTTCTGCCTGGTCGGCGAGGGCGATCGCAAATGGCCCAACACCGGCGAACATGTCGAGCACAGATTCCCCGTGGGTTAAAAGGGAGACGATGCGCCGGCGTTCGGTTGCGAGACGTGCAGAAAAGTAAGCGGCGGAGAGATCGATGGTGAACCGGTGCCCGAACTCAATGTATTCTGTCCGTGTTGTGGGGGTGCCTGCTAGCACTTCAAAACTGCGGGTGCGGTACTCCCCTCCTACTTCGCTGGTCGCATACAGGACCGTGTGCAGGGACGGGCGGGAGGCAAGGATTGTGTGTGCTCCGTCCACATCGCGCTCCTGCATCACCGCTATCCCCCCTAACATTTCATGCCGCAATAATTCCGGACGTTCCGGATTCTGGTCAAACGCGCATCGCTCCGCGCCCTCACGCCATTTAATAAGAGGGATTAGGAGATCACCTCCATCCCGCCGGGGTCTGAACATCCTGTCGAGCGCGTCTTCCTGTATGAGCGCCTGCCGCAGCTCTTCGCCTTTTTTGGCAGGTACCCGCAGGCACCATTGTCCGGCCTTCCCCTGATCACCAACCATCATGTAGCTATACGTGCTACCATTATTCATGGCTGATGATGCCGGGCGCCGTCCGACCAAAAAAGATGGCGATGCTGCATTGAACAATGACAGTGAAACTGCGATCCTGACTCGGCTTAAAGAGGGGTCAGTAAAACTCTACGAGCTTGAGAAAGAGATCCCTGCTGTAGATGCTATCCGTATCAGACGGGAATTTATCGAACTTGAGACCGGGACAAAACTGGACAATCTGGGCATATTTTCCATCGATGTCGACCGTGTCGTAAAAAGGAATTGCGAGAATATGATCGGCACGGTACAGGTACCGGTCGGAATCGCGGGACCGCTTCTGGTAAACGGGGAATACGCCCATGGAAATCACTATCTTCCTCTGGCAACAACCGAAGGAGCTCTTGTCGCATCCGTCAACCGGGGGTGTACGGCGATCACAAAAGCGGGAGGAGCGGACGTGCGCATCCTCCATGATGGTATGACCCGGGCACCGGTCTTTTCCGCCCGGAGCATTTCACATGCAAAACAGGTGGTGGACTGGGTACTTGGGCACACAACGGAGCTCCGCACTGCCGCAGAGAGCACTACATCTCATGGAAAACTCATCGATATTGTGCCGTTTGTCGCAGGTACAAGCGTTTTTTTCCGGTTCAATTTTGATACCAAGGATGCGATGGGTATGAACATGGTGACGATCGCAAGTGCAAAAATTGCGGATCTGATTATGCAGGGTACCGGCGCCCGACTTGTCGCGCTGTCCGGCAACATGTGCACTGATAAAAAACCCGCGGCAATTAACGGGATTATGGGCCGGGGCAGGAGCGTTGTGGCCGGTGTCGCGCTCTCTCAAGACCTGATCTCGCAGGTCTTTAAGACGGATGCAGCCACTCTCTTTGAAGTAAACTACCGGAAAAACCTGGTCGGATCTGCCCGCGCGGGTGCGATGGGGTTCAACGCCCATGCCGCAAACGTTGTTGCCGCAATGTTCATCGCCTGCGGGCAGGATGCAGCACACTCCATCGATGGCAGCACCTGCCTGACGACCGTGGACCCGATACCGACCGGCGTCTATGTTTCAGTTACCCTGCCCTCGCTCCCAGTCGGGACAGTTGGGGGGGGCACCGGTATCACCACACAGCAGGAGTGCCTTAACCTTCTCGGTGTTGCCGGTGGTGGAACACCACCGGGCACCAATGCAAAGAAACTTGCGGAAATAATTGCCTCAGGGGTTCTTGCAGGTGAACTGTCACTGCTGGGCGCACTTGCAGCACAGCACCTTGCACGGGCTCACCAGCAGCTCGGGCGCGGCTAAAACCGGAACCACTTCATCATTACTACAGCATCCTCCCCGTTGGAGTAATAATACGCGAGCCGTAGCACTTTACGGTACCCGAGGTTGCGGTAAAACCGCTGTGCACGGGTGTTTGACGCCCGCACTTCGAGCTGGACGCCGCCTGCCAGCTCCAGCGCGTACTGGTGCTCAAGGCGGCTGACCAGCAGCCGGCCAATACCGCGGTGCTGGTATGAGGCTGTCACACCGAGGTTGCAGAGGTGCCCGTAAATATTTTCCCCGGTATCCTCAAGGCCGCCAACCACAAAACCCACTACGCGCCCATCACATACCGCCACAAAATAGGTGCTTGGGTAATATGTCAGCGCTTCCAAAAAAATTGCCTGTTCCCACGGGTCGATGAAGAGCTCATTTTCAACCGCAACAATCGAAGGTATGTCGACGGGAGTCGCCCTGCGTATCTGCGCCGGTTGGTGGGTTGCAATATCACTGGAGCGGATCATGCGGTAATTTCCTGTGCACTAAAATGGCAGCTTTTCATGGTATGGACGAACAGATATGGTTTGCGCCAATCGGGATGCCCGCAGGCCATCCTGCCCCCCATTAGAGATGAGAATAATAAGTGTCCGCACCCAAATATCAGAACACATACATATCCTACGGGGCTTGGTCGTTTTTCATGGTCAGGATTTATCGTTTTGCCGGGGTGCGTCCCGAACGGAGTGCTGCCCCCGCTATTGCAGCGGTGCCGTACGATGTCGTAACGGTGGATGAGGCGCGGGCGATTATTGAAAAGGACCCGCAGAGTTTTCTGCGGGTCAGCCGTTCTGATGCCGAGCTTCCGGGTATCCCGCCTTATGACGACAGGGTGTACAAGCGTGCACGGGACAATTTCCTTGGGTATCTCAAAGACGGCAGTATGCAGAAGGATACGGCCCCCGGGATGTATCTCTACCGGGTGAGAAATGCGAACGAAACATTCCTTGGGCTTTGCTGCTGCCTTGATGTTGACGATTACCGCACCAATCATATCCGGCGGCATGAGCAGACCAGATATGACAAGGAGGAAGACCGGACGCGTCATATTGAGGTGACCCGGACTCACAACGGTCCTGTCGTTCTCCTGTACCGTGATACCGGGGGGGTCTTCTCGTTTATTGACTCTCTTGTATCTGATGGAAGAGTCCCGGAAGCTGAGTTGCGCACATACAATGGCGCAATCCACCAGATGTACCGGATTTCAGACCCTTCATCACTCAACAATCTCGAAATGCTCTTTGCACGTGTGCCTGACCTCTATATCGCTGATGGCCACCACCGTGCAAAATCCGCTGTCAATGTCGCAGACCGGAACCCGAATGCAGACAAAGATGCGGAGATCAACCGTTTCATGGGGGTGCTCTTTGCCCATGACAGGGTAAGGATTCACGGGTATAGCAGGCTGCTCACCGATCTTGGATCCTTCACCCCGCAATCATTCCTTGCAGGCCTTGCAGAATTTTTCGACATACAACCGTATGAAAATGTGGACGATCTGGGATACAATATTCAACCCAGGACAAAAGATACGGACAAATTCCATGTCATGCACATATACCTGAAAGGGCAGTGGTACGAATGTGTGCGGAATATTTCCCCAACGGCACCTGCTCTTGAATCCCTTGATGTCGTGGTGCTCCAGAAGTATGTGCTCAAAGATATGTTGGGCATCACCGATCCCCGCGGAGATTCCCGTCTCCAGTATCTCGGAGGTGCACGCCCTATACGGGACATCGAACAGATGGTAGACTGCGGGGAGTATATGACTGCGTTTGTGATGCAGCCGGTAAAAGTCGATACAGTACTCGCCATAGCTGATGCTCACGGGATTATGCCACCGAAATCCACATGGTTTGAGCCTAAACTCATGAGTGGTCTTGTAGTGCACACCTTTGAGTGAAAGTCAGCCATCATCCTTTTTTGTCCAGCGTCCGATGTTTATTTGTATGATTACCATCGCACTACCAAAGGGGAGCCTCGAAGCGCAGACCCTGCAGCTCTTCAGGGAGGCAGATCTCGAAGTCAAGCGGACTGACCGGGATTACAACCCGCGCATCGATGATACCCGGATTGGTAAGGTAAAGATCCTGCGCCCGCAGGAAATCCCGACATATGTAGACAAAGGGTATTTTGATATTGGCATCTCCGGTCTGGACTGGGTCAAGGAGACCGGATCCGATGTCGTGGAAGTAGCAAAACTCTCATACAGCAAGACCGGGGAGGGAAACGTCCGGATTGTCGTTGCAGTCCATCACGATGAACCGATTGAGACCGTTTCCCAGATCCGCCCGGGCAGCAGGGTAACTACAGAATACCCGGAACTTACGAAAAATTTTTTTTTATCCCTGAATATCCCGGTTCAGCTCTTCCATTCATTTGGTGCATCAGAAGCAAAGGTCCCCGACCTCATGGATGTGGTTGTCGACCTCACCGAAACCGGTGCCACCCTGCGTAAAAACGGCCTTAAGATTATCGGGCAGATCATGGAGTCCTATACGGTCATCATCGCAAATAAAACAAGCTGGGCAGATACGCAGAAACGCAAAGAGATAGAAGAGATCATAACACTGTTGTCCGGGGTTATCGAAGCACGCCACAAAGTATTGCTTACCATGAACGTCCCTTCAAAATCGATGGATAGGATCGTTGCTGCACTTCCTGCAATGAAAACCCCGACCGTGAGCCGTCTGCACGGGATTGATTTTTACAGTGTCCAGACGGTAGTCCCAAAGAGCGCGGTCAATCATCTTATCCCCAAGCTCAAGGAATGCGGTGCGGAAGATATCCTCGAGATACCGATAACAAAAATTGTACCATAAACACACATTGCTTATTTTTTTTTCAGCGTTACATTAAGAGATTTAAAATTTTTCAGATCGGCCGGTTCGGGAGATTACCGATAGATAGCATACACCGGCATCAAATTTGTCCATGTTTATTTTTAAAAACATGGCAAAATCAAGGTTTACCACATTATGACAGGTTCTTCTTATCCCGAAAATAAAATAATCCGGTTCCCGAAGACGTACCAATATTTATATCTCATTCCCCACCCATTCACCTTTAGGGGAAAAAATGCGCAGGAATGATATCGTCCTCTTCCTTCTGGCACTCGTCATTGTCTGGTTTGCCTCTGTCATCTACCTGGCGGGAACAAGCTCAGACATTACTCCCCAGGTGAATGCACAAAATATCAAAATATCAGACGTCGGGCTCATTTACCTGCCAGACGCTGGTCAGCCCCAGCCGTTCGCTTTTGAAGACGTTATTGACCAGATCCCATCATACCTTGTCGAGACCAAGGGGGTTTCGTCCAATGTTACGACCCATTACATCCGGGGAACTAATATCGATACCGATGGAAAGGCAACCAAATGGGTGTTTGGGATCCGGTACGATAACCAGAGCGCCCTCATGTACTATGATGTTTCGGGATGGCAATCGGTCCCCTGGCAGGGAGGATTTCCGGAGCAGGAGATCAGAAACGGCACATTTTTTTCGCCAACGGATCTTGTCAGAAAAAATTCAGGAATTCTCTTTGGGTCAACCCCCGTGCAAAAGGATCAGGTCCAACTCCTGGAACTCGGTAATGGGGTATACACTGTTACGGTGAACCGTCTGGAGAACCGGCAAATCTTTTTATTTGATGCAAAAACAGGGGCGTTGATTCCGTAATATGCCTGATGACGGGGGAAACCTCTCTATTGATTTTCTTGCGGGAATGACCCTCTTCATGATCGCAATAATCTGGGTGGCGACCATGATCCCGGGGCTCCTCATCGGCCTGCAGTCACGGTCAATAGATTATGATGCAGTGGCATACCGGACCGGCGTCATCCTTATCGAAGATTCCGGAATGCCTGCAAATCCACCGTGGGAGATCAAGGACGATCTCCAGAAAGATGAGATCGAACGGTTCGGGCTCACGATCTCAAAAGAAACTCCGAATATCCTAAAATTCAGCAAAGTGGAACGGTTTTTCTGCAGTACATCATTTTCCTATCCTGATGACTATCAGCACCGGGTGATCTTTGGTGATCGCCCGTACCGGTTTAATATATCCCTCACAACATTCGATGGATTGATGAACAACTCTGTCGGGGATATAAAACCTGACGGGTATGGGTATATCCGGCGCCTCGTGAAGCTGAAATATCCCAGCAATGCGACGATCCAGGCGCCCAATTACAGAAATTCCGGACCATCAGCAAATGTTACCACTCATATTTTTTCGCTTCAGATCAACTGCACTCACATGATCTGGGATGAAAGAAACCCGGCGTACCAGATTAATCCCCTCCAGGACCAGATTATGATAAACGTTACCAATCTGAGCAAAGCCCCGGTGTTCTGGGCCGACACCAATTCAATTAACCTGACAAACATCAAAATTTACCGGCAGAACCCTGCGCAACCACTTGTCCAGGTACGAACATTTGACGACCCGTATATTGATGGGGGAAGTGCCACCACAACGCTACCCGCTACCATAGTTGAAAACGTATCAGTCATATTCCCGGCAGGATTCTTCTATGGCATGGCAACCGACAATACAAATTTGTATATAAATTACACATTTACCTTAAACCAGCAGGATAACTTCTTCAACAACAGCTTCACCTTGCCTTACCAGTATGATTACAGCCCGAACAGGGTGACCCAGCCAAAATTAATTGAGGGGGTTCTGGAGGTGGCAGTATGGTAAACCATGATGGGCAGCTCTATACCATTGAAGGGGTTGCTGCCGGACTTATCATGCTCCTGACCGCATTTATCGTTGTCGGCACCACATCCGTATATACTCCGGGAGACACCCATATCAGTGATATGCAGCTGGAGCAGCTGGGAAGTGATGGATTGCATATGATGAACACTCCGAACACGTCTGCAGCATCTTCTGAAAGCGCACTCCAGACTATGATAAAAAATAACGAAAGGGACAGGTTTAAGGAGACTTTTCTTTCATTCTGCAATACAACGGGTGGAGGGACTAATGATCATCTTCAGTTCAGCGCTGACGTCTATTACCGGGACACCCTGACAAATTCAGTTAATCTGTATCACTTTACCGAATCACGCAAACCCACCGGAGGGGAACATGCGGTAAGAGTGACGGAATGGGTGAAGATGAATGGTGGGGGGGGGCCGCTCCCGATTGATAACCGGGTCCAGGCGGTTCTCATGGAGGTGCTTGTATGGCGCGACTGAATGATGATGCTCAATGGATCGTGCTCATGGGATTCATGGTAAGCTTCTCCCTGTTCTTTTTAGGAATTGTGATCAACCAGTCAACGGTCGTGGGCCAGACAACTGCAGAAGGAGTCCTGGAATTTCCAAAAAATGATATCATGAATGTGCGAAGCGTGGTGCTCCAGTCTTCCGGAATTTCCGTTCCTGCTGATCTCGATAATGTCCGGAAGGATATTTCCTCAATTGCAATGGCCAGGAAGAATGCAGTCGTTTCATTCAGGGTAACCGATGCACCCCCTGGATTGACCTATACAAAAATCATAGATATCCATTATAACAATGGAGTGACCGCATACAATGAAACAACAAATAACTGAACGAACAAATGACGCGGGGGTTGCAAACCTTATCGAATATGTTATGATCAGCGGCGTCCTCGTGTTTCTTATGGCCGTGATGATGCTGATGGTAAATACCAATATCATGGAGGGTCCGGCTGATCAGGTAAGTTCTTCAGCATTTACTGATATCGGCAACGGAATCAGCACGCGTATTGTCGATGTGTATGTCACTTCGCCGTATAATGGGACAATTTCCACGATATTTGATATCCCAGATGATGTGGCAGGCAAGGACTATTTTGTTGAGATAGGGCAGGGTGCAACACCCACCAACCAGGACGTAACGGTCTCGAGGGGATTTATTTCGAGCAAAGTATCGCTTGCCGGTATCGGGGCGACTCGCGGTGTGATGGGAAACACCACAGGCAGGGGGATAAACAAAATCAGTTATGATTCCGGAGGTTTCTGATGGTTATGCATAAGATTCGGGAGAGAGATGAGCAGGGTATATCTGAATCAATCGGCTTTATGTTAATTTTCACTCTCATCATTGTCGGTATTGGGCTGGTTACACTCTATGGTTATCCTCTTCTCCTGGAGCAGCAGGTAAATGCTGATACGCGGATCATGGAAAAAAATATGATCGTAATACAAAACGATATAAAAAGTCTCACTTACAAGAGTGTCCCCTACAAAGAAACGTCGCTTAAGATCGGCGGGGGAATGCTCACTGTATATAATACAACGGCAAATCCTACACCTTCCTTTATTATTTCGGATCTCAATGGTCCTATTGCTGTATTTAACCCGGGACAACTCCAGTATGAATCTGTAAGTGCCCAGCAGGTAATCGCAATTGAAAACGGCGCTGTAATAACACGGCCAATATATCAGCCGGGTTCGGTTATGCTTGCAGAACCGCGTTGGTTTAGTGATACCGATCCAATCACCTCAAAAACGACCACGGTTATATACCTGATTGGAATTAATTCAACGGATATTCTGTCAAGAACGGGTGTAGGGACTGTTCAGATGCAACTGCAACAGGATATGACGAACTATACCGAAGTTTCAGCTCCTTCCAACCCCATTATTGTCACCTATACACCTGATCCTGCCAACGATTTTTCTGATGCATGGCGAAATTATATTACAATTTCCCTTAATTGGGTTGAGACTGCTCCCAATACATATCAATTACCCACATCTGACACACTTATCATTAAAAAATATGACATTATGGTCAAAGGCCTGTAATTGAAAGATTTTCTCATTTTTATTTCTTTAAAAAAAGCTTACAGATAATGATTTCTGCGGAGCCATTCGACCTGAGGCCCGGTATACCGGTAAATAATATCACATTTTTCGTCCTGGAAGTTCCACGGGATGACAATCAGGATGTCACCTTCGCGGATCCAGACCTTTTTCTTTATCTTCCCTTTGATCCGCCCTAAACGGGTGATCCCGTCAAAACCCCGCACGCGTATGTGATTTGCGCCCATCATCAGTTCGGCACAACCGAACATCTCGCGGTTTCCCTTTCGGGGCAACCTGACCCGAACAATTTCCCCGGTTTCATTCTTCTCTTCATTAAATTCGGACAGTACACCATCTCCCCTTAATAATTACATCATTAACGTCTCTTGAGTGAATATTCTTGTTCGTGCGATAAAATATAATTTTTTCGGGATGTAAAAACCGGTTATCCGTCAGCCGGTTAATTAAAATTCCTGTGATTTCCAAAAAAGAATGAAAATCAGGATAGAAATTGATGATCGAAATCACCAAAAACGATGCGAGGGGAGGGAGTTGAACCCGCGAACCCCTTCGGGAACGGATCTTGAGTCCGCCTCTGTTGGCCACTTAGATACCCTCGCTCAGAATAGATTTGGTGCAGGATCGTAAAAGGCTTTGAGTTTTTTTAACCCATAATCCGAAAATTCCGGACTGATCCTTGAGTCTCCTGCAGCCAGCCGTATCTTGCTATTCTTGCTTTGGGGTACTTGTAAAACAGGTATGGGATTAGGGAGATAGCAGATTAAAAAATTTGGGTATAGAACCATTCTAACCACCAATTTTTCCTGTAACAATTGGAAAAGTAATTCATTCAGACACTCCCGGGGGCTTCGCCGTCGGCTCGCCCCCGCCGTTGTGGCGACCCCCTATATTGCGATAGATGGATAAAATCCTGTTTGAGCCAGGATAAACCACGTCTTAAATTATCTCACTTTTTTTCTAACTATTTAATTTCTAATTTTTCAGCTAATTTTTACATCTGAACTCAAATTTTATTTTAGTGGTTTAATAAGGACTATACCCAAAATTTTTATCATAATTTTTACGAAAGCAGGTTTTAGTCACATGAAATCTGCAAGCCCGAGCTGGTGTTGTTTTTCCAGACCGAACGTGGAGGTGATCGCAAGGTCAAGCACGTCAACCCGCTGGCGGGTATATTCGGAAACATGGTATTTCAAGCAGAGAACCTTTGACATCTCCAGATACTTTTTTACCGATCCTTCATGGACAGTGGGCACGATGTTGCCGTTACATATTCCCTTGCCCCGGAACCGTATGCATTTGCCGGAGAGCGGCATCCTGCGGAACGTCGTATTACATTTGGTGCACCGGAACTTCTGCTTGGAAAACGCAGAAAGGTTGCCCATAAGATCTGGTATGAAGTGCGTGGTAAGAACGCGTTCTGCTACATCGTCAGCATCGACAGCCCGGATCCGTTCTGCGAGGGCAAGCTCAGCCTCCAGTTTTTCCATCATCGTCTTGAGCTTTGTATACGTTGACTCAAGCGGCCCCGATGAGATGTCAGATGTGTCGTGGGTAAAAGAGAAGCCTTCCAGCTGGCGGGGGGTTCCAATCCGGTGTTCAACCCGGTCTATGAGGGATTCAATTTCCTTTGGTTTTGCATACCTGAGTGCCGCGTTATAGAGATCGAGCGGGTATCGTGAGCATACATCAACATTGAGGCTTTCCTTATCAATTTCAGCCGGATCGATCCTGCTTGTGAGTACAAGCGGGGCGTCCATGGTTCCGCCCCGGGTTTCCGGCAGGAATGACCGGGAGAAGTTGATAAGACCGTCAAGGAGGAGCATTATACAGTCCTCATCACCGTCACACTGTCCGGTGAAGATCCCGTTTGCCACAAGAGTATGATCATCGGCAACCGTGATACAGTAAACCCGCTCTTCCGGGGAAGGAACGGTTTCCATGGTCCTGATCTTATCGGTGATCAGGTTTGAGCCCTCGTACACCGGAACGGGATCGCCCGCCCGGATCTCGACCGCGCGGACCTTGCGGAGGTAATTTATATCCCACACCAGCATTGCATGGTCGGGAGTGACAACAAGCTCCCTGCCTCTCGAGGTTATAAACCTTATAAGTGCAGCCGGAGCGCGGTGGATCGAGACGGAGGTGATGCGGCGGATATGCATCGACCCCCCTGTATCCACTGTGCGGGTGTACCATGCCTGCGCCGGATCTGAATAATAGGTACCAAGCCGATCGATCCCGGGTTTGCTGACATCAAAATTTTCAAGAACAAATTTACGGATGGTTGTTTTTTTCCAGAGGGACTGATCAAATATTTCGATCTCCGTGTCTCCAAAGAAACAGTTCCGTCGCTTTGCCGCATGGAAGAAAGGATGAGCATAGCCGACATTCGCCCGGGTAACCCCGATGATCCGTGCAAGAACGCCTGCGCTTGTGTGCGGGGCAAGACCGATAACAAGGTGTCCGATGAGATCTTTTCTGGTTTTTACATTATAAAACGGCGGGAGCTGATAACAGCTTGTCAGCAGATCGTCAATGAACCCGGCAACTCTGATCATATAATCAGCGCATGATTCAGAGACAAGGATGTCCTGCGGGTGAAGTTCGAGAACCTGTGCCCCGTTCTGGAGGTCGTACCCGTTGATATCCGGGAGATACCCGAGTTCCCGGAACTTTTCAACACTAACCCCGACTTCATCCGGACGGATATGAGTGACCGGGAGGTCGATCATGTCAAACCGGGTCGTACCATCCTTGAAAACAAAAATATCCTGCTTTGCCCGAAGCACCCCCTTTTCCATTGCCTCGACCGTCTTTTCACGCGATATCACCCCTTTGACCCCTTTTACGAGTGCAATACTGTCGGGTTTCAGTCCAAGGCGCTCCATTGTTTTTGCATACTCCCCCTTGACATTGATACTGATTCTCTGGGTACATGAAGTCGGGACATTGCATCCCGGGCACCGGTCCATATCAGTCTCGCGGCCGCATTTCTGGCAGGTGAATACAGGCCGGGTGTGCACACTACATGCAGGACACCGGTTCAGGAAGGTAATCTCCCCGCATCCGGTACAACGGCGCCTGCCTACATCAATCTCGATTATTCCCCCCTCTTTCTGGAAATCAATGCCCACAAAGCTTGTGTCTGTTTGAGGGGCATGGTTCGAAGCTTCCTGGAATGAACGCCGGGAGCCGCCGGATTCGCCAAGTGGGAAGAGCACGTGCGGGGGGGGATTCATCTTTCGGGGTTTTGATTTCCCCGGCCGGCCCATGCGCCCGCCAATCCGGGTTCCTGCCCGCGACCGCAACGTAAACCCGCTCAGATCTGAGACGAGCGCGAGTGAGTTTGCCTGTGTCAAATCCCCACCCGCAGTTTTTTTCTTAAGGTCATCACCAAGCCCGAGGCAGGCGATGAAAGCCCGGTACTCCTTCACCACCAATTGTCCACCTTGTATTGTATGAGGGAGGAGGATCTCTTCGAGAAGGGATTTTATTCCGGGCTTATTGGGTAGTGCCAGGTATCCGTCCCGGAGTATTCCTGCTGCAGAGACAGCATCGGACAGCGAGCGGATCTGATCGCAGGTAAGGTCATCCCAGATCCATGTATAATCAGGGTGGAGAGGAGCCCCGTTTTGGGCGAATGCAATCGCCTCTTCTTCATCCTTCGGGTGCCGTTTTCCTCCCTCAAGCATCCACCACTCTTCGCAATATACCGATGGCATAAGGGGGTGGTTGTTCTCTAAAAAATCCCCAAACGAGATCAGGATCTCCCCGACATCGAGGATCCTGTCAACCTGATCGGCAAGCCGGAGGGCGGTTGCTGTATCGTCGATACGTAGCACTTCCCCGCTTTTCAATATCACGGTTGGACCCTCTATCGTATCTACGGGCACTACGCCGCATGCCTTGCCGGGGCGTTCGGTCTTCATCTGGGTGCCGACAGCCAGAAAATCGCCAAGGATATGCAGGGTGGCAGGGTTAAGTCCTGCAGCGGCAAATCCTGTGTTCCGTGACCTCCCGTAACGGAGCCGGAACCCTCCTTTGCGCATGGGATAGGAAAAGACCGGCCGGCCGCCAATGAGATCGCGGAGATACTTGTCGAGAGGTTTGATGTTGACCGTGCCTTCGTCTGTATTGTCTTTTACAATCTTGTCAAGCCAGTCCCACCCCTCCATTTGCATCTGTTCGACTTTACTTTTAAGCTTGCGTGCTTTTCCCGCGATACCTTCCGCAAGCACAAGCGCCATCCCTCCACGGACAGTGTTTGTTTCCACCCGTTCAAGGTTCCGGTGTCCTGAAACCTCCTCCTGCTCTGTTGCTTCGCCATCAATACAGACCGGGCAGTTTTTAACGATAAGCCGGATCTCCTGTTCACTGGGCAGGTACTGTAGGTTCATTATGTTGTTGTACTGACGTATCTCCTCGATATAGCGCTCGATCTCTTCCTGCCGGGGCATATACCGGTTGATGCCCAGTGCATGGCGAACATAATCCCCCACAAGTACCGAGAGAGCCTGCGCCGTTCCCCCGGCACTCCTGATCGGCCCTGCATAATAGATCTTCAGGTACTCGGTGCCGTCATCATTCACCCCGATGCCTATCTTTGCGATCCCTTCGGTTGGCGCTGCAACTACGCCTTCAGTCAACAGTGCCATGGCGGTGCGGATGGAATGGTCGAGGATCTGTTCGCGGCTTGTCTCCCCGAATCTCCGCTGCACAAAATCATCGCCGATCCTGAGCGCAACCTCCTCTCTTGACATCTGCTGTTCCAGCTCACGGATACGGACGGCAACACCCCGGATGCCAAGAAGAGCCTCAACGCGATCGGCAAGGTCGTTTGCAACCGGGATCTCAACTTCTGTCGAGGGATCCATCCCGCGGGACCGCGCCTGACACGCAATAATCATTGCAGCATCAAGTGCCGCCTGCAGGGTTTTTTCGTACTCCTGCATCCGGGAAGAGAGCTGCAACATACCGGAATGGTAGGCATGGTGAGATTTATCTGTTCGTTTCTGATTGCAGCAACAAAAAATCTGGTGTTTTCAACAGTTTCATGTGCCCTTTTTGGTATTCCCTTCACGGGCTGCCTGGCTGACCATAATTCCAATACCCTCTTCTCCCATCTGCCAGAGGGTCAGACCAGCACAGGTTTTAATGATCCCGCTACCCTCTTCAAGGCAGCGGGTGAGAGGTCCGATTGCAGGTTTTCCAATCCTGCAGAGAGCAAGAGAGATAAACCCGCGCAGTTCCCGGTCATCATCTGCGAGCGCATCGATAAGTGGTTCAACGGCAGGGGCCCCGATGGTACCCAGCGCCGCTGCAACATATTTTCGAAATTCCGGGTCGGAATTTTTTTTCATTGCTGCAATAAGCGGGTGTACTGCAGGTTGCCCGATCCGTGCCAGTGTGGTCGCAACATACCACCGCTCATCAGAGCCCTGTGCATCTCTGAGCGCCCTGATCAGGGGCATGACAGCAGATTCACCATACGCTGCCAGTTGCAAAATGGAACTGTGCCTGACATCTATCGAGGGATCATGCAGCGCTGCAATCAACTGGTTAAGCGGTTCGCCGGTTGCCGTCATCCCAACTTTTCCCCCCCGTTTATCCCGTCTTGGTCCGGTCCTTTGTGGGGGGTATTTTCTGCCTGATCATCGCCGTTCCACAACCGTTTTGCCAGTTGTTCGCATGAGGGGGTAAGTATTGCGTCGAGTATGGATGCGATGGCATACCTTTCCTGCTCGTCTGCTTTTTCCAGCATCTGTACCAGCGGTTCAATAGCATCACTTGCATGAAGCTCTCCCAGCGCATTCATCACTTCAAGGCGAACAGGCTTTTCTGAATATTTCAAGAAATGGATCAGGGGGGCAATTGCAGGAGTCCCGATTGCGGCCAGTGAGGCTGCTGCTTCTGCCCTCACATTGTCATATTTGTCCGCAAGTGCCCTGATTAGCGGTTTAACCGACGCCGGATCCTGTACCTTTCCCAGCGCGATTGCTGCCCCCCAGCGCATATTACCGTCACCCTTGCACAAAGCAGAGATCAGCGGTTCGAGGGCAGGCTTTCCAATCATACCAAGTGCCAGGGCAGCGCGGCCTTTGACGAACCGGTCTTCATCTGACAGCAGCCTTATGAGTGGATCAATTGCCCGCGGATCGCCAATTTCTCCCAGAGTGATGGCTGCCTTCCACCGTACATCGTCATCCGGATGCCGGAGCGCTGCAATGAGCGGTTCCACCGAAGGTTTTCCAATCTTTCCGAGCGCTTCAGCTGCCTTCCACCGTATCCCGCTCAGTTCTTCCCCGTTCAAAAGCCTCGCAAGAGGTTCCACCGCACCCGGATCCCCGATCTCTCCCAACGCTTCCGCCGCTTTATACCGGATATCAGGGTCATAGTGGGTTAACAGGCGGATAAGACCCCGGACGTCAAGTGCCGCTTCCAATCCTGCAATACGGTTGCCGGTAGAACACAGGTTCCTGAAATGATCGAGAAAAGAAATGCCGGGAAGCAAAAGAAAAACGGGGGCTGCCTGGCTTATGCCATTGAACGCATGAACAAGCACCGGGGTCATCGTTTGTTATTATTGCAATAAACGGGATAAAAAGATGGTTATCGGATCACTTAATCGCTGCGACCGGCTGCTTCAGAGTGCGCGGGTCTTCATCATTCGGCCGTCACACGTATGGCATCCACCCCCATCCGTTCATCTCATTGTTGATTTTTTATGATAACAGGGACTTTTTATTGCCGGTCGGCAGGAGCTCTCTGGGCTGCCTTTTTCCTGCGTTCGATAATCTTTTTCACTTTTTTTAACCGGAACAGGTCTTCCCGTTCCCGTTCGTCAATGGTATTTTCGATATATTTTGCCTGTTTTCTTAAATCCGGGATAAGCACCTGCTCCAGCGCATTCACCCTCCTCCGCGTCATCTGGATCTCGCCCCCAAGCCTTCGAAGCGAGGTCTCTGTCTCAGCAAGCCCGATGATCAGGTCCAGTTCGATCTCGAACTTCTCCGCCACCTCATCGATCCTCCCGCTTACTCCCAGAATACTGTAACCCCTCTCCAGCACGCTCTTTGCCACCCTCTTTTTCTGAAGTACCGGGACCGGGACACCCATGATATTTTTTCCCGTGATATCGATGAACAGGCCTTTCCGTGTGGCAAAGGAAGCAGACTTTAGGGTGACAGAATCGTCAACGGCAAGAGCGGTTAAAAGCGAGCGCTGTGCTGAGCTGGCAACGATCTCCAGTTCCTCCCGCGACTTGGAGACCGACTCCATGATGAGGAAGAACTCCTGCACGAGCGCATCCATCTTCTCCCGCAGAAGGTTCCTGCCCTGCTCGGCGAGCTTGATCTGGGCGTTTTTCTTGATGAGTTCCATCCTTGTCGGGTTTACCTGCTCCATGGCTCATCCCTTGCGGTATGCCGGGTGATACTTCCTGATAAAGTCCAGTTTTATCCGTTTCAGTTCTTCTTCCGGAAGCATCGACATGAGATCCCAGCCGATCTCCAGTGTCCTTTCAAGGCTCCGGTTCTCGTCTGCCTGCGTGATGAACTTCTTCTCGAACTCGTCTGCAAATTTCAGGTATTTCTTGTCCAGCTCTGTCAGTGCTTCTTCACCGACAATCGCCACGAGCCGCCGCAGGTCTCTGCCGTACGCATAGGAAGCGTAGAGCTGGTCGGCAACGTTCCGGTGATCCTCGCGGGTTTTTCCAGGCCCGATGCCAAGGTTCATCAGCCGCGAGAGGCAGGGCAGGACGTCTATCGGCGGGTCCGCACCCCTCCGGTACAGGTCCCGGGAAAGCACGATCTGTCCCTCGGTGATGTAACCGGTGAGATCCGGTACCGGGTGGGTGATATCATCGTCCGGCATGGTCAGGATAGGGATCTGGGTGATCGATCCCGTCTTTCCCTTAATCCTCCCGGCACGCTCATAGATGGATGCGAGATCCGTATACATATAGCCCGGATACCCCCTTCTTCCCGGGACCTCCTCCCGTGCTGTGGAGATCTCCCGCAACGCCTCGCAGTAATTGATCATGTCGGTCAGGATCACGAGGACATGGAGGTTATGTGTAAACGCGAGGTATTCTGCGACCGTGAGGGCGCACCTCGGGGTTGCAATCCTTTCAATGGTCGGGTCATCGGCAAGGTTCATAAAAAATACCACGCGTTCAAGGGCCCCGGTCCGCTCGAAATCATTCCTGAAGAACGATGCTTCTTTATATGTAATCCCCATGGCGACAAAGACCACCGCAAAGTTCTCACCTTCGCCAAGCACCTTTGCCTGCCGGGCGATTTGGGCGGCAAGTTTGTTTGCGGGCAGACCTGCGCCGGAGAATATCGGGAGTTTCTGGCCCCTTACAAGGGTATTTAACGCGTCAATGGTGGACATGCCCGTCTGGATGAAGTCGGCGGGTTTGTCCCTCGCGTACGGGTTGATCGGCATTCCGTTGATATCCAGGCTTGCTTCCTGGATAATGTCGGGGCCTCCGTCACGGGGTTTTCCGACACCGTTTAAGGTCCTCCCGAGCATATCGATCGAAACGTCTACCGTAGGAGGTTTTCCGGTGAACCGGACCCGGGTCTCCTTGTTGTCGATCCCGCTGGTACCCTCAAAGACCTGAACGACAGCAAGATCCCTTGACACGTCAAGGACCTGCCCTGTCCTCTCCTCCCCGGAAGGGAGGGTAATCCGGGCGATCTCCCCGAATGAGACCCCCTTTACGTACTGGACAAATATCAACGGCCCTGATACATAGCTGACCGTCCTGCATTCCTTTGTCATGAGGCTGACCGGTTTCATCTCTCCACCTCAAGTGCACCGATATATTTATCAATCTCGGAAATCAGGCCCTGGATCCGGTTCATGTCAACCTGTTCCTTCATCCTTCCGATCTCTACCTTGAGCGGCAGCTTCAGGATCTTGTTCAGCGCAATTCCCTGATTCATCGCTTCGCTCGCCCGGTCATAGAACGCAAGGATGACCTTGAGCATCCAGTACTGCTTTTCGAGCGGGCAGAAGGAATCGACCTCATGGTAGGCGCTCTGCTGGAGGAAATCCTCCCGTATCATCCTCGTGATCTCCAGTATCACTTTCTCACTCTCCGGCAGTGCATCCGGACCGACAAGCTGCACGATCTCCTGCAGTTCAACCTCTTTCTGTAAAAGGTACATCGTCCTGTCCCGCAACTCCTTCCAGTCGACAAATCCGCTCTGGACAAACCAGTCCTGAAAGCTTTCCAGATAGAGCGAGTAACTCTTGATCCAGTTCACGGACGGGAAATGCCGCCGGTATGCAAGACTGGTATCAAGCGCCCAGAAGGTTCCTGCAATCCTGAGTGTGTTCTGGGTAATGGGTTCCGAGAAATCCCCGCCCGGTGGCGATACCGCACCGATAATCGTGATGGAGCCAAGGCGTTCCCCGCCGGAACCGAGACAGACCACCCGTCCGGCCCGCTCATAGAATGCGGCCAGCCGTGTCGCAAGGTACGCAGGGTATCCTTCTTCGCCTGGCATCTCTTCCAGCCTGCCCGAGACTTCCCTCAATGCCTCGCCCCACCTTGATGTGGAGTCTGCCATCAGGGCAACGTCATATCCCATGTCCCGGTAGTACTCCGCCATCGTGATCCCGGTGTAGATCGAGGCTTCCCTCGCTGCCACGGGCATGTTCGATGTGTTTGCGATCAGGATTGTCCGCTGGATAAGGGGCATCTTTGTTCTTGGATCCACAAGCTCGGGAAATTCGGTCAGCACATCGGTCATCTCATTTCCCCGTTCCCCGCAGCCGATGTACACTACAACCTGGGTGTCGGACCATTTTGCAAGGGTCTGTTCTGCCACCGTCTTTCCTGTTCCAAAACCACCGGGGATCATGGCGGTTCCTCCTTTTGCCACCGGGAACATGGTATCAAAAATTCTCTGCCCGGTGATTAGGAGCAGGCGCGGGTCCATCTTTTTTTGGTAGGGCCTCCCTTTCCTGACGGGCCACTTCTGCAGCATCGTTATCGGGACACCGCCCTCGAGCGTGCAGACGGGTTCTTCAACCGTGAACACGCCGCTATGGATCTCCCGTATGGTTCCTGAAATGTGGTGGGGAACCATGATCCTGTGTTCGATATGGTACTCCTTCACGGTCCCAATAATGTCGCCACCGGATACCGCATCCCCCTTCCCTGCAGTTGCGACAAACTCCCACTTCTTTTCCCTGTCAATCCCCGGGACGGCGATACCACGGGAAATGAAACTGCCGCTCTTTTTTTCCAGCACCGGCAACGGTCTCTGGATGCCGTCATAAATCGAGGAGAGGAGACCCGGGCCGAGGTCAACCGAGAGGGGCGTTTCCGTGTTCAGGACTTTCTCACCGATCTTCAGGCCCGACGTGTCCTCATAGACCTGAACGACCGCCTGGCTGCCATCAAGGCGTATGATCTCCCCGTTCAGTTCCTCGTTCCCCACTTTCACGACGTCATACATCTTCGATCCTTTCATCTGGTCCGAAAGAACCACCGGACCGGAAATCCGTGAAATAACCCCTGTTATCATGACCCCTACCTCCTTATCACGATGTTATACCCGATCGCCCTCTGCAGCAGACGTTCGATGTAACTCGTCCTGTCGATACCCTTAATCCTCGAAGGGATTGGAATGATGATCGGACGGTATGTCCTGTTGATCTTTTCTATCAGTTTTTCGTCCAGTCCGGCCATCAGGTCTTCACTGATCGCGATGATCCCCGTATCGTCCTTATAGATAAGGGGGGATATGATCTTCTTTGCCTCGTCAAGACCCGATGCCTCAAGAACATCCACACCGGCAAGCCGGAACCCCGGCGCCGAATCAGGATCGGTGACAACCACAAATTTATACATAGATCAGTTCCTCCCTCACTTCTCTTTCAGGAACATCTGCCGTCTTGCACCGCGCGATGATCCTGATGTTGGTGATTTCGTTGTATTTTGCCCAGATATAACCCACAGCGATTGCGATACTTAAGGGGTCGCCAAGGATCCGGCCCATCCCCTGCTTTACAAGGTATTTCTCGAGTTCTTTTTCGAATACCGATATTTTTTGTGCTTTGAAAACCTCATCGGGTACTTTGGAGAGGAAGCTGTATGGCGTTGTCTCCAGGAACTTGATCGCACCTTCGAGCGTTCCTGACCTGACCATGGAGAGCAGCTTCTCGGGATTCAGTGTGATCCCGCCCTTGATCAAATACCTCTGCGCCTCTTCAATCTCGATGTGATCCCGTATCATCCGGAGCACGCTCTTGATATTGGTCACATCAATCTCCGTCATGACCATGTCACGGACGACATGATCGTCATATCCATCTTCTTTGAGCGTTTTCAGTGCATGTTCAAAATAAAACCGGTCAATCGCATACTCAAGGACTGCAAGATCCCTTTTTTCAGAATATTCCCTGAAATTCCGTGTCAGAGGCTTTGCATAATCGATCCCCCACGTGGCAAGGAGGTCGATCACTGACTTGGGGTCCTGCTGCTTGATCAGCTCGATCAATGTAACGTCATCCAGTTCTCCTGCCGGGACCAGGCACTCGATGATCTCTGCCGGTGTCACGTGGATGTTCTTTCCCCGCAGGATGGTCTTGATGTTCTGGACATCCCACCGGCCCAGTAGGATGCGTAAATAATCTTCGGCATCCCCCCCTTTCATGTATTTTAAGATCTTCCGGAACGCATTCGTGAAATCCTTCCGCAACGCCACCTCAATACATGCAATCCCGGAATACTGGACACTGGCTTTTTCTATCTCCTCTTTATAGGGCGTGTTTTCCAGCTCGGCAATGACGGATTCAACATCGGGCTTAAGGATCAGGGTCTCAAAGACGTGCGGGTCAAGCAGGCGACTTTTCATGCCCTTGATCCGTGCGTTTACGTAGTCATACTCCACCCTTACCACCGTACAGTATTTCAATAATTTCCGGTTTTAAGATCTCCTTTGCCGTTTCAAACCTCGACTCTATCGTATTGAACACGACGAATCTGCCATCTTTTGTGCCCGCATTCAACCCCCCGGCACAGGTAACATCGGTAACGATATCGCAGTTCAGTTTGAGTTGCGGCAACAGCTTTTTACAGAGGGTCTCATCCCGTTTGTCGATGTGCAGGCTGATTTCTCCGCCTTCAATCTCCAGAACCGCCTCTGACAGCAATTTTTTGAAATTATTTTCGTAATCCGGTTGCTCTCTTGCCGACGAAAGAATTTTTTGGGCTTCCAAAAAGGCTTTTCTGAAGACTTCATCCTTGACCCGGGTCAACTCCATCCGGGTCTCCTCTTTTACCTTTGCGAGCAATTTGTTTCTCTCCATCTCGATTGATTTTTTGGTCGCTGCCAGATGCCTCTTTTTGATAATTTCATCCTTTGCCTGTGCATCTTTCTTAATCTCTGCAGCATCGTCTTCTGCCTTTTTTAACAGCTCGCTGATCTTTTCTTCAGCACTCACCTCGACGGATTCGATCAACTGCTCAATAGACATCTGATTACCAACCCCGGTTCATTGCTCTCCAGCAGGTATTTTTATATCCAATCCTCATAATCCCCCAAAAGTTACCGGTTACGTAAGACACCCGATATGGCATGGTTCAATATACCCTCGTACATTTGGCGGTTATGGTACGGGCATATATTCATACAAGCATGATCATGATCATTGCCGCGACCACGAAACCAAGAATCACAAGAGTTTCGGGAATTGCAACGAGAATTACCATGAGACCGAACGTCTCAGGTCTTTCTGCAATTGTTCCTGCTCCCGCAGACCCGATCTTTGATTGTGCAATACCTGTTCCCAATGCCCCAAGTCCGAATGCAATTCCGGCTCCAATAGGAATTCCCCAGTCCACCATTGTTAACAACACCCCTTTTTTTAATCAAATAACACAACTACTGCTGCTGTCAATTTTCAACCGTCATACAGAACCTTTACGATACCCTGCGACGTACTCAACACACATTACATCACCTCATCCTCCTTTTTCTTCCCTTTTAAACGGTTTGTACATCTTTCCCCCTCCCTCGTAAAATTTGGAATTGAATTCTACTACATGCAGCCTGAAGGAATGTAAAAACGGGCTGAACATCGCAAGGCCGATATTAACTATATGCAGAAGGGCGGCGATTAAAAACCCGACCAGTGCAACATCCATCATTCCCCCGAGTTTATTGGCGACCAGAGCGAGAATGACCGATGCCATCCCGATTGCCATGATACGGGCATAGGAAAGAATGTTGCCGACAGTGCTCATGATCTCAAATACTCCGAAGAATCCGCCGCCATAGATGATTAACGGTAGCGCGATAATGATCAGCACAACTCCTGGCTGAAGGAGGATCTCGGGAAACATCTTTGCCGAGGCTCCGATGATGAGGAGGAGCCCGGTGATCGCGGCGATCATCCCCGCCTTTTCAATCGCATGTTTCCTGCTCTTCTTGGCAAGGGAATTGATAATTCCAATGGCGAGACCAAGGAATACATGGAACACCCCTATGGCAATCGCAAGGATGAGCAAAGGCACCAACGCCTCGATCCTGTTCCAGGTTATGCCAAGAAAGTTGACCGGATGGATCCAGCCCATCTCTTCACCGAAATTCCCAAAGAATTCGCCAAAGAGGATCCCAAAAAAGATAGTCGGGATCGAGGATATGATCAGGATGTTCATCAGGTGCTGGAGCCAGATTTCCATTTTATACTTCTTTTTCATGATCAGGGCAAACACAAGGATAATGATCCCGTACGCAATATCGCCGACCATGAGACCGAAGAAGAACGGGAAGAAAATCGCAAACAACGGGCTCGGGTCGACCTCGCGGTACTTGGGCGGGCTGACCATCTGCATGAGGAATTCAAAAGGTTTCACGAACGCCGGGTTATCATAGAACGTCGGTGCCTCGTCCATATTATCCGGACTCACGTCAAGCTCGTTGACGATGACCCGGTTTCCGAATGTATTTTTCAGGACCTCTTTTGTACTGCCCAGATATTTTTTGGGGATCCAGCCAAGGATAAAAAAAGTATACTCTGTCTGGCCGAATTTGCCAAAGACTCCTGCTTCTTCATTCCTGTCATCAAGCACCTTTTTGAGGACTGCAAGCTCCTGGTACCATTCTGCCGAGAGTTTCACGAGTTTGTTATCAATGACCCCGATCTCCTCACCCAACTTTGTTCTTTTTTCCGTAATCAGGTGAAGGACTTCATGGAACGGTTTTCCCAGATATTCCGATGGCAGCCTGACCTCGTTCACATTCTGGGAGAAGATGAACGAGTGCACCTGTTCGGAGTATTTCTTGTTGAACACGACAACCGTCGCAATGGTTGCCTCGTCCACATCCGCAGAGATCAGTTCGAACTGATTTCTGGTAATTTCGACAAGCGTATTCCTTATGATCTCAAGGACATCCTTGAACTCGCGCTGAATGAGGATGACTGTAACTTCAAACCCTTCCAGAATCGGCAACTGGTTCTCCAATGGCTGGATCTTTTTAATGATTTTTTCATACCTGTCCAGCGCATTAAGGGTGAATTCCAGGTCATTCTTGGTCGAGGCAAGATCCTTTGTGGTCGATTCCAGTTCCTCAATCACCTGGTTTGCCCTCGCAATCAGGTCGTTGTGGCTTTTGATCCGGAGTTCTTCTAAGATCTTTGCCTGCTTCCCGGCATCATCACGTATTTTGGGCAGAGCGAGGAAAATGCCCCCGATCTTTACCAGAATGTTTGCGATATCCCCGCCTTTTTCGATATCCATCTTCCGTAAGATGGTATCACCCGGAAGGATGGTCTTTGAGAGGTCCTCAAGATGAACAGTTCCGGTATGGTACAGGATATCAACAACGCTCTGCAGTTCTTTTTTCGGCCCTATGATCTGGACTTTTCTCATCTTCTGCAGCATGGTGCCCTATCCCATTGAGACAGTTGTCACGATATTCCGGATCGCTGGTTCTAAATTACGTTCCGCCTCTGCTTTTGTTGCCTTTGCCTCCTGTATGCCCTGACTTCTGAGCTGCTCAACCTCCTGTCGTATGATTTCCATCTCTCTTTCGTATAATTCCCGGGCTGCCTTTTTCCCCTCCCTCTCTGAATTCTCAACCATTTCAGAGGCTTCTTTTCTTGCATTCTGGATTACTTCTTCGGCTTTCCCGCGTGCCTCATATATTTTGATGCTGAACATCAGCTCCTTTTCACGAACCTGCTGCAAAACGGATTTTTCCGGCACCATCTACAATCCCCCTTATAACCCCCGCATTTTTTTTAAGTGTGAGGTCAGACCGTGGTTCTGGTGCGAATTTTTTGTTATGGTGATAGTCTCTTTCGGGTTCGCCCGTGCTTCAATGATTCGCTCCCGGCAACGGCCTATCGCTCCTTTTTTCAACTTCTCGATGATCTCGGTCATATTGGTCGGCATAGGCAGATTTCAATTATAATCGCTCTCACCTCTACTGTCCGTAACGATAAATGTTTCTCCTTAACCAAATCTGCCGGATCAAGGTGGCAATCCGAACCTGTTTGGGTTCAACCCCGGAAACATGGGCGCGTGATACAGGACGGTGGGAGAGTTAAAATGATCGGGAAATCAAACAAAAAAATTTCATTGGAGCGAAATGTTTCCTGCTCCATTTATCAGATAGGGAATAACGATACATTCCACCCCATAATGACCCTGTGTCCTGAAGCATACCGGTATTGCATAACGTTTCCGGGCTGGCTTAAGGGTAAACCAGGTAAAATATCCAAAGATACCATTAAAATATTGGAGGCAGTAGGAAATGTTTAAAAAAGAAGACCCCGCAGTACGCTATATGTGGCAGGGTCAGGTAGTGTCTATCAGGATGTAATTTATGTTTGAAAAAGTGCTCTTCCCCACGGATTTTTCAGAATATGCAAAGAAGACGCTTGACTGCATCGCCGGTTTTCCGGGAGCCCGTGATGTCATCCTGCTCCACGTTGTCGAAGAGGCCAGATCTCCGAGGGGGGGTGGAAAGATAGGGGATATATTCTACCGGACCGGCGAAAATTTCCTCGAGGAAGAGAAATACTATCTTGAAAACCTCAGCAAAAATCTTAGGGTGACAACGTCGGTAAAGATCTCATCTGACACCGCCGGAGCAATTATCGAAACAGCCGAGGAAAGAGGCGTTTCCCTGATTGTTGTAGGTGCACGGGGGAACAGCCTTGTGGATGGGATCCTTCTTGGCAGCGTATCAATGGGAGTTCTCCGCCAAAGCAGGACCAATGTGCTGATTATGCGCCATAAAATTATCGAGAAGATAAAGGGGAAGACCTATGAAATGTTCTGCCCGATGATACTCTCCCGGATCCTCTGTCCGATTGATTTCTCTCAATACTCTGACCGTGCGATATCCCTTCTCAGCACGACAAGGGGGGTGGGGGAGGTCATTCTCCTCCATGTGGTATCTCAGGGCGAGACTAAAAGGGAGATCGAGAATGCGGTCCTGAAGTCAAAGGAACAGGTGGAAGCAATCCGCAGCAGTGTTGCTGCAAAGGGCATAAAAGTCAGGGCAATTGTAAAGTGGGGGGATCCCCCCCTCGAGATCATAAGAATTGCCGATGAGGAGGACGTTTCAGTCATCTGGATGGGCTCCCATGGAAGAGGCTGGTTCCGTGAACTGATGCTCGGCAGCACAGCGCATACGGTGGCTACGAACGCAAAACGGCCGGTAATCATCATCCGTACGCCGGAATAAATGGGAACGATGGAGGCTTGACTTTCCGGATGATGCCGGTACGGCAGTCATCGGATTTGTCCCGGAAGCAGTACGATAGCAAATATCATCAGTCCTCCGATGAGAAAAACAAAGATAAAGGTCTTCAGGAGGGAGGAGCGCATGGTGATCTTCTCCCCTACGTCAAAAAAAGGAACTTATCCTCCGGCAAGCTTACTCAAAATGCCCAAGGTAAACGCCATCACCAGCAGGGCCACGGTCTCGGTTATGCCCAGTATGATCATGTAATTGCCAAATCCCTTGCCGGTTTCTTCCATGGCGTCGCAGGCGCAGGCAGCACATTTACCCTGAAAGTAGGCAGACAGGCCGATACCCATACCGCAGAAGGCACCGATACCCACAAGGTACTGGCCCTGAGCAGCAAGTTCATACATCCCGTTCATGACGATCATTCCATAGATCGTCTGGGTAAGCGGCGCACCGACAAAAGCAACGAGCATAAATGCCGCCGGCTTATTCTGGCTGTACTTCTTCTTCCATGCTCCAATCGCAGCCATTCCGGCAATACCTGCTCCGGCAGCAGAACCGCAGGCAGACAGGCCGAGTACCAGACCCATTCCCAGATCACTGAATTGTATCATACGATGTCCTCCTGTTCATTCTTTAATGGCTTGAATTCCACCCCGCTCCAAGCCACATTCGCATGTCCCGAAAATTCAAGCACATTCAGCCTGACACCGTGCACGAGTACTGACATCAGTCCTAACATGAGGTTTAGGCCATGACCAATGATAAGAATTACGACACCTGCCACAAGAGCTACGACACCATTTCCGAATCCGGATGTCCCGGATGCCAGGGTGTTCGCAGTCTCTGCTATGGCGAGAGTTGCCAGCCCAACCGCAAAAAGCCGTACATACGAGATCACATCTGTAATGTTGTTCATAAAGCTCAACACTATCGTCCCAAGCCCTTCTCCGATGGCTCTCAGAATATTTGGTTGGGGGTTTGTAAATAAAATCACAAGGACAACCCCTGTAACGACCAGCCATATCCCCCACGGTGGAAATGCTTCTCCCAGGACTAACGTATTGGCCAGGAAAAATGCGGTCCAGAGGATGCAGATATACCCCACATCAGCTAGCGCTTTCAGCGACGGAATTTTCAGGTATGCCCGCCATGAATGGGCAATAGATAAATGCAGCGCGCCGATAAAGAAGCAGAACGTTTGTATGAAGGTGGGATTGTTTAACTGGGGAACCAGAGGTTTAAACCCTAAGTTCAGCAACCATGTCTGACCAAAGAAGGTACCAGTCAGAACACCCCACAGTATTGCAGAGGAACTTAAAAGAAAAAATAACGAAATAATGGTTTTTATCTCAGTATTCAGCTTCATCTTTTTCCATAACCAGATCGTGATCAGGAGCGTGATTAAAGAATAGGCCATCCCATAACCGGCATCACCGATAAGAATGCCAAAGAAGATTGCAAAAAAGATCAGAAACGGCATACTCACATCAAGTTCGTGATATCCGGGTGTGAGCCCCAGAAAACCAAGCACAGGCTTAATCATACTGACCCATCTGGGATTTCGCAGGAGCGTCGGTACATTATCCCATTCGGAAGGTTCGGTGATGACAATCCCCCATTTCCTACTTTTAGCTTTTGCAATGAGATGCCCTTCTGCGTCAAATGGGATGTAACCGGTTACATAGCTGATTGCCCCTTCTTTCCCCATGCCGTTTACTACCTGCTGCAATTCAATTTCTTTTTTTAGTTTTGTCCTGACTCCCGAGAGGTCATCATAAAAACAGGCGCATTCAATAATCTCCCCTTCAATCATTTCTGCAGCCTTAATATCCTCGGCCAGCCGCTCTTTAAGCAGAGACAGGCTTTGCTTTGGCGGAAGAATTTCTAAAAAAGTGCATTCGAACGACCTTTGGGATATCGCGACGCAATGAGCACTCTCGCCTTCCGTAAATATCGTTTTCACCATCACGTCTTTTGGAAAACTCTTGATCTCTTTTACCGGTACCTTGAAAAGTTTAAGGTAAATGCCGTTTTGGTTAAGGTACTGAATCTGGTGGA
This sequence comes from Methanoregula sp., assembly GCA_026625165.1. Classification (NCBI taxonomy): domain Archaea; kingdom Methanobacteriati; phylum Methanobacteriota; class Methanomicrobia; order Methanomicrobiales; family Methanoregulaceae; genus Methanoregula; species Methanoregula sp. The sequence goes on along the minus strand of CP112999.1, from coordinate 142,774 downwards.
GATCAAAATCACCCCATCGCGCCCACTCATTGATCTGACCGGTGATGTTTCTAAAAGATATCTCCAGTTGTTCCTTTCGCCTGCCCAGTCCGATGATGTGGCTGGCAACCGTCACCCAGTCCCCGCTGATTTTCTTCTGCGGTTGTATGTTTTTCTCTATCTCAATCACCGGGTTTAAGACTTCAAACGAAGAATCAATCAGGGTCGCTTTTTCCTGGAGCGCAGAAATATCTCTGTCCTGTGGCTGAATCTGGTGCTCAACGTGCAAAACCCCTAATTTACTCAGATGTTTTATTGTTGCTTCTGAGTCTTTTGTTTCGATAAGGACAGTGGCTTTTTTCATCGGAACAATCATACCGCCACCTCCTCCAGATTAGCTTTTTCAATTTTATTTTTGGCAATTTTACTGCGGCCCACGGCATTGGTCATCTGGTCCCCGATATAGATTTTAATTGTACGGATTGCTTCTTTTGCCCCGGGGATTTTTACCTTTTCGAACAGGTTGACGCGCTGCGTGGTAATACGCAATTCATGCTGAAGAACAGATATTCCCTGTTCAATGACCCTTATCTCTTCCAGTAAAGAGATCATATCCTTTATTGTTTCCAGCACGGCATCCACCCAAAGAGGTGTTAAGAACAGGTCATACTCTGCCTGCTCAAAATCTGCACGTTCAAAAACCGGCACATCAACCCCGGCAACGTTCTTGTTTACGGCAATGGTTTTTTTAATGATAAGCCATTGCCTGATTTCGGGTGCCTCAATTAAAAGCCCGGACCAGTTTTCCGCTGATTTCTCCTTTACGGACAGCGAATTCTTTCTCTTTGCCAGAACATTCTGCTGGTGTACAATCTCAAGCTGCAACAGCTGCTTTTTTAGCTGCAGGGTGGGCAGATACCTCTCGTACTGATGCAAGGCATCTCTTTGTCTTTTAAGCTCTCCCTGAGTAAGTTTTATTTTCATACTATTTCGGCCAGTGCTTGTCTATCATGGATCTCTTAATCCCGGTTTCGTCGGGCGAGAAACAATCGTGCAGAATCTCCCAGCCCAGGTCCAGCGCTTTCTCTAACGGGATATTCACCTTTAGCGACATCATTTTGTCTTCAAAGAGTTTTCCGTATTTAAGAAGCTTGATGTCCCAGGCACTCATCTGAAACCCCATGGCCTGCTTTTCCTGCGTTTCGCGGTAATCGGCAAAAAGCTGGATCATGGTATCCATAATCGTCCGGTGGTCATCACGGGTTTTGCCGTTGACCTGCTGCTTCAGACGGCTTAAGGACCCGAATGGCTCAATCACGGCGTTCTTAAGGTAGAATTGACCCTCCGTAATATAGCCGGTATTGTCCGGAATCGGGTGAGTTACATCATCTCCTGGCATCGTGGTTGCTGCAAGAATAGTAATTGAGCCTGCGGTATCAAAATCAACTGCTTTTTCATAACGCGCTGCCAGCTGGCTGTACAGGTCGCCCGGGTATCCCCGGTTGGAGGGGATCTGCTGCATGGTAATGGCAATCTCTTTTAACGCATCGCAGAAATTACTCATATCCGTCAATAATACCAGTACCCGTTTTCCCTCAAGGGCGAAATTTTCTGCAACCGCCAGACTGATATCCGGAACAAGCAGGCACTCCACGACCGGATCGGCTGCGGTATGCATAAACACAATCGAATGGGAAAGAGCGCCGTGTTCTTCAAGGGTGTCTTTAAAGAAAAGGTAATCGTCGTATTTTAAACCCATGCCGCCTAAAATGATGATATCGACTTCCGCCTGTGTTGCTATGCTTGCCAGTAATTCATTATATGGCTCGCCGGCAATGGAAAAAACCGGGAGCTTCTGGGACACAACCAGGGAGTTGAACACATCTATCATGGGTATTCCGGTACGAATCATCTTGTCCGGTATAATTCTTTTTACCGGGTTGACCGGGGGGCCGCCGATATCGATGAGATTATCAGAAAGTGCCGGCCCGTTATCCAGCGGCATACCGCTCCCGTTAAAAATCCGGCCTAAAAGAGTTGTACCGGTGGCGATTCGCATCGGGTGTCCCAAAAATCTGACTTTATCGCCCGTTGAAATGCCGCGGCTTCCTGCAAAAACCTGTAAAAATACTTTTTTTCCGTCAAGGCGGATGACCTGGGCCAGGGAAGTTCTCCGCCCTGTCGTCACCTGGGCCATCTCTGTATTGCCTACGTTTTCTGCCTCGACAGTAATGACGTCCCCGGCAATCTGAATTATGTTGGTATATAATTTCTGCATGCTAACCTTTCTTTAACCGCTTGAGCAAAAACGCCCTGATTTCTTTCTCAGTTTTCTCATATTCTTCACTCTGCCAGGGAGCGGAATTCCATCCCTTAAAAAGTTGTCTGAGCTGCTGAAAAAAATGTAAAGCCGTACCTTTATCTTCAACGAAAAATTCCGATTCCATAATGCGGTATATAAAATCAAAGACATATATCTGCCGTTCTCTTGGAGTAGCTTCATCAACTGCGTCAAAGGCATTCTGCTGCAGATAGACAGAATCAAAAAATTCCCCTTTCAGGTAGTCTGTGTAATCGGAAAGCGAAGTCCCTTCTTCTCCGACAACTTTCATCATCTGTGCCACATCGTTACCCTTGCGCAGGATCCCGTGCCCCCGCTCCTCCTGTTTCTCATCAATAAAACTCCTGTACTTGCTCCAGCTGATTAACGGATCGATTGCCGGGTATCTGCGGGCATCGGAACGGCTGCGGGAAAGCCCGTGGAATGCACCTACTACTTTCAATGTTGCCTGGGTTACCGGCTCTTCAAAGTTTCCGCCTGCAGGGCTGACTGCCCCGCCAATTGTAACCGAACCGGTAGAGCCGTCATATAAACGCACCACACCTGCCCTTTCGTAGAAAGAGGCGATGCGCGACTCCAGATATGCGGGAAATGCCTCTTCTCCGGGGATCTCTTCGAGCCTTCCTGACATCTCGCGCATGGCCTGGGCCCAGCGGGATGTGGAGTCTGCAAGTAAAAGTACGTTAAGACCCATCTGACGGTAATATTCGGCAATGGTTACTGCCGTGTAGACGCTGGATTCCCTTGCTGCTACAGGCATGGAGCTGGTATTACAGATAATCACGGTGCGGTCGCTTAATGGCCGGTTGGTTCTGGGGTCAATCAGGGCAGGGAATGTCTTTATTGTTTCAACTACTTCTCCGGCACGCTCGCCGCAGGCGGCAATAACTACCACATCAACTTCGGCATGCCGGCTGGTCAGTTGCTGCAAAACTGTTTTCCCTGCCCCAAAAGGACCGGGAATGCAATACGTCCCTCCACGGGCCACAGGAAAAAGCGAATCTATAAGCCGCATCCTGGTAACCAGAGGTTCGCCGGGCTTGAGTTTCTCGGCATATGCCTTGATTGGGATTTTCACAGGCCAATGCTGGCTTAAATATACAGGATGGATTTTTCCGTTAGGCTCTTTTATCTGAGCAACCGGCTGGCGGATAGTGAAACTGCCGGCATTTTCAATAAAAACAATTTCAAAATTTCCCGATAAAGAAAAGGGGACCATGCAGTAGTGCCTGAAAATTTTTTCGACCACAAATCCGATTTTATCCCCGGCCCGTACTCTGTCCCCGGGTTTTACCAGAGGAGTAAAATCCCAGACCCGGGTATCAGAAAGCGCCTCGATATATACACCACGTTTTAAGAAAAAGCCGCATTGTCTGGCAACCTCAGGCAAAGGATTCTGCAGGCCGTCAAATATCTGGCCGAGCATCCCCGGTCCCAATTCAACCGAAAGAAGCTCTCCGGTAAACTCAACCTCTTCGCCGATTTTTAAACCGCTGGTTGCCTCATAGACCTGCATCTCCGCAAGGTTGCCGTGCACACGGATGATTTCTGATTTAAGCCGCTCTCCTGCGTGCAGGATATAGGCAACCTCATTCTGCATGACCGGAGAATCGAACCTGACAGTGACCATGTTACCGTTGATTTTGGTAATACGGCCTTTTCTTGGTGCTGTCATTTATTCTCCGTTAATGCTGTAAAGCTTGTTTAAGCAGGATTGTTCTGTCTGCATTGTGTATTTTCTCCCATCGTTCCAGTATCGATAACTTATAGGCATAGGTTATCAGAAAATCCAGATCAAAATAATGGCCTGTTGCCAGCTCGTCCAAAGCTTTCCAGCGTGTTTCATCCAGTGCCTTCTCGCGCTCAAGAACAGAAGTATTGATGGTCGCTGCCACAATTGCAGGGGCAAGGGAAGAACTGCTGGAGCCTTCAGGGCGCAGGTATGTCGCAGGCTCAACGTGTTTTCTGGTAGCACGTATCTTAACCAGTTCATTTCTTAAGGCAACATCGAACCCGATCCATTTCCGGATAATCCTGGGTCTTCTGCCTTTTGTAAAATATTGTTCGGGTTGCGGGAGGGCACGTAACAGTTGAAAATCTTCTGTTGGGATTAGAGGGCGACATATTTCAAGGAACCGCTCAAAAGAGAATGGCGGCTTCATTCCGAAATGCAGCATCGGCAGGCTTGCGATTAAATATGTATAAAGATCTGCCATCTTATTTCATCCCTTGATTGCCTCCTGAAGAGTCTTGTTTAATTTCGGTTTGAGATATGTACCGATATATTCTGCCAGGGCTTTATCGGAAAAATCATAGCAGGATTTTCCATCATCAAAACTTATGGTAAAACCACCTGAAATTTCTTCCGAAGACCTCAAAATAATATTTTTCTTCGTTTCTTCTTTCAGTTTGTGCAGGAAATGTTTTTCTAAGGCATCCAGGTCCTCTTTATTCAGAAAAACCGTAATATCCCTAATTTCCCCGGCGCCATATTGCTTTGCTGCTCCGGATATAAGGTTGAATATTGCCTCTGGGGTTAAAGCCTGCCGGATTTCCCAAACCATAATGCTCTCAAGCATCGAGGTAATTTCTTTTCTTAAGGAAAGAAGCATGTCCCTTCCTGCTTGGGCAAGCCGGACCTTCTCTTTTTCGTCTTCACGGCCTATTCTGTCCTGAGCGGCAGCAATAATTCTGTCTGCCTCAAGCCTTGCATGAGCAAGAATGTCATCGGCTTCTTTTTTTGCCGCAGCCTCTATCTCCTGAGCCTTTTTTTCCGCAGCCCTAATCCCTTCCCGATTGATTTTTTCGATCAGGTCTCTTATATCCTCAGCCATATAAAAACTCCTTAATTTTTATAGTATACCAGGGAAGTGCAAAACAATTTTCTCAGGTCGATCCCGTTTTGGGACATTTCCATCCCAAATCATGAATAGTAGGAGTATTGCGTGATGCTATTAAAAACTGGTGATTTTACAAAAATGGACTCCTTGTGAAATACCGTATGAACAGCGATTGATATAGAGCATCAGCAGGAAAATATTGTTTCCCGTCGATAGTACATGGATACTTCAATTTTGAAGAGGGTGGGTGTAACCAACAACGGAGGCCTGTGATGTTCAAATAAGTGTTGGTTCCCACAGATTTTTCTGAGCCCTATAAAAAACCCAGTCGATATCTTACAAGGATTCTCTGGATGAAGGAATTCTTTTTCGAGAATACAGTCAATGCAATTATTCACATCAAACGCGGTTGGATCCTTGGAGGTCCATTAGACTGAAGAAATGGGAGAGCGCATCCAGTTTGTATCGAGGTCAAAAGAGGACATGGCAAATCGTCTCCGGCTGGCCAAGGGCGTCGACCTTCCATAGGGATAGACGGGGCAGTGCCGGACAAGGTTAAGAAGCTTATTTGAGTAGTGAAGTGAGATCATATTTCAAATCTTTTCGAAAGATTCTATTTTATTTTCAATATTTTTGGTTATTTACGTTCCCAATACCTTTTAAGGAATATTCCAAAATCCTTGAATTATCCCTTAAAATGCTGATCTTAAATTGCTGATTATAATTATAGAAAAAATTTATCAACCCTGAATGAAAGTATACATTGATCCGATCTATCTTTCAAACAACTGTATTGTTATTATGCGGATCGGCAGGAAGGGAGGTAATGATCGATGTCGGACAACTTCAAAATGAGGGATACTGTTTCAGGCTCGATGAAAAAACCAATGGTGGCTGACAGAGGTTTTGTAAAGAAAGTGTTTGGTGACGGAGGTTGGACAGAAAATCCAAATTGGGATAAAGATAATGAAAAATCCCATTGTCATATTGGTGCTGCAAATCCTTTCGTTGTCGCCCGGATGATCCTTGGATATGAGGTCAATCTCATTAAGGCGGATCGGGAATTGATCCAGGCTTTTGGAATGCCGTATAATCTAATATTTAATTCCAAAAACAATGCACTAATATATTCTCCCAAATTGGTAGCAAATAAACTGATGGAAATCATGAAAAAAAGTTCTTTTTCATCAGGCTCATTTATGGCATTAAATCCAATCCTCTTTTTCTTACCCATGTTTGCTACAAATGCTCAGGTTGGAGCCGCGGCAAAAAACAGGGGAAGTCCTAAAAAAATTCAAAAAGCACCGTCCAATCCTTCGTTTGTTTACCGCCCGGCGCCAGCTGATGAAAGACAGATGATTAATGATTGTGTGCAGGGAGCCAGTATTGATTGCTATTTTATTGCTGCTCTTTATTCAAACACATGGATGAACTATACAGCAATTGGTGCAGCAAAATGCCCCTTGGATCTGACCAATGAACCTTTTACAATCAGATTTTATTATAAAGATTTGAATGGAGTCAAACAGTCTTATGACAGCAGTGTTGACTCAAGAATTATCCTTGATGTGAACAATCTGCCGGTATATGCTTCGCCTACGGAGCAAAATGAGAGCTATCCTTCAGTATATGAAAAGGCATACGCGAAATTCCATAACTTTCTGGTAACTAACCAACTCCTCCCAAAACCACTCGTTTCAGATCTGATGTATGCACCTGATGGATCCCCTATTGAAGGGCGGCAATCCGGAGATCTGGATATTGGTACTTTATCCGATGGGAGCCCCCTCAATTCCCTTTTCAATCTGACCGGGAAAAAATATGATTTCAGCACAAACAATATTACGAATTTTCCCTCAGCATTTCTCATCCGCGATATAAGAAACAATGACAATCCTATTCTGAAAATACCAAATACAAACCCGGTTCAATACATGCACAGTTATGATATCCTAATAAAATACAATGCTGTAATAAATGGCAATTCTTCAAAGACCAAGTACCCGACAGTTGCATGGACCTACGATCCCGGAAATCAGATTCCTGATGACCCGATTCCTGGTGATGCCAGTTATTCTGACACTACCATCGCATCCAGACATACCTATTCTGTCCTCGGAACCCTAACAAACGGTGCTGGTAAATACATAGTCCTCCGCAACCCATGGGGAAAGAATTATGCCGGAGATATTACTGCACTGGGATGGGACAAACTCGCAAATGGTATCTGGACCCCCAAAGCAAATATTACTCAATATCTTGGGAAACTACAGGATAATTCTATCAGAACCGATGGTCTGTTCGGTCTTAAACAGGAATGGTTCGAGTCCACATTCCAAGGAATCGGATGGGTGAGGTTTACATGAAGGGATCAGGTTATGGATCCTCAAAGAAATACTAATTTTTCTCTTTTTAAATTCATAGTTACAACCTTAGTATTTTCCCTGCTGGTTAACGGGCATGTCCTGGCAGTCGGTACTGAAACGATGATCTCTACGGATCTCCAGATCCATTCAAATATTAACCCGGCAATCGGCGATCAATGGATCGTCTGGGAAGATAATTCAAACCAGTCAATTATTGCCTATAATTACCAGACCGGTGTCGAAATAACGCTGCGAAAAACACTTTCGTTTGCCAAAGAGCCCGGCATCAGTGGTGATCGCGTTGTCTGGTACGAATGGGATGGTGTGGGGACTTATGACATTTATTACACGGATCTTGATTCCTATGACGGTACCACAAACCGCCTTCCACTCACTGGTGTTTCACAGAAAATACATCCGGCAGTCTCCGGTAACAAGATTGTCTGGGAGAATGTTACCGCCGGCCACTCAGATGTCGACATGTTCGACCTGACCGGGGGCAACTGGCATATCCTGACGCCGGGTACAGGTGATTCTGACCAGACATGGCCATCCATCGGTAGCGACAGGGTTGTCTGGCTTGATAAGCGAATGAATGCTGAGGGGGATATTTATATGATTGATACCGGATCTCCCCCTCCATGGCCAACCACTGAAATATTTAATGGTGGGGGATTAACGCAATTTCCTCCGGTTATCAATAGCGATCTGATTGCATGGTCAGGTGATTCGGGTGGGGGATCTTTCGATATTTTCAAGTATGACCTATCGGTCGGTGGCCCTGCACAACAGGTTACTGTAGCAGGTTCCAACAAGATCTCTCCAGCTGTATGCAGTACTTATTTGATCTGGATGGATGATCAGATTGTCGGGGACCCGAATTATGATCTTGCATTTTTCGATTCGTCCCTTCCTCCTGAATTAATAATAACAACCACGAGTTCACTTGTTCGTAACTCTATTCCTCCGGACTGGAAACCCGGATTGAACTCAGACAACCATATCATCTGGCAGGACGACCGGGGAGCACCAACCCAGATTTACATGTATACGTATGGAACTGTTGTCTCCTGCCCGGCAGCCCTCTACACTGAAAATATTACTTCGGGGGCACCTCCTCTGGCAGTTCAGTTTACCGATGCTTCAACAAATTCACCAACCCACTGGCTCTGGAAATTCGGCGATGGAACAACCTCAACAGCACAGAGCCCGGCTCACACATTCTCCACAGGAGGTACGTATGATGTTGAACTGACTGCAGGTTCACCGCACTGCCGTAATACAACGACCGGTGCTTTGGTCCATCGCATATCCGTTGGTGCAGCGCCAATTCCGAGTATAATTGGAAGTCCGCGGGAAGGAATAGCCCCTCTCACGGTGGTCTTTAACGGATCAGCAACCGGAGCACCAACAGGCTGGGCATGGGATTTCGGAGATCTTGGAACCTCCACCAATCAGAATCACACATATATTTACAACACACCGGGGAGGTATTCTGTCTCACTGACCGCCACGAATATCTATGGGCCGGGTGTCACAACAGAACCAAATTACATCATAGTCAAGGCCGGAGCCCATTCCCTTGCCACAACTAATATTGCAGGGCTCACGGCATCCACAATTGGATCAAACCAGCAAATAACGATAAATTCCGGGGCCATTCCATCAGTTAATCCAGATCCAACGATTCTCATAACACGCCCCCCTGATGTGTTTGGCTGGCAGAACCTGACGCTGGTTTCAGATTCAGACGGATTCTCATTTACAGCCCCGAATTATATAGGAAATATCACCCATGTGATTCTCCAAATAAAGGATCTTACTCCAACAGGATTTCCCGCAGAAATCGGTTCAAATCTCCCGGTCAACTATGAAATGCACCACAACAGGTATACTATACCTGCAATGTTGTATTCAGAGATCTGGAACGGGACAATACCTACGGATAACACGAATTTTGAAAACATTATCCAAGGATCGGGATTCAGTTCCAAGAATGTTGCATACACCCTGAATACCACCAGATCTGGTATTACTGCACCATCTCATGCTTTTGTAAATATGAGTGTGGCCTCAGATTGGGTACAGGGTTCAACGTCACTTCCTGATGGACGGGATAAGACCTTTGTTATTATGATGGGCTGGGATACCTGCGACAAATTGTGGGGAACAGTTCTCAAACCTGTATTTGTTGGTCATGATGGCGTTAATAATTTAGAATTCTTCGAAGTTGAGATACCTTCCCAGATTTCTTATATGTCCAAATTTGCCCTCGCCAAGCTCTCCGGCTCCGGCAACGTCTTTCAGATGGCCTATCTTGGTGCCACGGACCATTCCGGAGCAAGCCAGCAGTCTGCCGGTTCTGAGTCCGGAGCCGATACGGGCGACGGGAAGAGTACGGGGCAGGGTCTTGGCTCCCAGCAGAACCAGCCGTCGCAGAACCAGCCGGAGGCCAATCCCGCTGCACCAACTGCAAAGAGCGCCGACCTCTATATCAACGATCAGGGGGTGGTGACCCAGACAACAGTGCTGGAATCTGCTGACCAGTTCGCAACAATCGCCATTGGTCAGGGGGTGACCGCATTTGATTCTGGCGGCAACCCCCTATCATCAGTAAGCATCGAAACGCTTTCTGTTCATCATATTTTTGGGATGCCATCTCCGAATACTCTCTCGTTTGCAGGGCTTGCTTATAACTTCCAGCCAGACGGCGCTACATTTTCACCATCAGTCACGATCACCTTTACCCCCCCCAATGCCCAGTGGAGCCAGCAATACACTATTAGTCAATTCGATGCAAAATCAGGATCATGGATCGATCTTCCGACAACCTATGACACCAAATCCGGTACAGTCTCAACTTCAGTTTCCCATTTCTGCTGCATCGCACTTTTCTCCAGCGCAATACCGTCAAAAGTCCCAGTCACAGCATCAGTAACCATGGAGGTACCTCCCGAAACAATCCCGACCCCCTCACCGTCAAGCCCGTTAGGGATTTTCTATAATATGGTGATATTTATTGCAGGTATTGCGGTTAAAAACCTGTATCTGATATTGATTATCATAGCGATTATTGCTATCCTATACCTTAAAGGAAGGCGCGGGAGGCTTGACAAAATCCGGTATAAATTATAGAACAGAACCTTCTTCCTGCACGCTGCACCAGCCGTATTCAGCACCGATCCGGTTGCCGGCAGATGGTACTTAATCATTCCCTGAATGCAGAACCGGCATCCGGAATCAACATTATAATAAGGGAAAACTATTTAATTGGAGTCGGAATAGTATGGTGAGGATGGGGACATATGCCGGATGTGACCAGCGATGAGCGGGGCAGGAGAATTTTTCAGATCCATAAGGAGAGGGCCGTCGAAGCGGCACTGGAAAAGATACGCCGGAATGTCGGATCCGGTTGGGCGGCATTCTCCCAGCAGGACATCAAGACGCTGACCTATATCCTCGGTGAGACCTGGGTAACCGTGGAGAGGCGAATCTGGGAACAATCTTCCTTCACGCGGCTGACAATGGATGACCTGGGTGAGATCATCGGCATCGGAAATGACGTAACCGGCCGGAAAATGAGGGAGGAGGAGGCGATCAGCAGGATCTGCAGGATCCTGAACCGGTCGATCTGATGGCCGGGCAGCTGGATTGCCGGTTTGTCCCGGGATCGCCTGTGTTTATGGAACAGTGACGGCGGATTAATCCGGTTTTCCTGTTGGTTGCCGTTGATCAGGCAGGTATCACGTGCCAAAAAGGTTTTCATGTAGGATGCTGATGAGAGACTGACCACGATTTTGTGGGGGAAAAACTGGGGACTGATGAGATGCCGGATGTAACACAGACCGAAGTGGGGAGGAGGATGTACCATCTCCACCGGGAAAAACGGGTTGAGCAGGCGATCAAGAAGATCCAGCATGGCGTTGGGCCGGAATGGAGGTCGTTTACGCAGGATGACATTGCCATACTCGGCCATTTACTGCAATGCACCTGGAATGTCATTGACCAGAAGATCTGGGATGATATCCCCTTTGCCCATACGACCAGGGATACCGTACAGAAAATACTTGATTACGGAAAGGATGTCCGCCCGGGGAAAAACCCGGAACCGGCCGCAATTGAGGAAATTAAAAAAATTCTCATGAATCTTAAGTGATCAATATCCGGTTTATTTCAACTCTATGCTATTGATTATCCGGAGAATTGACCGTTTAATTAACCATTTTCAGGACGATGCAACTTCAACGCATTCCTCAATTGTCCCGATCCGTGCCACCGCCCCGCACATGCCAGGGACATACGACAGCGCTTTGCCGCTGTTGACCATTATGGCGGTGTACCGTTCCATGACGGGAGAGACCACCATGCAGGTATCGGCATAGACACGGGCGCCGCTTTTCTCGATGGAATCCACCGTCCTGCGGTTCCTGCTGATAACATCCTGCGCTGCAAAGATATAGAATGGCTTTTTTACCTTTTTTCCCCTGAGCAGCCGATCCGCTGTTTTTAATTCGCCGGACGAACAGTGCGGGCAGCCCACCGCAACTGCATCAACATGGATTTCAGAGAAGAGCCTGTCAATTTCCTGCCTTTCAACCTCGATCTTCTCAAGGCCGGATGTATCAAAATGCACCAGCCTCGCTTCGGGAGTCGCTCCTTTCACATGGTAAAGCGCCACCGCACCGGTTGCCGCCATGGCAGCACCAAGTGCTTTGAGCCTGTCGCGGTCCGGACGGATCCCGCAAAAAAGCGGGGTGCGGTTGCCGGCAAGTTTTCCTGCGAGATACCCGAGGGCACCGTAGTGTGCGACAGAGGCTTCCCTGCCCACCCCATGAACTTCAATCACCACCTGAGGCTTCCGGTTTTGTGAGAGGTGGAACCCATAGCACGGTGTTTTGCCGATAAGGGCAGCGGCAAGTGCTCCGGGCCCGCCTTCCCGGTTCGTCCGGGCTCCAATCACCGAGTTTGCATAGCTGACTGCAGATGACTCAGACCATGCGAGGTGATCGCCATATTCCGGTGCATGCAGGTAATATGGAGTGCAGGTGCATTCAAGCCGGATCCCGAGCCTTTCATATGCTGCAATGACCGCCTGCTGTTTTTTTGCAAAATCCGGTTCCACCCCCATCTCCTGCCAGCGCCCCCTCGGCATTCCGATGGGGTTTAAGATCGCAGGGACAACTGCCCGTGCATCGAGATGCTCCAGCCATTCAAGCCCGTACTTTCCAATCGTTTTGTACGATGCCCCGCTCACCTGCACGCTCGTGACAGGGACGAGGCGATCTGCGCCAAAGACCGTGCCGAGCGCGACAAGGATCTCCAGCATCTCCTGCTTTGTTTCACCCTGCTCGCCCGCAAGGATCTCTTCGTCCCCGGGTTCAAGGTCCACGGGCTTCACCACGTAGCGCGCCGGAACTCTTCTTCCCGCCCGAGGACCATCGTTGCATCGACCCCGACCTTGACATTGGTACCGTCCTCAAGCTGGCACGGGTCAAGCGACGAACCCCGCACCCCGGTGATCACCATGACGTCCCGGTCCCCGCTCACCCTTGTTGCTATTGCATATTCGACATCTTCCGGATTGGAGGGGTCGATATCTTCATCGACAACGATGACATGCTTGAGCGAGGTGTGGGCGGCAAACGCTGCCATGATCGCATTCTTCGCATCGCCCTGCGTGCTCTTCCTGATCTGGATTACTGCGTGGAGGTAACCGCATCCCCCCCGGGTCAGGACAACATTTTTGACCTCTGTCACCCCGGATACCGCACGGTAGATCTTTGGTTCGTACGGGCAACCCATCAGCACCTTGTGCTCGTTGCCGCCCGGAAGAATCCCATGATAGATGAAATCGCGTTTGAGGTGCATGCCGGTGAACTCAATTACCGGCTCGTGGCGCACCGGGTCATATGTCCCAGTGATATCCACAAAAGGCCCCTCTTCTGCCCGTTCTGCACCGATAAAACCCTCGAGCACAATCTCGGCATCGGGAACAAGCACCCCGTTGCTGCATCGCTTCACCTTGATCTTCCCGCCAAGGAGCTCCGCGGCATATGCCAGTTCCATGCCCTCGGGCACACGGGTGCAGCAGGCAAATGTCACGGCCGGGTGCGTGCCGATGACCACCGCAATGGGCAGACGCCCGTTTTGTGCAAGCGCTTTTTGGAGCATCACGTGCGTGTGCCTTCCCTCAACAAGGCGGGAGGCAACGCGCTGGTTATCCAGTATGAGCATCCGGTGGATGGATGCATTTTCAATGCCCCCGAACCGGGAGAATACGATGCCTGCCGTGACATATTTCCCGGCATCTTTGGGGAAATGATGCATCACAGGAATTCGGGAGAGATCGGGTTTTTCCATCGCCAGCGTACCATTATTGACGATCCTGCCATCGAACTTTGCATCGACAAGCGCTCTGACCATAGCGGTCTCGTCAATCCCCAGCGCGAGGGACAGGGCTTGACGGTTCGCGGTTACGTTCATGACCGCGCGTCCGCCGTCAATATTGTGGAAAAAGAGCAGCTTATCCGTAGTGCCCGCCATTTTTGCGGCCTGCATATCCGTTGTGCAGGGCTCGTGGACATCGATCACATTGCCCTGCTCCCGCATTTTCTCAATAAAATCACGCATCACAAACCACCCCAGCGTTCGGTGAGCTTGTGTTCAACCCCAAGGTGGTCGAGCACGCGGGACACCACCATATCCACCATATCATTTATGGTCCTGGGGTGATGGTAGAACCCGGGGCTTGCGGGCATGATCAGAGCACCGGCATTGTGTGCGGCAAGCATGTTATTGAGGTGTATCCCCGAGAGCGGGGTTTCACGGGTAACGAGGATACACTTCCTGCGCTCTTTCAAGCACACGTCTGCGGTCCGGGTGATGAGGTTGTCTGCATACCCCTGCGCGACTGCGGCAAGCGTCTTCTGGCTGCAGGGTATCACCACCATCCCGTCATACCGGTACGACCCGCTTGCGATGTCAGAAAACATCTGGTTGTTGTCATGATAATGTGCTGAAAAACCGGAGAGGTCGACACCTTCGTGGGCAGCAATTCTTTTTGCCACATCCGAGATGATGATGTGCACCTTTGCATCAGTGCAGAGCACTTCCAGCAACCGGCGTGCATACAAGGATCCGCTCGCACCCGTGACTCCAACGACAAACTCTTTTTTCATTGTTGCTCCCGCTCTTGATCTCATACCATTGTCAGAGCCGGAACCAAAAAGAGTTTATGCCGCTGAATTTTTTTTAAATTTATTTTTTAGGGGGGGCAAAAAACCTGAACCGTACCTGTGCTTCCTCTACCTTCCGGGCATGGTCCGGGTTGAGGTCGCGCCTTGCTTCAATCACGAGCGTGTTTAAAATATTGTGGAGCCGCAGGGCGTCAAATTCCTTTCCCAGATGCTCATTTAAAAAGTCAAGGAGGTCGTTGGTGCTCTTTAACACCCCGGAACTTGCGATCAGGTTCAGGCGGTTCACCGAATAGGCAAGGTTCTTTTTTGCAATATCGATCCTGTACTGGTCGTCCCCGGCAAGGTTGAGTTCGGTGACCGCGTGGAGCAGTTCGCTGTACACCAGCATCTTATACCTGCTCTCGATTACGCGGCGTTCCTGTCTCTGGATTATGATGAGGGTGATACAAAACGCAGAGATTACGACGATCACTCCGCACGCGACTACAATCCAGTCTTCAAACATCCCAAATCACGTTACCTACGGGTTCCGCTTTGCGATATTGACGCTGACGCTGACACGGTTGCCTTTCATCTCAACCTTGTATGGTCCGGCGTTATACATCGGGTGCAGCTGGTGCTTTTCGAAATCATAGGTACGGCCATACCCGAAAGTATCCGTCTTTCCGGTGTCCATTTGCGTAACCTTCATCTCGAACCAGGTGTACTGCGGGTCTTCATTTGTCGGGTTGACGGTAAATTCGATACCCCAAGGCTCGTTTGTCGCCCGGAATTGTTCGGTATAGACATCTTTTTCACTCGTGAAGGAGTAGGGCGTGGGATGGCTCAAATATGATGCCCCCAGGGTAAACGATGTCGTCTGGGTTGGTGTGGGAGACGTGGTCGGAACCGGGGTTGGTGAAGGAGTGGCAACATTCTGGGTACCTGTGCATCCTGCCACAAGCGCCCCGAGAATGATCAGTCCTGCGATCAAAGGAACTAGGCTCTTCATATAAAGTGATTGTTTGCTTTCAGGGTTATATTACCTTTTTAGACTGGTTAAGTACCGGCAGGGAGACTGAAACTGTAACAATGTAGCATGAAAAAGTCCTGGTTTTTGCATCAGACTGGCAATGAAAATGAACCGGTTCTTATACCCGTCCGGCCTGATTTTTAAAAGACGTGCCTCAAAGGCCCGCCTTTCACCCCCGCTTTTTTAAAACAATGTGTCCTGACGGGTGGCTTTTTTCACATGGAGGATGTCTGCTGCAGATTGGGCAACCGGTTCCAGCTGCTCCGGCAGGGTATACACACCTAATCGCCACTGCTCTCTCCGGGTTTCGTTCAGAGTCCGAATTCTGGGGGTGATCTCCTCAAAATGCACAACAGCACTCCGGTTCTTCACGCGCACGTCCATTGACATATCTCCTGGAAATGAGGGGATATCGAGAAGAACAGTATGTGGTTGAACACCGGCACCTTCAGCAATTGCCGCTGCAAGTTCCCGGTTCTTTTTTAGGGATGGTGCCCGTGGATATGCCATAATATTCACCTGGTCTTGCCCGACATACAATGCCCGTTTGAACAGCTGGCGGAGGCAGATTCGCCCGGTCAGCATTTTGGAAATTGAATTTTTTGAACTTCTCAAAGAATGCATACAGCCCATGTCGTCCATGTGCAGCAATTGTTCCACGGGTTCATCGCCCGCCCCATCCAGGTGCTCAAGCATTGCAAGCTGGAACATGCTCTCCCCGATCCGGCTCACATGATGGAAGTAGACTGCAGGGCGCATCATCGTGCGTGCGATCAGGAGCGATTCTGCAGCATTGATCCCATTCTCGTCAAGGATAATCCCGTCATCTGTCCGCACCATGTTCCGTATAAGCCTCTGGGCATCGACCGTGCCGTAAGGGGCGCCGGTGTAATATGCATCACGGAGAAGGTAGTCCATGCGGTCGACATCAAGGTCGCCACGAATGATGCCTGAAAGTGGATGCTGCCCTTTTATGAGTGCACAGAGCTCCTCCGGATTGATATTGTGCTGTAAAAGTATGTCCCGTGTCTGACCTTGAACATACAATCCGATTTCATCATGGGTCCGGTGCAGGTATTCCTCCAGCAGGGGTTCGCTGGCATGGGAGAAAGGGCCATGCCCGATATCATGAAGGAGGGCGGCAGCCGCAACAAGCATCCGTTCAGCATCCGGGAGCCCGAACTTTTGTGCGGCAATATCGGAAAGGTACATCGTCCCCAGCGAATGTTCAAACCGGGTATGGTTTGCGCCGGGATATACCAGGTAGGAAAAACCCAGCTGGCGGATGTACCGCAAACGCTGCAGCGCCGGTGAGTCAAGGAGCTCGCGGGCAAAATCATCCAGTTCGATATACCCATGGACCGGGTCTTTTATGATCTTCAAGGAATCACTAAAAGAATCTTCATATACATGGGATAAAACTATTGAGTGATGATCACGTTTCTGTCGGGCGGCACGGGGACACCCAAGCTGCTCCGCGGCATGCAGCGGGTGATCGACCGTCACGAGATTTCGGTTGTCGTGAATACTGCCGAGGATATCTGGATCTCCGGCAACCACATCTCACCGGATCTAGACACGGTCATGTACCTCTTTGCCGGAATCCTGAATACCGACACATGGTGGGGTATCCGGAACGATTCATTTACAACGCATAATGAAATACAGCACCTCGGTATTGACGAATTCATCAGGATCGGGGACAATGACCGTGCCGTGCATATCGCACGCGGGGAGATGCTCAGGAACGGGATGCGGCTGACAAACGCCACCAGGGTGCTTTGTGACCGGTTGGGTGTGCGGGAAAACGTGCTCCCTATGACCGATAGTGATGTGACAACCCAGGTACGGACGGATATCGGGCTGGTCCATTTCCAGGAGTACTGGGTCCGTGCAAAAGGTGCGCTTGAGATCCGCGAGGTTGTGCGAAGCTATACAGAACCGCCGGTTGCCACCGAAGAAGTGCTCGCTGCCATTGAGGCAAGCGATACTGTTGTCATCGGCCCGAGCAATCCGATCACAAGCATCCTGCCAATATTAGAGTGCGAGGGGATTTGTCCGGGACTACGGGACAAATACGTGATCGCGGTCAGCCCGTTTATCGGAAATGCTCCCGTGAGCGGCCCGGCAGCGGCACTGATGCAGGCACGTGGTCTTGAACCGTCATCGCAGGGCACGTTCTCCTGCTACAAAGACCTGGCTGACGTTTTTATCCAGGATACCCTGGACCCGGTATATGTGGAGGGCTCTGTAAGGTTCGACACGCTGATGACCGGTGAGGAGAAAAGCATCGCCCTTGCACGGGAAATTCTCCGGCTTGCCGGAGCATGATCTCCCTGCCCCCCACCGGTTTTGGAAACCTATATAATCCTGCGCAATAACGGTTATCGTGGGAAACATGAGATTTAAAAATCATCTTCTGATTGTCCTTATCGTCATATTTTTTTGCGTTGTATTGTCGGGCTGCATATCATCAGACCAAAATTCAGGAAAAGGCACCCTAAATCTCACATCAAAACCTTCGGGTGCCGAAGTGTACCTGGACAACCAGTTCCGTGGAAGTACCCCATGCACGATTCCGGACCTGAACCCGGGAATGTATAATATCGAACTCCGGTTAAAAGGATACCAGAGCTGGTCAACTGATGTTGCGGTATCTTCAGGGATCTACCAGTTTAATGCCCTGTTAAAGCCAGCTGCACAGCAGAACATTGAAACCCCCTCTGATATTTCCCAACAGACGCCCCGGCCGCCGTTACAGGCCGGGGTTACTATCACTGCAAACAGAGAGGCAATGGTTATCGGCGACTCAATTTCCTTTTCAGGTACTGGCCCCGCCGGCAGCAATGTTCTCTTAACGCTGTATGGACCCGGGTATTATGCAAAGGGGGTCCTCCTTGACCAGCCGAAAACCAACGCTGTCGGTTCGTGGAGCTATAAGTGGAACCCGGGTTATTCTGTCCAGTCGGGCTCGTATACCATGGTGGTTGATGATCCCGAAAAAGTGTCTTCAGGCCGGGTTGAGTTTTCGGTTACCGGGGGAGGGGAAGTGACCATTTCTGCGAACAGGTTTTTTGCTTCAAAAGGGGATACGATAACATTTTCCGGCAGGTGCACCACCGGCGCAAAAACGGTGTTATTGATACTGGCGGGCCCTGATCGGTTTTCCTCTGGCGTGGAAATAAGTTCCCCTTCAGTAACGGCTGACAAGACCTGGAGTTATACCTACACATTTGATTCTTCCATGCCCGCAGGGTACTACACAATGACTGTAAATGATATCCCCCGGACAGCAACAAGCAATGTACAGTTTACGCTTGGGTCAAGTTTTGCATCCTGATCCATTTTTGCGTTCTTTTTTTCATACCTCTTGACCGGTGTAATCTATCTGCCCGGCTTAAGGTATCGTTTCACCGCATTTTGTGAAAAATAAGCAGGAAACATGACGGATTGGTGAAAAGTCCGATTAAATCATCCCATGGGTGAAATAAATTCTGCACAGGTACCCGATACCTATTTGAATGATTTTATACAAACTATCGGTACAGGAATATCGGAGGATCTCTATGGCAATTATAAAAAAATTCCTGAATCTTTTCAGGTCAGGGAAGCGTGAAGAGGAAGAGGAGAGGCTGCGCAGCCAGAAGGAGCGTTACGAGACCTTCCTCAAAGCACTCACGGAAGGCGACCTCGACACCCGCTGGAATGCAGTACGATCTGTCGGGGATCTGGGAGAACCGTTCATCGAACCTCTTATCCGCGGGTTAAAAGACGAGTACTGGATTATCCGGCGTGGTTCTGCTGACACTCTTGGCAAAATCGGTGCACCGGCACTCGATCCCCTTATCCAGGCATTGACCGAACCTGCTGATGATGTCAGGCAGGAGACAATCCGTGCGCTTCTGCTCATTGGCGAACCTTCATTCGGCCCCCTTGTTGCGGCGACCAAATACCCACACCCCCTCATCCGTCGCGGCGCAGTACAGGCTCTCGGCAATATGGGTGATGGACGTGCAGTATCCCCGCTTATTGAGGCACTCAAAGACCAGGACGCCGGTGTCCGCAGGGATGCGGCAATCGCACTCGGGAGGATCGGGAATGCACAGTCGGTAGGCCCCCTGATTGAAAGCCTCAACGATTCAAAAGAGCCAGTCCGGATGGCAGCGATGGCAACGCTCTGCGCTCTTGGCGACCTGTCAATAGAGCCGCTTATCCGGGCCCTTATCGACCAGAACGAGGATGTCCAGCGGAGAGCTGCCCTTGCGCTCGTCACAATCGGGGAGCCATCGGTGGAGCCCCTCATACGGGCGATGGGAGATGCAAACGCTGGCATACGGAAAGGAGCGGCCGAGGTGCTGGGGCAGATCGGGAACACAAAAGCAGTCCCGGTCATCATAGAGACACTCAACGACCCGGACCGGGCTGTCCGCACCGAGGTCGTCAAATCTCTTGCAGCGATCGGTGTGCCGACAATCGCCCCCCTCATGCAGGTCTTCCGCGAGGGCGACCTTATGGTCAGGACCGGCGCAATGGAAGCACTCTGGATGATCGGCCAGCCCGCAACAACCCCGCTCATCATGGTCCTCAAGGACAACCAGAGTGATGTCCGCAAGCGGGCGGCACTCCTGCTCGGCGAAATCGGGGATACAAAAGCAGTCGATCACTTAACCGCCCTGCTTACCGATGAGAATATGGCAGTCCGCAGGGAAGCGTTCGAAGCGCTCGAAATGATCAAAAAGAGGGGCGCTGCGTAATAACAACATCCGGTAAAATATCAAAGAATTATCTTTTTTTAAAAAAATTTCTGTTAACAAACAGGTGATTGCCCGCCAGACCCTGCAGCCTGAGCCGCAACGTTTTTGCCTTTGCAGGCATGGAACTCATTGATGATCACGCCCGGAGCAATCAGGGATGCACATGCAAGGATCGCAGACCATATCATAAGGACCCCGTTGGTTTTTTCACCCACATTCTCGGAGATGACCGGCGCCCGCGTGTACCTGAAGCTCGAGACACTCCAGAAGGCGGGATCGTTTAAAGTCCGAGGGGCGACAAACAAAATTCTCTGCAACCTTAAAACTTCAGTAACCCATGGTGTTGTCGCGGCATCTGCGGGTAACCATGCGCAGGGGGTGGCGGTGGCGGCGCACCGTGCCGGTATTGCGGCAACCATCGTCATGCCGGAATGGGCATCCCTTGCAAAACAGGAGGCTACACGGGGGTATGGCGCAAAGGTCATCATCCATGGCCAGACCCTTGAGGAGAGTGTCGGGCACGCAAAAAAACTCTCCCTGCAGGGCATGCTGTTTATCCACCCCTATGATGATGAGGAGGTCATTGCCGGGCAGGGAACGATCGGGATTGAGATCCTTGACGACCTCCCCGAAACTGATATGATCATTGTCCCGGTCGGCGGAGGCGGGTTAATCGCCGGGATCGCAACCGCGGTCAGGGCGCAGCGCCCGGCTGCCCGTATCATCGGGGTCCAGGCAGAGGGATGCCCGTCGGCATATGACGCGCTCCGCTCGGCCAATCCCACCTGTATTCCTACCCGGCCGTCACTTGCTGACGGGATCCGGGTCGCGCAGACCGGCACGCTCACTCTCCCGGTCATCCGCAACCTCGTAGAGAAGATCGTAATTGCCGGTGAGGACGCTATCGCAGATGCTATGCTCTGGCTCATTGAGCGCAAGAAAGTGGTCGCAGAGGGTGCGGGCGCCATACCGCTTGCTGCCCTGCTGAGCGGTTCGGTGCCGGTCAAAGCCGAAAGCACCGTCGTCCTTGTCATCAGCGGGGGCAACATCGACAGCCCGCACCTGGAGCGGACCATCCATCACGCGCTCATCCGTCGCGGCAGGATTATGCGGTGCTCGGTGGTGCTCGATGACCAGCCGGGTGCCCTTGCCCGGTTCCTTGCAGCGGTGGCACAGGAGCAGGGGAATATCCTCCATATCCACCATGAGCAGGGGGCATATGATCTTCCTGTGCACGAGGTGAGGGTTACAATCGAGATAGAAACACGGGGAAAAGGGCACATCGGTTCACTCTCCCGTGCACTGGAACAGGCGGGTTACCGGATCAGATTGCTCTCATCGGGAGATGGGGAAAACTCCGGTCCCACCAGTAAAAAGGACTGACCGGGTCCTTACAGCCAGCCCATCGTCTTCCAGTGGTCGTACTCGTGCGTCCAGAGGTCCTTGTTGAAGGCAACAAGGCGTTTGAAATACTCCCTCTGTTCAGCCTGCATCCGGGCTTGTGCAGGGTCTTTCCAGCCCGTCTTGATCGCGTCGGCAAGTTTTTGCCCCAGCTCCTTTGCTTTCTTCTCCGCAGGTACTATCGCCTCCGGGTTGCCCATCAGGTTCACTCCAACCCTGCCGACGGTGGTCGCACCGAGGTGGAGCAGCGCTGCGTTCATGTAATCTGCAACCTCTTCTGCCATGGACCCTCCTGCCGTCGATACAGCGCACCCGTACTTCCCGGTGAAATACTGGCAGTGGATCGAGTCCGCCATCCGGTCGAACATCGTCTTGAGCTGGGCAGTGACCGAGTTGATGTAGTTGGGTGAGCCCAGCACGATGCCGTCCGCATCGAGCATCTTCTCAAGGAGTGCCGGGAAATCATCGTCATGGATACATTCGCCATTCGTATAACAGGTACCGCACGCGGTGCAATACCTGATCTCAAGGCTGCAGATATCGACAAATGTCACGTCTGCACCCATCTTACGCGCCCCTTCAAGGACAGCCATCACAAGCCGGCGCGTCTGGCTCTTTTCGCCTTTCGGGCTCCCGTTGATTCCAAGGATCTTCATATCAGTGCCACCATGAGATTGTGTGCAGGGGGGATGGATAAAGATGCACGATAGCGCAGCAGCTGCAAACACATAAAAGCTGCCTGTTCCCATTTTTCATAAGTGACTGTATGGCGATTATCTGCAGGATGGACAGGTTTTCATGAGCGGGCAGGAACCTGAAAGGGATTACCAGATATCGAAGAACCGCGTGGAAGCGCTGGTTGACGGCATCTTTGCATTTGCGATGACGCTGCTTGTCGTCGGCCTTACTGTTCCAATCCTGACAAAAGAACAGGCAGCGACAGAGCTCCCCGCCCGCGTTATCGGGATGCATACGGAATTCTTCTCGTTTTTTATCGCCTTCTTTATCCTTGCCTCGTTCTGGCTCCTGCACCACCGGCAGTTCCATTTTGTGCGCACGATAGATCCGTTGCTGGTCCGGCTGAACCTGCTCATACTTGCATTTATCGTGCTCATGCCGTTTACCACAAATCTGAGCGGGGATTATTCGAACGTGCCGATCGCAGTTGACCTGTTTCACTTCAACATGCTCATCATCGGGACTCTTTTTCTCTGCCAGTGGTACTATCTGGTACACCACCCAAAAATCACGTCTGCTGAGATCAGCACCATTGATGCAGCTAACGGAATACGCCGGGGGATGGTAATGCCGTTTGTCGCAATGCTTGGCATTTGTGTCTCGTTTTTTTCACCATCGAATTCGATGATATGCTACCTGCTCATCCCGGTGTTATTTGTTGTCATCGGCATGATCGGTCACTCCGGCAGCCAGTCAACGGAAAAATAATTTTTAAAAAGAGGGGGGGCGGGAGTTTTGTCTTATCAGTACCAGTAATTCCGCACAAAGACCTTTGATCTTTCGATTTTGGGAGTCACATACCGGAGCGCGAGCGGTACAATCAGCGTAGTTACGATGACGTTCCCGATAAACCATGCAAAAAATACAGGTGAGACCTGGGTCCACGCGATCTCGTTGCCAAGCGAGAGCGTAACTGCGCCCCAGAGCGCCCCGAAAGCATTGTTGACAATGATGCCGAAGATAACAAAGATCATTATATCGCGGCGTCTGCCAAGGCTTATGTCAACATCGAGCATCCGCAGGGCGACGAGCGGGATCAGCACCTGCCAGAGCCCTGCAAGCGACCAGTACCAGATGACCGCAGGTGGCATGCCCGAGAGAACACCGGCACCGATGAATGTACCTGCGTACGCGGCAACTGCTCCATAGCCCCCGAACCACAGGGTAAACAGGATCATGACCGCAACCGCGAAATACAGGTTGGAAACTCCGGATACATTCCCGAACGGGACGGCAAGGATGGCAAAACGGGCGAGCACCGTGTTGATGAGGATAAGCGCAATAAGCAGGATGAGGAACGTATAGGTTGGTTTTTGCTCGAGTTTCATACATGCACCTTATCCCATATTATACGGTTTTATAATTATGGTTTATCCCTGATGCCGGTATTGGCATTAGCATTATTACTGCAGTGCAGCATTATGCTGTACGTGAGGGTCTGAAATTGACGGCACAATCGGAAGGCGACGGCTCTGCCCGGCAGGAGATGGAGATCCTGGAGCAGGCGCCGCTCATCATCGACTCGCGAAAGGATGCCGGGCTTGAAGGGCTTGTCGGCGGCCTGGATTCTGTAATTATCAGTACCGAACACCACACGTTCCTTGGGGCAGCAGAAGAGATCCTCCGGTATACCGGGCATGAGTGCACGGAGATGTACAGAGACCGGTTTGCACGCACCTGTAAGCTGTCACGGGGGGGGTCAGCATCGGTCATCCTCCATAACCGCACACAGGGGGCAAACCCGTTCTCCCCGTTCAATACAGCACCGGCCGCCAAAAAACACCGGAATACACGGCTTGAAACCTTTGTGTTTACAACTACAGATATTTCCAGTTACGTAAAGATCCAGCGGGAACGGGGCATACGGTTCCTGACGCAGGAACCGGCCCGGCTCAGTGACGGGCTGTTCATCCAGACGGCCCCCTCGCGCTTCACAGGCAACTCGCTGGGGTTTGTCGAGTGGCACAATGACCGGCACTCGTTCCGGCCGGTACAGGGCGTGACCGATACCATGTTGCCGGTAAAACCTCCAATGAAATACTTAAATGGCATCGGGAAACTCGACCATGCGGCGACACGGGTCAGGGCGCTGGAGCGCAACGCTGCAATACTCGAATTCCTGTTGCTGACAAATTACCACTACGATTTTGCGGTGTACGTAAAGTCGCTCAACTCCATAACGAGTGTGGCCCGGAGAGAGCCTGATGACTTTGCGATGGTCTTTACTTCCGGGATCGAACCGGATACCGGGAATGCTGCTGCGGGGCCCACGGAGAAGTTCATCCTCAACTACGGCACCCGTGTGCACCATATCGCGTTTCGCACTGAAATGATCGTAAAAACCGTAGATGCATTAAAGGCTGACGGGCTTGGATTCCTGCTCGACCTTGTCGGTTCCCCGGATGATGGGCTCCGGCAGATCTTTTCCGTGCCATCCCCGCACACGATGCTTGTCACCGAGTACATCCAGCGGTACGGGGATTTTGACGGGTTCTTTACAAAAAGCAATGTGGAGAAGCTGACAAAAGCGACGGAAAAGCAGTGAGGGGGGATGTGCCTGAGCATGGGGAACATCCTGATGATGGAGTTTCTTTTTTATTTTTAAAAGGAGATTTGCGGCGGGCAGTCTGGACCGGTTATGATATTTGTATTCCAAACACATTTCTGCAGATTTTAGAATAATAGAAAATTATGAATCATTAGAAAACCTCGTTTCTATTATCCATATTGCCCTAACTTGTTCCAGTGATATCGCATTGTGGGGGATGCGGCAGCGGCGGGGGCCAAATCGAAGATATCCTGATGGATATCTTCTCCAGTTTGCCCTTCCCTGCGTGAACGGCAAACACCCCCGGAGCGTTAAGAGCCGGGATTTCTAAGCATTTCTACAGAGCCAAAATTATAATTAGCACAAATCCAATCCATGATCTGGTAACACCATGACAGAAGAAACAAAGAGTCCTGAAGCGATGGTGCTGGGTGAAGCCTGCATATTCCCCTGGTGGCTGGTGCTGCTGTGGGGAATCCTTTCGCTTGTCATCGGAATTTTGTTCCTTACGACACCTGTGATTACGACCGTCATCCTTGTCACGTTCATGGGAGCGTACTGGCTTGTCGGAGGGTTCTTTGCGATTGGCAGTGTCTTTGTGGACAGGAACGAATGGGGCTGGAAGATCTTTCTTGCCATCATCAACATCATTGCCGGTATCCTCATCCTCATGTACCCGTATTTCTCGACGCTCTTTGTCCTCTCGTTCTTTGTCATCTTTATCGGGTTCTGGGCGTGTTTCATCGGAGCGGCCCACCTCTTCCAGGCATTTGCGAGAAAAGATGCCGGAAACGGTGTGCTGGGCATCCTCAGCCTGATCTTTGGCATAATCCTGCTCATCAACCCGTTCATCACCGTTGCCCTTCTGCCCTTTGTGGCAGGCGGGTTTGCAGTTATAGGGGGGCTTTCAGCCATTGTCGTCTCATTTACCGCACACAAGGCACAGGAGACAGTTCCGGCACCCTGACATGCCATTTGCCCGGCAGTCCGGGCGAAAACCTCATCGTTTTCAACTTTTTTACCAGCCTGTTTTTTTAAAAAGCGCCTGGCAATTGAACCGGGCGATGTCTTATCGGCGCCAATGTACTCCATTACTTCGAATATATTCGCAGTCAACGCCAGATTAATGACCTTTTCTCTACAATAGCCTGCGTGATACATTATGGCGCGACACACGATCCTCTGGCTGGGGCTCACGCTCGTGCTCCTGTCCGCACTCCTTGCCTGCGGCTGCATGGGCACGACAACGATGGCACCGGCAGGGGAGATAAAGAAGTTTGGCTCCACTGACGAGATTAAACAGTACATAAAAGAGAACACCCAGAAAGTGCAGGAGTACGGGTACGGGGTAACGGACGGGTCGGTCCGTTTTGCCGAGGGGACGGTGGCAGCACCCATGATGGCAACACAGGATGCGGCGAAGAGCTCTGCTGATTTCAGCGGGACGTACGGGACAACCGATTACTCGACAACAAATGTGCAGGTCGCCGGAGTGGATGAGCCGGACTTTATAAAAAACGACGGCAGGTACATCTACATCATATCGGGAAACACCCTTGCCATCGTTGACGCATACCCTGCGCAGGGCGCGAAAGTAATCTCCAAGACAGAGATTGCAGATACAGTAAAAGAGATCTTTATCACCGGCGACCGGCTCGTGCTCTTCTCGACAGGCAATTCCGATATACCCTCCCGGACCGTGAGCGGGAGTACCGTGGGCATGGAAAAAGTCGCGATGATGCCGCCGTACTACCGTGCGAGCCCGGTCACGTATACAACTGTCTACGATATCTCGGACCGGAAGAACCCGGCTGTCATCAAAGAGTACACAATCGACGGCGATTATGTGGACGCCCGCATGATTAAGGGGATCGTGTACATGCTCACCCGCGAGAGCGTGTATTCGTATGATGATATTATTGTGCCTTCGGTCCGCGAGAGTGGCAAGGTCGTCATCGAGCCGGATGTCTATTACTTTAACAACCCGGAGTACAATTACGTCTTCTCGACGGTGACCGCGATCGACGCGACCTCCGGTGCAGAAAAAGATGCAAAGACGTTTTTGATCGGGTCGGGCAACATATTGTACGTTTCACAGGGCGCGATGTACGTCAGCTACCAGAAATGGCACCCGGTATACCGGACATATACGGACGGGCCGCAGATCGCGGTTGCAGACCAAAAGGTCAGCGTCTCATCCGGCTTTTCAGACTCCGCCCCAATCCTGTACGAGGAGTTCAACAGACTGGGCGAGGCCGAAAAGCAGGAGGTCATTGCCGCGATGAAGAGTGGTGAGCAGGAGGCGATCCGGAAACGGGAGTATGACCAGACTACAACCGTGATCCACAAGATCGCGATCGGCAATGGGAACATCGCGTACGTGGCCAATGGCGAGGTGTCCGGTTACTTAAAGAACCAGTTTGCGATGGACGAGTATAACGGCAACCTCCGGGTCGCAACAACCTCGAATGTTGTGACAACCCGGGGACAGTACGAGTACAACAACGTCTTTGTCCTTGACGGCAGCATGAAGACGATTGGCTCGCTCACCCACATCGCCGAGCAGGAGAAGATCTATTCAACCAGGTTCATCGGCGACCGGCTCTACATGGTGACGTTCAAGCGGATCGACCCGTTCTTTGTGATCGACCTGTCATCACCGGCTCACCCGAAGATCCTCGGCAAGCTCAAGATCCCGGGCTACTCCGATTACCTGCACCCGTACGACAGTACCCACATCATCGGGGTCGGCAAGGAGACCGCGACCAATGACTGGGGCGGCGTCTCCACCCGCGGGGTCAAGCTCGCCCTCTTTGACGTGAGCGATGTCGAGCACCCGAAACAGGTCGGCAAAGTCGAGATCGGTGAATCGGGGACCGATTCGGCAGCACTGTACGACCACAAGGCGTTCCTGTTTGACAAAGAAAAGAACCTGCTCGTCCTCCCGATCCGCCAGGTAACGATGACACCGGTCGTCCAGAAACCCGGTTATTACGACAACCAGCAGCGCATCTGGTACGGGGCGTACGTCTTCGGGGTCGACCCTGCTTCGGGATTTGTGCTCCGCGGCACTGTCGAACACGGGTCGGGCAGCTCCGGGTATTACTGGTACGGCAGCTCGGCAAACGAGGTGAAACGCTCGCTCTATATCGGGAGCAACCTGTACACCATCTCATCCGCAAAGATTGTAGCCACCGATCTTGCAGACATCAACACCACGATCAAGACCATCGAGCTGCCGGGCGGGCCGGATTACCGGGACGTGCCCATGCCGATGATCTGAAAAATCTCCCTTTTTTCTTTTCAGGAACCCTTTGTTCTTTAACACTTGACGAAATTTGATATCCTGCACGGGGTCGCATCGTCACAACCGGGCCGGAGTTGCAAAAAGGAAGATCACAAGGATTTTCAACACCCCCAAAATACGTTATTATACCCAGAAAATGCCAGTTCCCGCTACGGACGGAGTATTATATGTCACCTGCAAAACATCGTAACCAATCCCAGGTGACCCAGGTACTCAGTTCCCTTGCCTCGGATCTTGGTATTGTGATTGTGGTCGCACTGGTCCTCCTTGCAGTCTATCTGATGGATACCATAACTCCTCTGGGAGAACCGGTCTGGCTTCTGTATTTCATTCCCCTTATCCTGTCTTACTGGTCAAGCAGGTACTATGCAATTCCTACGGTCTGTGTCGTAACCCTGCTTTTTCTGATTGGCGGTTTTTTCTTCTCTCCTCAAGGGGTACCGGTATCCCAGGCAATTATTTGCCGGTTTACTTTTTTCCTTTTCTTCATCAGTTTATCAATAATACTCTTTACGATACGCCGGAGAAAGATCCTGGACGAAAATATTGTTTGAAGTATAGGCATCACCATTAAGAATAAACTGAGAACCGGCGATGTCAGGTGTCTGAAAATTCTCATCGCCATGTCAAGCATCCGGAAAAACCCGCCAGCTATGGTATTTTGGGGTCGCGTCCCTCATATCCTCCCAGAGCCAGACCATCCGGTCAAGGAACCGGGCTCTGCGGGGCTCTCATGGTTAATCGGCTCTGTAGAAAACCTGATCTAAAACAGAGTTGTACCGACGACCGAAAGAGCTAAGGTACGGTGTCTCCTTACCTTGTTATGCAATCAACCTGTAAGGAGACGATATAGTGTCAGCAAACCGGTATATCAGGTTTGTTGAAATATCATCCGGATTGATCAAAGATTCAAGAATTCCTCTTTTCTCTTCCAAGTTCTCAAGAAAAACCTATACCCAACACCAGTTACTCATTCTCCTTCTCCTGAAAGAATATCTGTCTGAAGATTACCGGGACACGATCGAACTAACTGAGATCATGGATTCTCTCAGAGAGAAGATTCACCTCGATGAAGTACCTCATTTCACGACTATCCAGAAGTTCTGTCAACGGATCCGATCATTCACTTTCACCCGGTTACTTAACCGGCTCATGAAAATGTTCTACGACTGGGGCGAGAGGATCCCTTGTACTGCTATCGATTCATCCGGGTTCACCAGCTCCTATGCCAGCCATTATTATTCGTGGAGAACCGGTAAGACCAGAAAACGGTTCCTGAAAACCTCGATCTCCGTTGATACTGATCGTCAGATTATCACCGGTCTGAAGATCTCCCAGCACCCGGTCCATGATATCCCTCACGCTGAAAAACTCCTGAAACAAACTCACAGAACCAGACAATCCGACCTCTATGTCATGGACAAAGGATACGACTCTGAAGAGATCCATGAATTGATCCGGGACTCCCTCAACTCCTGTTCCCTTATCCCGGTCAGAAACAGAAAACGGAAACGAATCTCCGGGTATTACCGAAGACGAATCGCTCAGTCATTCGATGAAGATAAGTATCATCAGAGAAATAAGGTCGAAACGGTATTCTCCGTCCTGAAAAGAAAGTTCGGAGAAGCCCTCAAGGCTCGAAAATACAGACTCCAGATCAAGGAGATCAAAATTAAAGTGATCCTCTATAACCTCTCAAGAATGATGTTAACAATTTCAGTTCTTATTCGTATTGAGGAATTCTACAGAGCCGGTTAATCATTGATTTTTAAAACGCTCCTGAAACCACCGGTTTAAAACCAGAAATGGTTTCACTTTTTATTTCCCGGTTATTCCGAAGGATTCACACTATCAGCAGCGTATTTTTTAAAAAACAAGGGAGGGTTAATTACTGCTGCATCGGCCGGGCATCCATTTCTGCTGGAAGCAACCGTTTGAGCAGGTATTCGGGGACCTGCTTTTCCGTCTTTACGGCAAGATCAAAGTACGCCCGGTTGTCCCTGACCCCTTTATACTTCATCAGGATCTGGAAATCGGTATCAAGCAACGGTATTCCAAGCACCGTGACGCGGGCATGACGGGGGGCAAACGTCCTGTCCTCTCCTACAGCTAGTTTTTCACGGACTCCGTCGACATCAGCAACCATCTCGTTTTCGAAAGATAGTACAACGATGTGCGTACTCCCGATTACCATCTGCTGGCCTTCCGGGAAGGAGACCGCGTACATTGTCGTATAGGGGAACGCTGCTCCACCGGTCGGGCCAGTCGTTGCTACAGTGATCGAAAAAAAGGCTGTCACGAGGATTACGATCAGGACTGAAATTAATGCTATGGATACCTTTGCACTGCGGCTCATCCCGCCGCCCCCTCCTGTTCCGGAGGATGGTTCTTTTTTAGTGGGGATCACCTCGTTCTCGTTCATCACATCGTACAGAGGGAGCGGTGATATTTAAAAGTGGTGCACTCCCAAAAATCCATTATCTGCGGTGCCCCATCATTATAAGGATTTCAATGCGGATACCGATACAGTCAGTTACACCCACGACCGGCACCGCGGAGGTCATCGGGTGGGTGCATGAAGTGCGCGACCTCGGTGGCCTTGCGTTCTTTTTAATTCGCGACCGGACCGGCATCATCCAGGTAACCATCGTAAAGAAGAAGGCAGGCGAAGCGGTGCTTGCCGCTGCAAAGGCTGTCTCCCGGGAATCGGTGGTCCGGGTTACCGGAACCGTCAGGGCAATCGACAAGGCACCGGGCGGGCGCGAGCTCGTCCCCGATACCTTCGAGATCATCAATATGAGTGAGAGCCCGATGCCGCTTGACGTGGTGGAGAAGGTGCCCGCGGATCTCGATACCCGTCTTGATTCCCGGTTCCTTGACGCACGGCGGCCGAGGGTTACAGCCGTATTCCAGGTCCGCAGCGCTGCCCTCCATGCAATCCAGGAATTTTTGATCGCAAACGGGTTCATCGGCATCACGACTCCCAAAATAGTCGCCGCCGCTACCGAGGGAGGGACGGAACTATTCCCGATCGCCTACTTTGACAAGGAGGCGTTTTTAAACCAGAGCCCGCAGCTCTACAAGCAGATGATGATGGCGGCGGGGTTTGAGAAGGTTTTTGAGATCGGGCCGATCTTCCGCGCCGAGGAGCACAACACAACAAAGCACCTCAACGAGGCGACGAGTATCGATATCGAGGTCTCGTTTGCCGACCACAACGAAGTGATGTGCATCCTCGAAGACCTGATCGTGTACACCTACCGGCACGTGAAGGATGCCTGCGCCGACCAGCTTGCAAACCTTGAGATTGCAGATTTTACGGTACCACGTGCCCCGTTCCCCCGGCTCCCGTATCCGGAGGCGATTGAGATCGCACAGAAAAAGATCGAGGAGCCGATTAAGTATGGCGACGACATCAGCTCTGCCGCGGAGCGGGCAATCGGTGCGGAGATGGGGGGCCATTACTTTATCGTGGACTGGCCGACAGCGATCCGCCCGTATTACGCGATGCCGTACGAGCATGACCCTTCGGTATGCATGGCGTTTGACCTGATGCACCCGAGGATGGAGCTCGCGAGCGGTGCAGAGCGTGTCCACCGGCATGACCTGCTCGTGCAGCAGATCAAAAAGAAGGGGCTCAACCCCGAGAGCTTCGGGTTTTACCTGCGCCCGTTCCGGTACGGGATGCCCCCTCATGCGGGCTGGGGGCTTGGCGCCGAGCGGCTCGTCATGACCATGCTCGGGTTGTCAAACGTGCGGGAGGCCGTGCTCTTCCCGCGTGACATGCACCGGCTCGTCCCCTGACCACATACTATTTTACCGAGCGGGTCAACCCGGATCTACCGGAACAACTCCTGGAATCCATATGGCAAAGGACTACTTTATCAACAAGGTGCTGGCGACAACGGTCGTGGGCAGTTATCCTGTGGTTAAAACCGGCGGCTTGACGAGCCTGTTTGATCCGCTCCATTCCGCCGTCGAGACTGCGGTTGCCGACCAGGTCAGGGCAGGCATCGATATCATCTCCGATGGGCAGGTCCGGGGCGACATGATCGGGGCGTTCTCCGGCAAGATCCCCGGGATCAAAGGCCAGGAGGTCGTCGGCAAGGTCCAGCCGGCAGCCGTTTTAATAACCGTTGCGGATACGAAATACGCCTGCAGCAAAGCCCCGCGGGTGAAGGGGATCATTACCGGCCCGTCAACGCTCGCATACGGGCTGCACATCAGCACCCCTATGTACCGGAACAAGGAGGAGCTGGCAGCAGACCTTGCCGCTGCGCTTATCCCTGAAGCCCAGGCACTGGAAGCGGCAGGGATCACGCTCCTGCAGGTTGACGAGCCCATCCTCTCAACCGGCATTGCCGACCTTAACGTTGCAAAGGACGCGATAGGCCTGATCACAAAGTCCGTGCGGGTGCCGGTCTGCATGCATGTCTGTGGCAACCTCGGGAACGTGCTCGATGAGATCCTGAAGTTCAACGTGCATGTCTTTGACTTTGAATTCTCAAAGAACCCGGCAAACCTCGACCTGATGTCACGGAGGGACCTTGGCGGCCGGATGATCGGGTACGGGTGCGTGGACTCGACAACGGACACGGTGGAGAGCGTCGCCGAGATCAAACGGCGGATCGAGAGCGGCGTTGCAATCTTCGGGCCAAGGACGATGCTTATTGACCCGGACTGCGGGATGCGGATGCGTAGCCGTAACGCGGCGTTTGCGAAGTTAAGGAACATGTGCGAGGCCGCAAAGGAAGTCCGTCTCGCATTGTAAAAAAAATAAAAAAAGTTTTTTTTATACGACCCTTGAGGTGGTCGATGCCTCGATGCCCCTGTCGGTGATGATGAACGGCAACATGCGTGAGGGGGCTGCCGAGTCCCTGATCTTCTGGACGGCAAGGAACCGCTGGATCTCGTTCTGGCTGGTCTCTGTCCCAAGCTCCATCACGATGTCTGCCGCACGCATCAGGCGTGTCATCTCTACCGGAGTGTGGATCCCGGTGTAGACGATGAAGACAAGGTTTGCACCACGTTTGCGCATTTCTTCTCTGGCAAGGTGGAGGAACTTCAACGCCCCGTCAATGCCGTACTTTATGACGATCGTGGAGAGGGAGTCAATCACGATCCGCCCCCCGGCCATCTGGGGGAGATACATTTCAGGGTGAAGCTCGGTCGCATCGATCATACCGGTTTCAATCTCCCCGTCATTCATCAGGTACGTACCTTCTTCGCCTTCCACCTGCCAGAACTGCTTGGCAGCAATATCAACACCCGACAGCGCCGTCCCGTACATCATAACGATCGAGCCGGCAGGGTACCCGCCGTCCAGCAGGAGGTTGAGCCCCACGATGCCGGTCGACCGCTTCTTGGGTTTTGCGCCTATAGAGATGTCTTCGATTTTTGTTGCAGTTGCCATATCAGGTTGTACCGGCTAATATATTTTACAGGCTCTTTAAAAGGTTTGTGCCGATTTTGCCTGTTTTGTCGCAGAATAATCCCCTGATATACTCATGCGCCGCGCCTGCAGTGAGTTTCCCGCAGTGTGCGGCGCAATAGTTGCCAGCCATGGGGGCACCATGCAGGTTATGCTGGACAAAGGAGAGGGGTTGTTGTATTTAGGGGTTGATTGCCGGTTACTCAGGGCACGGCAGCGGCAGAATTTTTGTTTTACTTTCAGGCAAAAACAGGCATATAGAGAAAAGTACATATCAGGAAGCAGGGTATTTCACAAAAGGGAAATGTGATCGGAAATGAGTCAGGTAAGAACCATTGCTTCGGTGCTGATTGCCCTCCTGCTTGTCGGGATGTGCCTGTGCGCCCTATGTACGCAAAAAGCCCCTGGTTCAGAAGACAGTCGGGCCCCGGCCCAGACTACGGTAAATCCGGGGGATGCACCTTTGGTAACGCAACAGGCAAACCCAAAAACGGGAGGTCTGGTGCCGCCATCAAAACCGGTCAAGCTCATCTTTATCCACCATTCTTCGGGAGAGAACTGGCTCTCTGACGATAACGGGGGGCTGGGGATCGCGCTACGGGATAACAACTACTTTGTCAGCGATACGAATTACAACTGGGGCCTTGACGACGGGTACGGCAACGGGCCAATCGGTGACTATACCGACATCGGACACTGGTATACTTGGTTCCGCGGGCCGAATGCCGCTGCCATAACTGATAAGCTCTTTACAGAATCCGGGCAGAATTCCGGCTATTCGCGACTGGAAAATGATCCCGGCGGGAAGAACAGGATCGTGATGTTCAAGTCCTGCTTCCCCAACTCCAACCTGCAGGGCAGCCCCGGCGATCCGGTTCCAGCCATCGGCGCGAACCCGCTGAAAAGCGAGGGCAGCGGTTCGGAGTTCCATACCGTGGCAAATGCAAAAGGGATCTATAATGACCTGCTCGAATATTTCGGGGCTCACCAGGATACCCTCTTTGTTGTCATCACGGCACCGCCGGTGAGCGATCCGGCAAACGCCGCGAATGCCCGGGCATTCAATAACTGGCTTGTCAATGACTGGCTGAGAGGCTACCCGTACAAAAACGTCGCGGTCTTTGACTTTTACAATGTACTGACAAGCAACGGGGGAAACCGCGATGTTAACGATGCCGGTAAAGCGACCGGAAACCATCACCGGTGGTGGAACGGGCAGATCCAGCATATCGTTGGAACATACAAGGACACCTCTGCGTATGCACAGGCGGGAGATGATGACCACCCGACCAGTGCCGGTAACATGAAGGCGACAGAGGAATTCGTACCATTACTGAACCATGCTTATAACCAGTGGACAATGAACTAGAACGAGAGAGAAATTGGGTATTCCGGGGACTGTACCTGCTGGAGGAACCTGCAGGGGAGCATCCTTTCCGGCATAATCGTTTTTATATACCGGTGATGTGCTTTGCAGGGTGCCCCCCACGCTTTCCCACCAATCATATACCCGCCGGGTAAGAATACTGGTACACAAACAATCCTCAACAGGCTCTACAATGGACCCGCTGGTTTCAACGCTCATACTTGGGATGACCGGTATCGCGACCGGCTTCGCGTCCGGCCTCTTTGGTGTTGGCGGTGGTTTTTTGATGACGCCGGTCCAGTACTGGCTCTATTCTGCAGCGGGGATCGACAATACGCTTGCAACCCGGCTTGCGTTCGGGACATCCCTTGCGGTCATGCTCCCAACCATGGTCAGCGGGGCAGCCGGCCACCACAGGCATGGGGCTGTTGACTGGAAGGCGGCAGTCCCTCTGGGCATCGGGGCGGTTGCCGGAGGATTTCTGGGCGGCACCCTTGCGGCGCACCTGCCGGGTAACGTATTGCGCACGGTCTTTGCCCTGCTCGTGATCGCGATGGCCGTACGGATGGCATGGCATATCCGGAGCTGCACGTCCTGCGAGAAGCGGGGATCGGCCGGCATCTTCCTTCTTCTCGGCCTGCTGGTCGGGATTGTCTCCGGCCTTGCCGGGATCGGCGGGGGGATCCTGCTGGTGCCGGTGCTGGTCATCCTCCTTGGCTACCCGGTGCACTCTGCCGTCGGCACCTCCTCTGCCTGCCTGATCTTCTCCTCGGCAGGAGCAGTGACCGCGTATATTATCAACGGCCTGCCTGTCACCGGCCTGCCCCCGTATTCCCTTGGGTACGTTGACCTGTTCACGTGGGCCGTCCTTGCTGCAACCACCATCCCGCCCGCCCGGCTCGGTGTCCGGTGCGCCCATGCCTGCGAGCCCCAAAAACTTCAGCTCATTTTTGCCGGCGTCATGGTGCTGGTCGGGGTGCTGGTGCTGGCAGGCGGGTGAATGCAAAAACCCTAAAAAAAGTGTTACTGGTATTCCGGGGGCTGCACCTGCTTTGGGAGACCGCCCTTGAAGTGCTGCTGGATCCTCGCGTAATAGTCCCGCAGGTTCGGGTTCATCGTGGGATGGACTTTCTTCTGCGCCTCTTCAAAATGCTTGAAGGTGACCGTCACCGATTCCTCGCGGAGTGCAAACATCCCCGCTTCCCTGCAGAACGCTTCAAGGTCGGAGCCCACAAATCCCTCGGTCTCTCCTGCAAGCTTTGCCACAAACGTGTCGCGTTTTTTGTCGGTGAGCACTAGTGATTTTTCGGCCATCATCTCGACGATCCTGCGCCGGCGTTCGCCTTTGGGGAGCCCGGGCACCTCGCCGGATTTCTGTGCAATGCCGGAGCTCAGGTCCTCTGCGGTCACTTTACGGTCCTTGCCCCATGTTTCGACAAGCTCGCCGAGTGCGTCGTCATTATAACCTTCGGTCAGCTGGACAAGTTTTTCAAGAGCCGAGCCTTCCAGCGGCATGAGCCGGGTGTGGATCGCGATGATCTTTTTCCGGTCGTCAAGTGTTGGCTCGCCGATATACACGAGCCTGTCGAACCTTCCTGCCCGCAGGAGCGCCGGGTCAACAATGTCCGGCCGGTTCGTTGCGCCCATCACCACGACGTCCTTGAGCTCGACGAGCCCGTCCATGTCGGTCAGGATCTGGTTGAGCACGTTGTCGATCACGTGCGAGTCGCTCGAAGATCCGCGGGAAGGGGCAAGCGCATCGATCTCGTCAAAGAACACAATTGAGGGGGCGACCTGCCGTGCCTTCTTGAAGACCTCGCGGACCGCCCGTTCGCTCTCGCCGACCCACTTGGAGAGGAGCTGCGGCCCACGTATCGGGATGAAGTTCGCGCCGCTCTCGCTTGCCACCGCCTTTGCGATCAGCGTCTTGCCGGTCCCCGGCGGGCCGTAGAGAAGCACCCCCCGGGGAGGTTCTATGCCTAAGTCTTCGAACTTCTGGTGGTGCGTGAGCGGGAGTTCGATCGCCTCGCGCACCTCCGTCTTTGCCGATTCCAGGCCGCCGACATGCTCCCACTTTACATGGGATACTTCGAGCATCACCTCGCGCATCGCGCTCGGGCCGACATCGCGCTGTGCGCTGCGGAAATCTGCTGCGAGGACTTTGAGGGTGTCTAGGATTTCCTGCGGGATCTCCTTGGCGTCAAGGTCTAGTGAGGGCAGGTACCTGCGCAGGGCGCGGATCGCTGCCTCTCTGGCGAGCGCAGCAAGGTCGGCACCCACGAACCCGTGCGTCTGCTGGGCGAGCACGTCAAGACTGACATCTTCGGCAAGCGGCATGCCCCGGGTGTGGATCTTTAAGATATCAACCCTGTCCGGCTCCGCAGGGACGCCAATCTCGATCTCCCGGTCGAACCGGCCGGGGCGGCGGAGTGCCGCATCGATCGCATCGACACGGTTCGTCGCGCCGATCACGACCACCTGCCCGCGCTCCTCAAGGCCGTCCATCATGGTGAGCAGCTGGGCGACAACACGCCGCTCGACTTCGCCGGTCACTTCCTCGCGCCGGGGGGCAATCGAGTCCAGCTCATCGATGAAGATGATCGAGGGTGCGTTCTCCCGCGCCTCCTCAAAGACCTCCCGCAGGCGCTGTTCGCTCTCGCCATAGTATTTCGATATGACCTCCGGGCCTGCAATCGAGATGAAGTGCGCCCCGCTCTCGCTTGCCACCGCCTTTGCGATCAGCGTCTTGCCGGTCCCCGGCGGGCCATAGAGGAGCACCCCCTTGGGCGGCTCAATGCCCAGCTTCTGGAAGAGCTCGGGGTGGCGCAGCGGCAGCTCGATTGTCTCGCGCAGGCGCTGGAGCTCGTCTTTCAACCCGCCGATGTCCTCGTACGAGAAACGTTTGAGCCCCTCAAAGCCGGCAGCGGGCTTGTCCGAGAACTCGACGCTCGTGTTCTTGGTGATGATCACTGCCTCTTCAGGCTCGATGACAACAACCTTGAACGCGACGATTTGGGGCTGGACGAAGGGGAGCCCCAGCATGATCGGCACCGAGTCGTTGATCGTCACCGGGAAATCGATCAGCCCGTTCATGACGTGGGGGTTATTTGCTATCGGTATCTTCTTGGGCAGGTCCTCGGGAGGCGCAAGGACAACCCTTTTTGCCTCGATCTCTTCAGACATGGTCGAGACCTTGACCGTGTCCCCGATGCTCACGCCGGCGTTCATCCGCGTAAAATTATCAATCCGGATCTTGCGCTGGTTCCAGTCCTCCACAAGCGCACGCCAGACCTTTGCCACCGTGCGGCGTTTCCCCTCTATTACCACCAGATCCCCGGGAGATATTTTTAAAAGCAGCATCGTCTCGGGATCGAGCCGCGCCTTCCCGCCCCCCTGGTCGCCGGGATACGCAGAATCCACCCTCAGTTGAACTTCAGCCATTACCTTAAAGGTCATATACGGAGGGATTTATAGGTACTGTAACGGTATGCGAATCCTCATCCTTGATCCCTTCCATGGCGCAGCAGGGGACATGGTCACCGGCGCCCTGCTCGGCTGCGGGGCCGACCGCGACCTTGTCGTCCGGGCGATGAAGTCCGTTGTAGCAGCGCCAAAAATCAGCACGGTCACCCGGTGCGGGGTACGGGGGATCTCCGTGAAAACCCGTGCGGCCAGAACCAGCCGGACTCTTACTGAGGTGCTGGCACGGTGTGATCAGGCAGATGTACCACCGGAAGCGCTCGCGATGGCGCACCGGGTCTTTGCCCGGATCGGGGCGGCAGAGGAGAGGGTGCACGGGAAACATGCGCACTTCCACGAGGTCGGGGCGGACGATGCAGTCGCGGATGTTGTCGGTGCATGCACTGCCCTTCACTCGCTGGGCGTTGGCGGTGTTGCAGTCCTCCCTGTCACTCTGGGCCGGGGAACTGTCAAAGGTGCACATGGAACATACCCGGTCCCGGCACCCGCGACGTTAAACATCCTTGCAGGGACAGGTATTTCCGCGGAAGCAGGGGAGGAGGAGGGCGAGCTCTGCACCCCCACGGGAGCTGCACTGCTTGCAGAATTTATGACCCTGCAGGAGCCTGACATCGGCCCGTACAAAATTCTCTCGGTGGGCTATGGCGCCGGGAGCCGGGACACCCCGGGCACCCCCAATGTGCTGCGGGCAATGATCGCCGGGACCACGGTGCCGGCGATGAGCGGGGACTCTGTCGATGTCCTGGAAACAAACGTGGACGATGTGAGCGGGGAAGTGATCGCTCAAGCCATCACCCGGTTTATGGATGCGGGAGCGAAGGATGCAAGCGCGGTGCCCTGCATCATGAAGAAAGGCCGGCCCGGGTATCTCGTCCGCGTGATCTGCACACCGGAGACGAGCGTAGCGCTCTCTGAACTTCTGGCCCGCGAACTGGGTACGCTGGGCATCCGGTGCACCCCTGCGGTCCACCGGTTCATCGCAGACCGGACAACGATGGAAGTAGATGTTACTTTTGATGAGCAGCACCGGAAGATGCCGGTCAAGTGCGGGTGGATCCGGCGCAGGATCTATACCCTCAAACCGGAGTTTGAACCTGCGCGTGCATGGGCAGCAGAGATGGATGTCCCGGTGCGGGACGTGCTGCAGGCAGTAACCGAAGCCGGGTGGCAGGTTGCCCGGAACCGTGGCGGGGTACATGATGAAAAGTGAGCGGGTGAGTTCAGGGAACGAGGCTCTCGACCGTCTCCTCGGTGGCGGAATCGAAAAAAAAACCCTCACCCAGTTTGTGGGCGAACCGGCAGCCGGGAAGACCACGCTCTGCCTGATTGCTGCTGCCGCATGCCTGCGGGCCGGGCATACGGTCGTCTGGATCGATACTGAAGGCTTTTCGGTCGAGCGCTTCCGGCAGGTCGCCGGGAACGGGGCAGAGAAGCTTGCCGAACGGCTCGTCCTTTACGAACCCGTGGATTTCGTGCAGCAGGGCTCCATGATCCTCGACGCAGACCGTGTCCTTAAGGCAAACAATACCGGGCTCGTTGTGATGGACTCGGCGACCGCGCTTTACCGGACAGAGCTTGACCGGGGCAGGGATGCGATGCAGGCGCTCACCCGCCAGATGCTGATGCTGCTTGGCTATGCAAAGCGGTACGACATACCGGTGCTCATCACCAACCAGGTATACGTCGATACAGCGACCAACAGGTACCTGGGCCTTGGCGGCACTGCCCTCGGGCACATATCAAAGGCGATCGTCAGTCTCGAGAAACGGGGAGGCATGGGCGAACGGCGGGCACATCTGGTAAAGCACCGGTCCCTTCCATCACGCACCTCGTTTGATTTTGAGATGGCGGAGTCCGGCATCAGGATTATTACATAATAATACCCGTCCGCAAGGCAACATCTTAACTTTTATATCTTGGTTCAATTGATATTTTCAATACAATGGTTCTGAAACGGGAGACCACAGCGAAGATCAAGGATCTGTTGGGTCAGAACCCGAAGGGCCTGAGCATCACCCAGATCGTGAATAAGATCGATATCAACCGGAACACCGCCGGGAGATATCTCGAGAACCTCATGGTATCCGGGCAGGTGGAGATGCGCAAGTACGGGATGGCAAAGATCTACCGGCTTGCCCAGCGCATCCCCCTCTCCGCGATGCTCTCTATCTCCTCAGAGCTGATCATGCTGCTGGACAACAGCCTCCGGATCATCTATGCAAACGAGCCGATGTACCGGTTCCTTGACACCACACAGGACGAACTCTACGGGAAAAATATCGAGTTTACCCCCTGCATTGCCGTATTTGATGATACATTTGACTCATTAAAAAAACACATCAAAACAGGCCTTGCCGGCAGGGAATGGAGGGGTGAACTGCCGCTGACCCAAAAAGGGGTGATCTTTTTCTGCCGGATCGCACCTGCCGTATTTGAGGAGGGGCAGCGGGGGGTTTCGGTCCTCTTAGAGGATATTACAGACTGGAAACGGGCTGAAGACTCGCTTAAGGAGAGCCAAGACCGTTACCGCAAACTGGTAGAGATATCGCCAGATGCGGTCATCCTTCACCGCGATGGCAGGATCATGTACATGAACCCGGCAGCCCTCCAGCTCCTTGGATTTTCGCGTCTTGGTGAGGTCACCGGTACAAATGTACTTGATCTCGTTCATCCTGCTTTCCGGGACGCGGTCAGCACCAGTATCCAGAAAGATGTCCGGGGGGAAAGAACGCCTGCGATGGAATTACAGATGTTCCGGGCCGACGGGACATGCCTGACGGTTGAGGGCAGGGGTGTGAGGACATCCATTGAAGGGAGACCTGCAGTGCAGGTGGCAATACGGGACATCACCGAACAGAAGCATTCCGAAGCGGCATTGCGGGAATCAGAAGAGAGGCTGCGTTCGATCACCGTAAACTCCCCGGATATGATCCTGCTGATCGACACCAGGTGGGAGATCCTCTTTATCAACCGGACAATTACCCTGGGCCAGGAAGACATCGTAGGAAAGACGGTGCTCGATTTCATACCGGAGGGATTTAAGGATGCAGCCGTCTCCTGCTTTGAACGGGTCGTAAAGACCGGAAAACAGGCTGAATACAGCACGGAATATCTTTTCCCGGATGGGGAGAAACGGCATTATGAGTCCGTAGTCGGCCCCGTCTTTTGCAATAACGAGGTTAAGGTCCTTGTCATAAATGCAAGGGATGTCACAAAGCGCAGGCGGGTGGAAGCTGCATTGCGCGAGAGCGAGGCGACTGCACGGGCGCTCATCAATGCACCGACGGACTCCGTGTTGTTGCTGGATATGCAGGGTGTAATCCTTGACCTGAATGAGACTGCTGCCCGGCGACTGGGGAAACCAAAAAATGAGATGATCGGTATGCTTGCAGATACTGTCCTTCCAAAAGACGTTGCACAAGCGAGACGTTCGATGATCTCCCGTGTGATCACTACAAAGGAGGCGGTCCGTTTTGAGGACCACCGGGACGGGATCTGGTTCGATACCGTTGCATACCCGGTACGTGGCGCGAATGGTGAAGTGAAAAGGATTGCAATAATCGCCCGTGACATCACCGACCGTAAGCGGGTTGAAGAGGCACTGCGGCAGAGTGAGGGAAAGCTCAATGCGATGCTGCAATCCATCACCGACCCCATGACCATGATGGACGGGAACCTCACCCTCATCTGGGCTAACGATATGGCCAGACGGTGCTTTGGCAACGATATCGTTGGCAGAAAATGTTACGAGGTATTTCACCAGCGGCAGAACCCATGCGAACCCTCGCCCTGCCTGACACTCAAAGCATTCCGGGACGGGAAGATACACCGTCATGAGACGACCGTGATTGATCTGCAGGGAAAGACACGGTTCTTTGACTGCACGGCAAATGTCGCCCTGAGAGATGAGACCGGCAGACCGACCGCCGTCCTTGAGATCTCGCGGGATATTACCGAGTGGAAACAGGCTGAGGAGAGCCTGCGGGAGAGCGAGGAGAAATACCGGAACCTGATCGAACGGGCAAACGATGGTGTTTGTGTCATACAGGATGGGGTGGTAAAATTCTGTAACCGCAGGATTACGGAGTTCTGGGGAGGTTCGATACAAGAAACTCTCGGAAGGAATTTTACCGATTTCGTTCACCCTGATGCGGTCCCTGAAATAACCGACCTGTATAAGCGGAGGATGGCCGGTGAGACTGTCCCTTCAATTTACACGACGAGACTTATGCGCAAGGACGGGAGCGTGTTTTATGCCGAGGTAAATGCCGGTCTTGTTACCTATGGCGGAAAACCCGGGGATCTCATCATTATCCGTGATATAAACGACCGGAAAAAGGGTGAGGAGTGACTGCACGGGTGCTTGTAAGCGTATCGTCTGCTTACGGTACAGGGCGCCTGAACCGGATTGCTGAAAGGATGCAAAAGTATTATACCCTCATTCTTTTTACTTCACGACAATCGTAAATATGGTCTCTGCCGCCTGGTTGTCCCGCCCAACTGTCCGGCAAGGCTCACCGTTCTTCCCGCAACACAAATGTGCGGGATATCGGAACTTTGCGTTTCATAACGGGGGTGCTCTTTAAGGAGGTGGGAATTTTGACCCCATACTTATTTTTCAGGACCAGTTTTCCAACCCAGACACGATAGGGATCGGACAAAAATGCTCCTTTATCAATCGCAAACCCTGTTCCCGGGACCTTGAATTCACTGATATGCATTCCCTTGATTTCCAGAAGTGGATATCCCAGCAGCTTTTCAGCGGCAAGGTTCATGTAATCGATATTACCGAGATGGTCAGTCAGGATGACACTGTCGTCCATGCTCTGGATTGCTTTTAAAAATTTGAGGAGTTCCTCTTTCTCATGTATCAGCTGTGTCTGTAATCTCCCCCTCTCCAGTTCAGCCTCCTTACACGCTTCGGCTCTTAACTGTTCAAGTTTTTTCCTGTTGCTGATATCATACGCGATTGTCGATACACCTATGACCGCACCCTCGTCGTTTCTGACCGGGGAAATGTAAAGGACGACCTGGATCCGCTCCCCATTTTTTGTCATCCGTTCGGTTTCAAAGTTGTCAATGGATTTGCCCTGGCGCATCTTGTCGAGGATTGATTCGAGTTCGCCTTTCCTTTCCGGAGGAATCAGGATATTGGATGACTTTCCCACGACTTCCTGTCCGGTATATCCGTACAGCTGCTGGGCGCTTTTGTTCCATTCGGTAATGATGCCGTCCAGTGTTTTTCCGATTATCGCGCTGCTCGATGATACAACAATCTCTGAAAGAAGATTATGGATATCCCTTTCATGAGAAAACCGGAGGGACAGGTACGCAACCACAAAACCCATGAGAATAAAAGTACCTGCATGCCCGATGCTGGTGATGATGAGTTTTGGTATGTCAGGGAGGATAATGACCACCATGGCAAGGTAAAATAATGCTAACCCGGTGGCGATATATACTCCACGGCGTGGATAATAATATGCCGCAAGCACGATTGGAAAATAAAACAGTTGATCAAAAATCACAGAATGATCTGCAACGAGTGTGTAATAATTCAGGATAATGACTAAAATTGTTACTACTACAATCAGTGCCCGGAAAAAATTTGGATAATTTACTGCCCGTTCCAGGAAGTTTTCTGCCATTGGAATGTCAATCCAATCCTTTTGATTGATTAGATAAAAAAATATTTGTCTGTTGTATCAGCTGTTTTGATTCCTGCAGTTCAATTTAAAAAAAGTCAGGAAAGCGGGCCGGTTTTTTTCCGCTCCGAATGGTTACTTTCCGGCTGACTCCATTCAACCGGAACAAATGATCAATCCTGCCGGAAACAGACCGGTTGCATTTTAAACGTGCAACCCTTGTCGTCATAGATCGATGCCCTCATATCCTTAAGTTCTCTAC
Organism: Methanoregula sp.; assembly: GCA_026625165.1. NCBI lineage: Archaea > Methanobacteriati > Methanobacteriota > Methanomicrobia > Methanomicrobiales > Methanoregulaceae > Methanoregula > Methanoregula sp. The sequence continues at coordinate 98,108 of CP112999.1, read as the reverse complement.
GACTTTAAATTTAAAAAACCATTTTTTTGGGCATATTCAGACCTGATCCCCCCCATCACATCAAAAAACACAAAAGTCAACAGGGTATTATTTTTTAAAAATCGTTCCCGTTCTCATAATAACTAGGAAAAATAAATAAAATGGAGATACCGGATGCTCATTTCCGGTTCATTCCTTCTCCTTTACGACAATAGTAAACGCCGTCCCCGCAGTCCGGTCAAGTACGATTGTCCCAAACAGCTGCTCCACGAGCGATTTGACAAGCCGGATCCCGAGTGATTTTGCATTATGCCAGTCAAAATCTGCCGGGAGACCGACGCCGTCATCCCTGTAGAGCAGGGTAAGGGTGTGGTCCTGCCTCTGTATCGTAACGGAGATCTCTCCTTTTCTTCCACCGGGGAATGCGTGTTTTAATGAGTTGGAGATAAGTTCATTGAGGATGAGACCGACCGCAATGGCAGTATTGATATCGAGAGTGATGCTTTGAATATCGGTGGTAAGCACGATCCTCTTTTCTTTTATATCATAGAACCTGAGCAGGCTGTTTCCAAGATACCTGACATAATCGTCAAGGTCGATCTTCGCAATGTCTTCGGACTGGCACAGTTTTTCATGGACGAGTGCCATCGCCCTGATCCGGTTCTGGCTCTCCCTGATCACCTGGGAGATTTTCTCGTCCTCGACATACCGTGACTGGAGGTTTAAGAGGGAGATGATGATCTGGAGGTTGTTTTTCACCCGGTGGTGGATCTCGCGGAGAAGGAGGACTTTCTCATCAAGGGAGGCCCTGATTTTATTCTCGGAATTTTTCCGTTCGGTGATGTCCCGTACAGTTGCCTGCAGGATCTGCTTTTTCTTCCATTCAAACCTCGTTAAGAGGACGGTTGCCGGAAACTCCCCGCCATTCATGCGTTTGTGGGTCCATTCGAAGTAATTGGATCCCTCCCGGACCGCCTTTTCAATCATCTCCTTTGCCTTCTCACCTGATGGCCGTCCGTCCGGCTGGTATTCCGGCGACAGATCCCACGGTGCTGCTGAGGTAAATTCAGGCTCGTCTTTTGCACAAAACATTGCAAGTGCGGCGGGATTGCCTGATGTGAACCGCCAGTCCGGCGGTTCCAGCGTCATGATGGCGTCCCGTGAGGACTCAAACAGCAGGCGGTGCCTGAGTTCGTTCTCGCGGAGTGCTGCCGTTTTTTCCTCAATCCCCTGCTGTAATTTTTTATTGAATTCCAGGAGCGCCTCTTCTGCCCGTTTGATATCGGTGATATCTTCTATGGTAGAGAGGGAATGCGGCTTTTTCCCCTTTATAATAAGACTGGTTGAAATCCGGCAGATCCGGAACTCTCCGGTTTTTATCCGGACCTTCATCTCCATCCCATCAACAGAACCCTGCTTCCTGAGCAGGGCAATCATCCGCTCATGTTCAGCAGTATCGGCAAAAATCCCCAGCTTTTCTGCTGTCTTGCCGATGATTTCCTGGAGTGAAAAGCCGGTGTTCCTCACAAAGGTATCGTTTACATCGACAAATGTACCATCGGCTGCGGACACGATCGTTAACGCAACCGGGCTGTTCCGGAATGCAGCGGCAAAAGTATTTTCTGACTCGCGCAACGCCTCTTCTGCCTGTTTTCTCTTGGTGATGTCGCGGATGCTGTGAACTGCACCTACGAGGGTTCGTGCCTCATCAAGAATCGGGTCAACAACAACAATAAACCAGCGGCCATCGAACTCCAGCTCCATCGTCTCCCGCTGGAGCGAAACCTTCATCCGGACATATGGGCAGCCGGGGATCGGTCCAGTGGTACCATGCACCACTTCCCAGCAGTGCCGCCCGATAATATCACCTGCATCCTTGATACCGAAGATCTCCAGCATCATGTGGTTGCACATTTTTATCCGCTGGCCGGCGTCAAAAAGGCAGATGCCGTCCTGAGCTGAGTCAAAAGTGGTCTGCCAGTCGAGTGCCGCTTTTTTGAGTGCTGCTTCTGCCCGCTTGCGTTCGGAGATATCGAATGCAGACCCGGTGAACCCGACCACCGTGCCTTTGGCGTCCCTGAGCACCGCAAGCAGGAGGTGGACCGGAAACTCTTTTTCGGATTTGCTGCGTAACCGGGCCTCGGTTTCATGCCAGCCTTTCACTCTTACCTGCGGCTGGATCTCTTCTGTGAGAAACAAGAGCTGATCCTTAGGATAAATAAGGGACACCGGTTTGCCCAACACTTCCTCTGCAGAATATCCAAACATCTTTTCTGCGCCCCGGTTCCACCCCACAATGAAACCTTTCAGGTCGGTGCTGATGATCGCCTCATGAACCTGATCTATGATCTGAGCCTGGCGCTGCATCGTTTCGTCTGCCTGCTTGCGCCCGGAAATGTTCTTGGTGAAAACAGCAATGCCACCCGCAGACGGGTAGGCTTCAATCTCAAAAAAGAGATGCTTTCCCCCCAGAATATATTCGTTTACAAAACTCCGCGGCTGGTGAGTCCGGATCACCTCCTTATACACATCCACTGCCCGCAGGGTGTCCGGAGTATCAGAAAAGATCTCATAGATGGTTTTTCCGATTGCATCCTGCGCCGGAATCCCTGTCAGCTCTTCAGATGCTTTATTCCAGTAGGTATAGCGCAGATCCTTATCCATTGCAAAGAAAATATCGGTGATGCTGTCGGCAAGATCACGGTACCGCTCCTCGCTCTTTTTGAGCTCCTCTTCCACTTTCTTGCGTCCGGTGATGTTCTGCATGGTCCCGTTGATCGAAACGGGTGACCCGTCCCGAAGTCTGTGGGCTACTCTTCCTTTGCCAGCTACCCAGATCCATTCACCCGAAGCATGCCGCATACGGTGTTCAGATTCAAAAAGGGGTGTGCGCCCCTCCAGACAATCGGAAAGTCTTTTTTGAATAAGGGGAATGTCGTCAGGATGCGCTAATGCATTCCAATCAGTAATATGAGATCCGATATCCTGTTTCCGGTAACCGAGGATCTGTGCAGCCCGGTCATCGATTGCACCCCTCATCGTGGGAATGTCCAGTTCCCACATGCCGGTTTCAGATCCGGAAAGCGCCTGATGGAGGTTTACCTCACCTTCCGGCAGCGCTTTTTCCACCTCATTATTCGGGGGACGTTCGGGGCGTTCCGTACCTGCGCCTTTCTTTACCGGCACCTTCTTCTTTTTTGCCGCCACCAGTCACCCCGACCGTTTGACTTTCGTTCCAGGTCTTTGGGGTCCTGACCCCGCGATGCTGCCCGGCTCCCCGTGCTCCCGGAATGCTGCAGACAGACCCGATATGCGACAGATATTCTGATTTATAAATACGTTCTCATCGCTGTGTCAAGTATTAATGGTTTACTAATACTGCGGGCACTGGAGAAAGGCAGTGGCATGAGAAGGTTGAACCTGAAAAAAGGTTATGACCAGCGTTTGAGAACCCTCAACTCTTCGCACAGTCAGTTCAAATCACAGGTCGAAAAAAATACAGAAGAATGGTGTAAAAATACTCCAATAAGCATTCTTCTTTTCCTCACGGTTTTTATAATTAATGTGCGTCTGCTTTTAAAAAATCGTGATTACTATTGTTACAAAGGTGGGGACGGACCCTGCACAATTTCCAAAAATCAACACCGGGCGATCGGTTGTCCCTCTTGCCGGGAGAAGTTGTGGGGATAAAATGATCAGAATGTGATAAAACCCGCAAACACCGTTGTTGCCGCCCCTTCCATCTTTGCGACACCGTTAAGAGTTATCGTGAGCGGCCCGCCATTGGTCTCGACATGTACCGTGGTTCCGGCAAACCCGAGCTTGTGCGCCACCGCAGCGGCAGCCGTCGCGCCGGTGCCGCACGAAAGCGTCTCTGCCTCCACGCCCCGTTCAAACGTGCGGATGGTGATGGTGTCGTCACTGCCCTTCTGGACAAAGTTCACGTTCGCCCCGTTCGGGAACGATGCGTGGCGACGGATGGCAGGGGCGACGGCTGCGATGTCCACGCTCTCCACGTCACCGACAAAGATCACGGCATGGGGGACTCCGGTGTTGACGGCATAGACCTCGTACTCCCCTATTCTTTCCCTGTATTCACCCTCGCCGGTTGCCGGAATGTCCTTGCGGTCGAATTTCGGGGCAGGCATGGCGATGGTGGCGGAGAACTCGTCCTCTTTGTATCCCATTGCGACGCCGATCCCGCCTGCAGGAGTCTCTACCGTGCAGGACTCCTTTGCGTATTTTTTATCATACGCGAACTTTGCGAGGCAGCGGATGCCGTTCCCGCACATCTCCGCCTCGCTCTCATCGGGCTGGAGGATACGCATCTTAAGATCGCTTTTTTGTGATTTTAAGAGGTAGATGACGCCGTCCGCCCCGATCCCGAACCGGCGGTCGCAGTAACTGGCGGCAAACTGCGCTTTCATCTCATCCGGTATGATCGTCTTTTCAAATTCATCAATTAAGATAAAGTCGTTGCCATTCCCGTGCATCTTTGTAAACGGTATCTCCATAAAAAATTCTCCACCTTTTTTTTTTAAATCTTTCAGCCGGTGCCCCATTTCCTGAGTGCCCGCTCAAGTTCATAATGGTCTTTTGCATACTCTTCTACGCTGATGTGCTCCATGAACGCGTCCACTGCCTGCTGCATCGCCTTTGCACCGGCGGCAGTCCCGTCCGGGTGCCCATGGATCCCCCCGCCGGCCTGCAGTATGATGTCCGTGCCCAGCGTGGCAAGCTCGTGTGATACGTTCCCGGGATGGAGCCCCCCGCTCGAAACGGGGAATGCCGGCTTCATGCCATAACAGGCGCACCTGAGCGCTTCGACACTCGCTTTCACTTCCGGCGCATCATGGCTCATCTTCCCGCCGACAGCCCCGGTGTGGAGCTGGTCGGCCCCCAGCATCCGTATGATCCTCGCCCACGGGCGCATCGCGATGCCATGCTCCGGGTTCCTTGTGAATGCTGCATGCATGGTGCGGTGGACATGGACTGGCACCCTGATTCTTGAGTCCTCGCCAATTGCCTGCAGGGCGCCAAAGCCGGTTGTGAACACATCGACCATGAGCATGTTTGCGCCCAGTTCGAGCGCGTGCAGTGCTCGCCCGATGATCTGGTCAGCCCGGGTGGAGATGTTTACAGCGTACAGCACCTCCCTCCCGGTCTCGTCCTTTGCCTCCTCGAGGCGCTTCATGACCAGCGGGAGGCGGCGGTCGATCGGGCAGAACTGCTGGTCGGTGAGCGTCTCGTCGTCCTTGATCAGGTCAATGCCGCCGATTGCCGCCTGGTACGCGACCGAGGCGGTGTCTTCCGGGCTCAGGCCGACCTTCGGTTTGATGATGGTGCCCACGTGGGGCCGGTCCCTGCTCCCGATCAGCCTCCGGACACCGGTGATGCCGAACTTCGGGCCCCTGAACCGTGCGAGCGCGTCCGGTAATTCGACGTCCATGAGCCGGACCGATTCAAGCCGGCGAAGGCCAAAGAGGTTTCCTGCCACCACCGAGACGTACTGCGCCATGTTGCCCGGCTCAAATATTTCGGCAGGGTACCGTATGCGGGCGACGTACCCGTTTCCCTGCGGGACAAGGGAATCGACTATCCCGTCAAGCCTTTTTACATAGTCGGCCCGGGTCGAGATATCGGTCCACGTGCCTGTCGTCTGCTCCTCGCAGATCGCCTGTGCCGCCGCCCCGGGTGTTGTGCCGTCTGCCGGCCTGAAATAATAGGTCGCAATGACGTCCTGCATGGGCTCACTCCATATGTCTGGTATTGATCTCAAAGGTCTTATGGAATTCCTCAATCCCCCAGCCAAGGTATTCCCTGATGATCACGTACGCCATCTGCGGCGGGATCGCCCCCGCCTCGGTGATGATCATGTCGATGTATCCCGCGGGAGTGACATCAAAGCCCGGGTTTCTTACCGTCACGTGCGGGAGGGTGCGGGCGATATCGTCGGGGAGCACCTCCTGTGCAGGGCGCTCCTCGATCTCGATCATTTCGCCGATGATCGTGCGCGGCGCAAACTTGTAGGTCTCCGCTGCAACGACCACGTTCACCCGCGCCTCGTGCGCCGCTTGTGCGACCTGCGAGGTGCCGATCTTGTTGATGACCGCCCCGTTCACGGTCACCGCGTCCGCCCCGACGATCACGAGGTCGATATCGTTCATGAACGACCGCACGGCAGAGTCCACTATGAAGTTCGTTTTTATGCCGGCATCGTTCAAGGTCCGGATCGTAACAAGCCCCTGGTTGCGTGGGCGCACTTCCGTGGCAAACACCCCGATATCCTTACCCGCTTTATGCGCAGTGACGATGCAGGCAAGGGCTGCTTCGGAGTTGCAGTGGGTGAGGATCGTGTCACCGTCGCTGATATGCCGGGCGCCGATCTGTGCGATCTCTTCCACCGCGTGCAGGGACGATTCGATGAACTCTTCTGCACGCCGGACCACGCTCTCCCTTGCCACCTCCGCACTGTCTGCCCCATCCAGCCCGGCAATAACAATATGGACGGCGTTTGGGAGGGAGACCGCCGTCGGCCGGGTGGCGACGAGGGCGTCGGCAGCCCTGCGCATTTCGCTCCTGAACGCTTCCAGGTCCCGGGTGCCTGTCGCCACTGCATGGTCGCGCAGCGCCTGCGCCGCAGCCCGTGCGATCCTCCCCGCCCCGCGTATCTCCATGCGCTTTATTTTGTCTGCAGTTTCAGTAACCAACATCATCTTCAAAGATTCAATGAATACCGGACTACATAGAGTTTATCAATGAGGGATCAAGCATGAGCGTCGCCGTTGTTTTTGACAGTGCCGGGACCCTGCTCTCAACCTACCGCGTTGCAAAGGATATCGGGTCCGGGAAGTTGTTGCCCGGAGTTGAGACCACGACGCTTACGTTCGCGTCCGCTGACCGCGTGCTGGTCGTCCTACCGGTCAGCTCCAAGGCGATCATCAGTGCGCTGCCGGACACGCTCCTGTCCACCTACCTTGTCGAGAATGATATCGGGTTTGGCGTGAGCTGCACGCGCAAGGTCACGACGGCAGAAGAGGTGGGCGATGTGCTCTATACCGATACCCATGCGCTCGTAAGAGACCTGCAGGAATGCATAAAAGATGTGTGGCACGTCTGCAAACGGGAATCGATCCTTACCCTCAACTCCGGGGCGATCGTGAATATGGCACAGAAAGCCATTGAGTTTACAATCACTGCCGGCGGGTCCCCGTTCCCTGGCGCAAAAGAGGCGGTCACCGCGCTGCACCGGATGGGCGTGCCGACGTTCATCGCGTCCGGTGACCGGTCGGCAAAACTTGAGCGCATGGCAGACCACCTTGGCATCCCCCGTGACCGGGTGTACGGCGTGGCAACACCGTCCATCAAAGCCCAGATCGTCGCGGACCTAAAACTGGAATACGACCGTGTCGTAATGGTGGGGGACGGGATCAACGACCTTTGTGCCATGCAGGCGGCAGACTGCGCCATCCTTACCGAACAGCAGCCTGGCGACCGGCCTGCCGAACTCTACAGGACTGCCAACCACGTGATCAGGCATGTTGACGAGGTGATCGCCATTGTTCAGGAGGTCCTGTCACGCGAAGCGCCGGGCCGGTAAGCCGGATTTAATTTTTTGGCAGGGCGGCGGTCGCGGTGTATGATATAAAAAGTAATAAGTGACCAGTACCACATTAGGTATAAGAGAGGATTATGAGGGCTCCGTTAATTACGATCGATAACCTCTGCATGGATTTTAATGGCACGAGGGTGTTAAAAAACATCAATTTCGAGATAGGCGAGGGGGAAGTCCTTGGCATCATCGGCAGGAGCGGTGCCGGTAAGACGGTACTCATGCACCTGATGCGGGGAGTTGAACAACCACCCACGAGCGGAAGGATCATCTACCATGTCGTTGCCTGCGGCAGCTGCGATTTTATTGACGTCCGGAGTGCCGGGGGAAAACCATGCCCGCGCTGCGGCGGCAGGCTTGCGCCCGTTGACATTGACCTCTGGGGTGGGACCGACGAGTTGCTGCGCCGCAGGCTGATGGTGCGCACCGCGATCATGTTCCAGCGCACGTTTGCCCTCTACGGGAACGACCGTGTCATCGAGAACGTCATCCATGCACTCGATGATGTGGAATACCCGGAAGAAAAAAAGATCAACCGCGCCGCAGACCTCATCGATCAGGTCAAGCTCTCCCACCGGATGATGCATATCGCCCGCGACCTCTCGGGAGGGGAAAAGCAGCGTGTCGTGCTCGCACGCCAGCTCGCAAAAGAGCCGTTCATGCTGTTTGCCGATGAACCCACCGGCACCCTTGACCCCAACACCGCCCGGCTCGTCCATGACATGCTCAAGACTGCTGCATCGGCAAACAACATGGGCATGGTGGTCACCTCCCACTTCTCCAAGGTCATCGAGGACGTGGCGACCCGCGCAATCCTCCTTGTCGACGGCCAGATCACAACAATCGGGACCCCGAAAGCCGTGATCGACAGCTTCATGAAAGGGGCTGAAGACACCGAGACGTTTGAGGAGTGCCAGCTTGGCGAGAAAGTGGTTGTTGCCCGCGACCTGGTCAAGCGCTACATTTCCGTGGACCGGGGAGTCGTCCGTGCGGTCAACGGGGTGAATTTCGAGGTGTTCACCAAAGAGATCTTCGGGATCATCGGGAAGAGCGGGGCGGGCAAGACCACGCTCTCCCGCATCATCTCGGGCATCATCGAACCCACGAGCGGGGAGATCAATATCCGGATCGGCGAGGAATGGGTCGACATGACCAAACCCGGCGTCGAGGAGCGGGGGCGGGCCAAGGAGTACATCGGCCTCCTGCACCAGGAGTACGACCTCTTCCCGCACCGGAACGTGCTTGATAACCTCACAGATGCAATCGGGCTGGAGTTCCCAAAGGAGCTTGCCATGAGAAAAGCTGTCGTCACGCTCCGCATGGCAGGGTTTACCGAGGAAAAAAGCATGGAGATCCTCAACCGCATGCCCGCACAGCTCAGCGAGGGGGAGCGCCACCGGGTCGCGCTGGCGCAGGTGCTGATCCACGAGCCCCGCATTGTCATCCTCGATGAACCGACCGGCACCATGGACCCGATCACCAAAATCGATGTCAAGCACTCCATCATGCACGCCCGGGAGGAGATGGAAGAGACTTTTATCGTCGTGTCCCACGACATGGAGTTTGTCCGCGACATCTGCGACCGGATTGCGCTCATGCGCGGGGGAAAGATCGTCATGATCGGCGAGACTGCCGAGGTGCTTGCAAGCCTGACAGAAGAAGAGCGGCAGGTCATGAGCAAACCGGCTGCCTGAGGCGGGCCATGGTCACCATCCTCATCGACGGCAGGAGGCTGGACGTCGATGGGCAAAGCCGGCTTAAGGATATTCTACCGGCGGTACCCCCGGGTTGCTGCGTTGCGGTAATCCGTCCCGCGGCACAGGAGCAGGCCGCCACAAACAGCCTCGCGATCAGCACCACAGCCGGCGAGATCACAGTTGAGGTCGCGGGGAAGGGGACGGCATTTTCTGGCGCAGGGGACATAACAGACCGGCTCCTTCTGCACTGGCAGGACCGGTACGCTGCCGCGTTCGGTCCGTTTCCCTCCGCCATCCGTCCGGAGCGCAGGCAGGCCCTGTACGAGCGCGGGGACGTAATTCTCGGGTGCGGGGGGTACGACCCGCAGCGCTCGTACCTGGTCTTTTCAAAGATCCGCCATTCTGCCGATCACGGCGCAGATGAGAGCGGCGGGGTCATCGGGAGCGTGGTGAGCGGCCGGGCGGTCCTTGACCGCTGGTCGACCGGCGACCGGATCATAAAAGTCGAACCGGTGATCAGCTGGGCGGACACGAGCCGGTCGTTCACGACAACGGACTTTGACCTTGTGCCTGAAGAGGGGATGCAGGTCGTCACACGGGTCGATGTGACCGCACATGGATACAGCCCCGAAAAGATCACGACCGAAGCTGCCGGGAGCGTCGAACACCTGCTCTTTGCTCAGGAAAGTGGGACCTTTGCCGTCAGCCGTGCGACAAGCACCCACATCCTTGACGCTACGCATGCCGGAGTTGACGTGCCAGCAGAGAACCGGCACCCGCGGCGCGAAGGGACGGTCACGGTGCGCAACTCCGGGCCTTCTTCAGGAGGGGTGTACATCTACCGCTCCGACGTGCAGAGCAGCCCGGCGCACAGTGTCGTCGGGCACGTGGTGCACGGGATCGAGCTTGTAAAGCTCGCAAAGGACGGGGATACATTGAGCGTCACCGTCCGGCCGGCCCGTATCGACCTTCTCGGTGTTCCCCTTCCCCGGGCCGAGGAGATCGCACGGGACCGCGGGTTTACCCTGCACGCGGACAGCCGGGGCGCTGACCGGATCGTCGTCTCCCAGGAACCGGGGACGACGCTGGACGTGCTCAACGAGAAAGCGGCAACGGTCGTCACCGCCCCGGAATCAAAGGTCGTGGACATTGTCCTTGACGATGCGGCGGCACCGGCAAGCTGCGCAACATTCCGGAGGCTGACTGGACTAGCCGACCATGATGCCGGCATGATGCCCCTGTTCTTCAAGTTTGACGATGTGTTCCTCTTCAAACCGGGGATCCCGGCCGACACCAGGATCATACCGGAGAACCTGCCGGCGGGCGAAGTCCCTGCCGCAGCCCTTGCGATAACAAACGATTCCCGGAAGGGATCGGGGATGGTCGGCGTGCGGCTGTCGGCAAACCGGGAGTTTGGCCCGACCTCGGAGCCGTTTGAAGGGACCAATATCATCGGGACCGTGACCGATACCGGAAAACTCAAAAATTTTAAGGAGCGGGAGACTGTGTACATCAGGGAGGTCGGGCGTTGACGGAATACGTGCCCAAAAACCCCGGGAGCGTAACCCGGTATATCTTGGTCGAGTCGCCGACACTGACACCGGCGGAACTGGCAATCCGTGCGTATGAGATCTCGGAGGGGGCCATGATCAAGGAGACCTGTTTTGGGCTTTTGATCAACGGGGCAGAAGATGTCGTTGACAGGCTGATCGAAAAACTGCGTGCCGTTGATCCGGACCATATCTTCACCAAGGACCGCGGGTTTGTCCCGGGGGACCCCCGCAGGTGCCGCGCAAACCTTGGCGGGGCGCGGCCGGGTTTCCACGGGATCGAGTTTGAGACCACCGTCCTGCCGTATGTTTCGCACGGGCTTTTTGAACTCCGGGCCCGTGATGCGGGGGGCGTCCCGGCACCGGAGAGCACGGCGGAGTCAAAGAAACTGGACATCTACACCCTCAAAAAGCTGATCGAAGCGCAGGAGCCCTGAAAGACTATGGCAAAGATATTCATCTATCCCGCAACGAGCCTGATACTCTCCGACCTTGTCGCTCGGTACGGGCACACCCCGCTCTCGTCTGCAACCGCCATCCGCGAACGGATCCAGACCGCGGGCATCGAATCGGTGCCCCTCCAGATCACGCCGGAGGAGCCCAAGAAGGGGCTGAAGTGGGCTGCCGTCGAAGTGCCCAGCGGGGTCAGGGGCAGGATGGCGCTGTACGGCCCGATGATCGAGGCGTGCGACGCGGCGATCGTCATCAGCGAAGCCGACCTTGCATTCGGCTGCATGGGCTGCGCCCGGACAAACGAGCTGATCAAGTACCTTGTGCGGGAAAAGAAAGTCCCGCGCCTTGACTTAAACTACCCCAAATCCGAGGAAGAGGGCGTGCGGTTCGTCGCGGCGATCAAACGGTTCCTCGCTGAGCAGGGAGGCGGGAAATGACATCACCGGTCCGGATCGCCCAGCTCTCGTGCGGCCCTGAGTACAGCGGGGTCCAGCAGGAGATCAACGAGGCGGCAAAGTCCGTGAACGGGGAGATCTTCTTCCCGGATATTGCGTTAAAGGACATCATTAAGAACTTCGAAGAGTTCGGCCTTGAGGTGCGGAGCCCCGACCTCAAGCTCGCGATTGCCCGGGCAAAAGCGCTTGTCGAAGGGCGCGTGGACGCCGACGCCATCTTCATTGCCACCTGCTTCCGGTGCGCCGAGGCGGCGATCGTGAGAAACGAGCTCCGCAGGTATATCCGCAACAATTCCCGGCTGCCGGTCGTCAGCTACTCGTTTACGGAGCGGACGACGGCGGGGACCCTGCTCACCCGCATGGAGGCGCTCACGACAATCGCACGCCGGAGGGCGCTGCTCGCCCGGGAAGCCCAGCAGGGGCTCACGCTGGGCGTTGATTCCGGGTCATCGACAACAAAGGCGGTGGTCATGAAGGACAACCGGATCATCGGCACGGGCTGGCAGCCCACCACAGAGGTCTTAGGAAGCGCCCGGGACGTCGTCGCCCACGCGCTCGCCGAGGCAGGGGTCAAAAGAGACGAGATCGAGGCCGTAGGCACAACGGGATACGGCCGGTTCCTCGTCGGCAGGGATATCAGCGCCGACCTTATCCAGGAGGAGCTGACCGTCAACTCGAAGGGTGCGGTGTACCTAGCCGACCGGCAGCACGGCCCTGCAACGGTGATCGATATCGGCGGCATGGACAACAAGGCGATCTCCGTGCAGGACGGCATCCCGGGGTCGTTTACGATGGGCGGGATCTGTGCCGGCGCAAGCGGGAGGTTTTTAGAGATGACGGCAAAACGGCTCGGTGTCGACATCACAGAGCTTGGCCCGCTCGCGATGAAAGGGTCCGGCAACCGCGTGCCCATGAACAGCTACTGCATCGTCTTTGGCACCCAGAGCCTTGTCAATGCCCTTGCCGCGGGCAGCACCCGGGAGGATGTCGCGGCCGCCGCCTGCCATTCCGTTGCGGAACAGGTGTTCGAGCAGCAGCTGCAGGAAGTGGACATCAAGGAACCGGTCATCATGGTCGGCGGGACATCTCTCATCGAGGGGCTGGTGCACGCGATGGGGGAGCTGCTGCAGGTAAAGGTCGTGGTGCCCCGCCACTCCCAGTATATCGGTGCCGTGGGCTCGGCGCTGCTCGCAAGCGGGTTTGTCAAGGAAGGTTAGATGCAGACGGTTGAGTACTTCGAGGTGGAATGCCCCGAACCGTTGGGGGGTGAGTACTACAAGCAGATCGCAAACGACGTGCTGCTTGACCATAACCTGATCCGGGCAATCTTCAAGCTCCACATCTGGGTCGACCCCGGCATCCCGATCTTTGTCGCCGTTGGCGTGCTGCATAAGATCACAAGCCTGGTGCGGATCCGCGATTTTGCTGCGGTCAACCCGCTCGCAGGCAAGATCACGCTCGTCCTTGCAAACGAGACATACCTCGCCCTTATGCTCAGGATTTTTTTGGAAAGGTTCGGGCAGGACCATGTCGAGCAGGCGGACAGGTTCACGGTGATCCTGCGGGACGTCTCCATCACACCCGGGGAGGTCGAGGACATTGTCGTCGCAGACCCCAGCGAGTCGGTGTACAAGGACCTGATCTACGCGCTCAGGTGCATCGCCCCCGAGGGGTTCCGGGTCCGGCGCGAGCGCTTTTTTAAGGACAGGTTCTGGTTTGTTGCAAGCGAGGACACGCTCGAAGCGGACGTGGACGCGATTGTGCAGGAAAAGTTTGCGAAAATGGGCGAGGTGCCGCCATGATGCTTGTCCCCATCACCTACCGGGGCGGCATCTACCGGAACAACGAGATCGTGGACTTGATCGAGGATATCGGGGGATACATTGTCCAGAGACAGGTGATCGCATCCGAGGTCGTGCTCCTGTGCTTCATGCCAAAGGACGACGTGGATATCCTCCGGGCCGCAGCAAAACCCCTCGGCGGCGAGGTGATCGATTCGCCTCTCGTGGGCACCGAGATCGCGGTTGTGATCCCGAGCCTTGAGATCCACCACCTCCCGCACCCTGCCTGCGACATTGCCGAATACTTACGAAGGCTCGGGGCAAAGAGCAACATGGTCGGGCTTGCACGGGGCGTTGGCAAGCGGATTGCGGCGCTCAACGACGAGGAGCGGGATGTGATAAACGAGCACGACATCGCCGTGTACGTGCTGGGCAACTTCGAGAAGTGCATTGAGCACAAGATGCCGGCCCTGCGCCGGGGAATTGAGGTCCCGATCGTGCTCTGCGGCGGGCCGGATGCGGAGGCGCTCGGGCGAATCACCAACCCGCCGGTGGACGGGTATGTCGGCAACGTGGGCAGGTTCATGCACCGGACAAAGGAGACCGAGGAGCTCACCAAGCTCGATGAGATCGTCAGTGAGATCACAAGAGTGCTCGAGAAGAAGCGGGTTTCCATTGCAAAGGACCCGCTCTCGGTCTCCCCTGCACGCATCATGGACCTGATCAAGGAGCATGTGCCGGAGATCCATGCCGTGACCTCCCCGACACCGCTGACTGTCCAGATGAGCGGGCTGCGGGTGAAACTCCCGTACGACTCGTTTGCTGAAACGATCAAAAGCATCGGGGTCGAGGACGGGATAACGGTCGGGGACGTGTCCGACCTGAGCCCGTCACGGATGCGGGACTATATTCTTGTAAGGATCCGTCCGTTCTCTGAGACGAACGTGGTGGTATGAATGGGAAAAGCAAGCAAGGTTCAGTTTGAGGAGAAGCTGGCGCAGATCGTCCGGCATGGGGCAGAGACGACTGCCGAAGAGTGGATGAAGGACATCGAGAAGGATTACGGGCGGGTCCCGCTCATCTTCAAGCGGATGGGGGAACGGCCCGAGGTGCTCATCTCCCACCTGCTCTACAAGGGGACCGTTGCACAGACGAGCCCGCTCGACCCCAAGTACGTGGAGCTGATCAGCATGGCGGTTGGCGCAGCGCTCAAGTGCCCGCACTGTACCGGCTACCACATGGTCGCGGCACTCAAGATGGGTGCGACCCGCGAGGAGATCCTTGAAGTGATCCTTCTGTCAGGCATGATCGCGAACTCGTCGGTGCTCGCAAACGCGTACCGCATAGTCGACGAGAAACTTGAGATGTGCGTGCCGTGCGAGACAAAAGGGGTGAACAAGGCAGCCCCTAAGAAGAGGGCGGCAGGGAAGAAAGGGAAGTAAGGCTTACAAACCTCTTTTTTAGCGACAAGAAGATCGTATAACGGTACGACACATACATCCGATACCGGTTTGAACTGTCAAGTATTCCTTTACAGTTGCGGCTTGAGAGAGTTCTCAATCTGCCCACTACCACCCGACCACAAAACCATTGAAATAAAAAAACACAAACAATCGAAGCAGCTATGCAAAAGACCAAAGATGAGTACCCGTCTGTTCGTACATGGTCGTTCATCACCGTAGAAGGGTATTGTATGCTCAATATGGATTATGGAGGGTGTTATAGCCGGTATAGCTATGAACTTAAACCAGACCACTCTTTGAAACGGGTGAAGAATAAGGAGTATGATCCCTCCAAAAAGCCGGACCCGTATCCTGACGGCTGTCCGCGTTCTGTCCGCAGCACCTGTATGGACTGTAAGCATTTTGCATGGTGTGACCCCGGCGATGATGAGAAGTACGATCCGGTGCAGGTTCATGCAGGCGCAGAAAAAATATCCCGGAAGAACTTCATGACATCCGCAGAACGCGTGCATCGCATGATTGACAATCTCCCGCCCGATCTCAGGAGCGAAGCGATCCACTATATCGACAAGCTTGCGAAGCGGAAGAAAAAACCATTAAAGAAGAAGTTCCACCTTACATGGGCGGGTGGGCTTTCCCATCTCAAAAAAAGCACAACGTCTGTTGAGCTCCAGCATGCGGCACTCGAGTGGCGGGAACCCCGCTCTCGCACCAGGCCTGACAGATAACCTGATTACGTACCCGGAATAATGGACTGAGTAATAACCCGGCACAGGGTTGTGAACGCCTATGAAAGTTGAGGAACAGATTATCAGGGAACTGCACCAGGTACCACGACAGCGCTATCGTGAGATCCTTAACTTCATCAGGTCAGTACAAAAGAAGACCGCGAACGAAACCGCGTACGCAAGCGAGTCCTCCTTAAAGAAAGATTGGCTGCGCCCTGAGGAGGACGAAGCATGGGCGAATTTGTAAAAGGCGACGTCGTCGTTGTCCTCTTTCCCTTCTCAAATCTCAGCGCAGCAAAGAAACGGCCGGCTCTTGTGATTGCTCCGCTCGAAGGTGATGATATGATCCTCTGCCAGATAACCAGCCGGCAGGTGATGGATCAGTACAGCATCTCAATAGGTGAAGAGGATTTCAGTGAAGGATCGCTCAGGCAGGACAGCAATGTCCGGCCGAACCGGTTGTTCACCGCAGACAGCCGGATTATCCAGTACCGTACAGGACACCTGAAAGACCCGGCATTGAATGCAGTCATTGACCGGATAATCAGAATCGTCAAAGATTGATCTGATAATGCATCATCGGTCGTTTCATTTTTCAATCTGACAATGTTTAAAATTATGAACATATGTTCATTTTAATGAACACTCCTGTAACCTCCAGATTGTCATCTCATAACGACACCTCGCTCATTCCTGTAAAATTTATCAAACTGCCGCACCTCTCACAACACTTCTTGCAAATCTCCCCATAAAACCGGATTTTTTAAAAAAATTCCCGCACCCGGATCGCGGCTGCCTGTTGTCTGACATATCCGGGCCCGGTTCAAACCCCAATTGCCCTGTCAGACACGGGATGACTTCAAAATCTTTCGCACCCACCACAGAGCATTTAACCCCGCATATCTTTGTTTCTTTTACCACACATGACCGAAGATTTCTGCAACAGAACGGCGAGGAGGATCCGGAAGATCGGGTATGCACCAAAGGTTGCAGCCCGCATCGCCCGGTTCTGCCATGTTTCCATGCTGTCTGTCTGCGGGTTGATGGGAGCCATGCTCGATCCGTCGATGAAGAGCATGGCTGGAGAAGAGGGCGAACGTCCTCTTCGACTGCCCATGATGGTACCATCTGTTGAGATTCTTTTGAACCGGGGGCACGGGAATATTTCTTTGGGCGTCCGTGCACCGCTGCAACTGCTCATCTTTACCATACAACGTCGGCCGCCGGCTCTCTAGAGCACGGTGCCCCCCTGATGCCGTGATGCTGACCTACCGCAGGTCCCGTCCAGCGTAACGGGATTTAATACGGAATAACAGCCACGGCTCCACGCGGCCCCGTGTCCGGGCGGCCGGCTTTTCTGGAAATTTTGCGATGGGGAGTGTAACCGCTTTCGTGTCGCGGGACAGCGGGTGAAAAAAATTCAGATGATACAATCATGGAAACGATCGAGATGAACGATACAGACATGGCCGGGCCGGGGCAGGTTGTCACCGGTGCGGCCGGGAACGGACAGGAGAATGAAGAACTGGAATGGGCACGGAGGCATGTGCCGCTGGATCCCTACCTTCCGGTTCGCAAGACCGAGATCATTGGCTGGGGTGTGAAGCTAAGATACAAGGTGAAACGGAAAGTGTCAGGGACATCACCTGATGAGGAGGATGAAGAGGAGGAGGAGGCATGACGAGAGGACGGCCGATGACAAAAGCACTGGACAACGCGCTTCCGGTTGCACGAGCGAGAGGAGATGTCATGAGGTTTTGTCCTGAGACGGAGAGCATGTGCGACCTGATGATCCGCACGTCCGTTCACCTCGTTTTTGTCCGGATCAAAAGAGTCACAAAAATCCGGTGCACAAAAGAAGAGATTGAGGCGGAGTGCCAGGAGTGGCTCATCCTCCTCCGCTCGTTTCCCGTTTCGGAATCCATCCTCTGCGAGCTCTGGGTGTATACCAAACAAAATTCAAAGCGGTACTTCCGGGTAAAAAGTACCGGTCTTGTGGAGATTGGCCGGGACGGAAACCCGGTACTCCTGCCGGAGAAGGGGCCTGCGCCTGCCACAACCGGGAGCGGGGTGACTGCAGGAGCAGGAGAGACGGGACCTGCCCCGGCGTAAAAGCTGCCAACCGGGTGCACTTTCAACACCCCTTCAACACCCCTTTTTCGGGAGGGATCGGCCTTGGAGGGGGGACCCGGATCGTCTCCGTCGGAGAGGTTTCCCAAGGTGACCTGTCCGGAAGCCATTTTCAGGACTAATTCGCCAAAACACAGGAATAATTATTTGCGAACCGCCAGATTTGCAGCCGGTTCATGGTATCCGGGGCGGTATCGTGCCCCAAAAAAAGACCAAATGGGCCTAAATGCGGGCAGGATAGGTTGCCGGGCCGGACTACAGCCCGAAAGGGGGGGATACTGGGGTTGTAATTTGGGGGATCCGGATAGGGTTCCGGATGTCAGACCCATCAACCAATATGAAACACCTAGGGAGACTTAGAGAGAGCCTGAGAGCCTCAGAGAAGAGATCACATCGTCTCCGTCGGAGAGGTTTCCCAAGGTGACCTGTCCGGAAGCCATTTTCAGGACTAATTCGCCAAAACACAGGAATAATTATTTGCGAATCGCCAGATTTACGGCCGGTTCGGGGTATCCGGGTTCGTATAGTGCCCCGAAAAAAGACCAAACAGGCCTAATTACGGGCAGGATAGGGTGCCGGGTCGGACTGTAGTTCCTGAAGACGGGAAGTGGGACTGTTTTTCGGCATTATAATTACTAATAGTAAAAATAATAAAATTAAAAAATTATCTTTGGTAATAACACTTTTTATCCGGCATGATAATTTATCCTTGTACTATTCCGATCAAATCCTTTATCCCGTGAATAACAAAATCCGCCCCATCCCTTTCCCCCTCATGGAAGTTCCGGTCCCCGTATACCGCATGCACCGTGAGAATCCCCAGCGCTTTTGCCGGCAGGATGTCCCTGCGGATGCTGTCTCCGACAAGCATTGTCTCGCTGGCAGCCACTCCCAGTTTCTTCATGACAAGCAGGAACGGCTCGGGCGAGGGTTTTGCCTTCCCGTGCATATCCATGGTGATGATTGCATCAAAGAATTCTTCGAGCCCGGCTTTCCTCAGCCGCTTCAGCGCATTGCCGTTGTGGGCATCGGTGACAACTGCCAGTTTGAGCCCGCGGGACCGGAGCGCCGAGAGCGTCTCGGCAACATGCGGGTAGGGCCTGATCGCGGCGACTTTCTCCTCATCGTAAATGGCGCAGCACCGGGCGAATGCGGTCTCTGAGTTGCAGTCGTTGTCACGGAGGAAGTCCCGGATGTTCTCATGGTCCTCGAACCCGTGAGCCGGGCGGAGGAAATATCTGAGCAGCACCACGGGTTCAACGGGAACATTCAGGTAGGCAATGACTGCCGCACACGAGATGAGCTTGGCTTCGACAAAGTCAAACAGGGTGTTGTCCATATCGAAGATGACCGCGGTTATATGGCGATGTTGAGTGCCTGCAGCTTCCGGCATATGGTGAGATCCTTCCTGAACGGTTCAATAAGCGTTTCGTTGAGGAACTGTACTTTCAGTTCATCACTCCTGCCGCCTTTTCCCCGGTACTCCCCGAAGATGACGGCCGAGTTGCACTGGATGAACCCCAGGACTCCCGCGAGGGTTGCCAGCAGGTTCGTAAATGCTGCCGGAGTACAGTGGGGTTTTCCGATGGCAGCAGGCATCTCAAAGAGGAAATGCTCAACGCCCTCCGCATCGCAGAGCGTTGCAAGGTTCCGGTCAGCAGTCAGCATCACCGGAAGGGCGAACTTTTCCTTTTCAAATGCTTTGAGCGATCTGACGATGATGAGATCGTTTGCCTCTTTGTCAGACGATGACGGTTCCAGGGCGGGCACCATAGTGGCCCGGTCCCGGATGGCTCTGAACTGGGGGAGTGCGAGGTGGGCTGCCAGACGCGCCCGCTTGGTCCTGGCATTGACCAGCTCGTCCAGCAGCTGCTTCTGGTACCGTGCGGTGCGCTTAAAATCGGCGATCTGTTTCGGGGAGTACTTGTAATTCATCGAGGACTCAATCTCGTTTTTGACCGTATCAACCAGCAGAAATGCTGCCGGGTCGATGCCGGCATTGAGCGGCAGGCCATGGTAAAAGACATTCGTATCAGGCCCGAACCGCACGCCTTTCTTCAGCTGGTTGTACATGCGCAGTTTTTCCTCAAATGCATCCCTGTTGGCATACGGAAGGATCCCGCTGTTCATCAGGCAGGACAGGAGGTCATTGAACGCCGGCATCTCCTGTGCTGTAGTGCCACATGATGCACGGGCATCTTCGAACATTTCGCGGGACCCAAAACCACCAAGCAGGTATACATTGCCATCAGGTCTCGCGGAAAAAAGGTCGAATTCGTAGAGGGGATACGACACCGACAGGGAGGATTCCAGGTAATTGAGCAGCAGGGGGAGTTCGTGGATGAAGATCTGCTCTTCCTGTGTCATGGTACCACCTGCGGGGATGTGGCACAAAGATCCTTGAGCTGCTGGGACGCGAGCGGGATCATCATGTAGGGTTTTGCAGCATCGTCTGTGGAGGCGATCTGGAGGTAGAAGACGTGATCCACAGAAAGGCTGGCAAGCGGGATGAGCGCCCCGGCCACCAGCGCTTTCCGGCCCGGTGTGATATCGATGGCAACCCTGCTCCCCTGTTCTTTACCGGCCCTTATCCGTGCGGAGATTTTCCTGCCCGCTTCGATGAAATCCCCGGTCGGGACCTGCTCCACATCCACTTGAGGGTTGATCTTGTACCCGTCTGAAAGAATTTTAAGCCCGTTCTTCACGACCGGAATCTGACCCGCGTGCTCGGTCTCGGACAGGATGATGATCTGCGTGGGCCGGAATGCGGTCTCGCGGAGCACTGCATAGTATGCGTTTAGCAGGGCCCAGACCGACCGGCCGGTCATTGTGATGTAGGTGGATTCAGAACTCAACACGCTCACCGTTGTGCACGATCCGCGTCTTTTCCCACTTCTCCGCAAACCAGGCAGGGTTTTCTGTGTGGACGGGGATGATGATGTCCGGGTCGATGGTATCGATAGCCCGGGTAATATCGTCCGGTGATGCATGCCCCGAAGCGTGGAATGCAGAATCAAACACCGGGGTTATTGCATCTCCCTCTGCACACAGTCCAAAGCCCTTCACATCGAAGTTGAAATATTTGAGCCACTCTGCAAGGCGTTTGAAGTCAAATTCCATCTCTTCGGAGAAGGCCTCGCACGACGAGTAGATGTAGGTCCCGCCATCCGGTTTTATGTCGAGGAGATTTTTCATATCAAAGAACGAGAAGCACAGGATATATTTGTCCGGGTTCTTTGCAATTGCCGCACCATCGATATACTGGTCCGGACACTGCTTCATCACCACTTCGGTCTCCCATTTTGCATTCTTCCGGTCCTTGAGTTCATAATAGATCTTCAACCGGTCGTTCGGGCAGGGCATATCAGTGCAGCTGAGCGCCAGGAACAGGTACAGATCCTTTGCCGTGACTACGAGTTCACGCCCGGTCTTTCCGGCAATCGAGAGGAATGATTCAAGCCGCTCGAAATTACGGGGCGAGAAATCTGCAATCACCAGCCCTTTGGCTGACTCTGCTGCCGCCCGGCAGGTTTCCCGTACCGATTCTTCGGACACGGGACCTTTCGCATCGCAGGCACTCTTCCGTGTCACCGTCGTCCCTTCACAGATGAGGACGGATGCTTCCTTTGCCGCATCCACAAACTTCCGTGTCTTGTCGCCATGCTTTCCGTGGAGACGGAAATCCCCGGTATATGCGATGGTGTTCTGCCCGGTGAGGAGGTAGGCACAGGCCCCGTAGATTGAGTGGTCCACTTCATACGACCTCACCTCAAACGGGAGGTTGAGCTGGTCATACGAGGAAAGAATCCCGGGAACGAGAGACTTATGCGCTTTCTCTCCTGAGGGGCGCAATGCAAGAAATTTATGCAGGGCATCCGACGGCTTTCCTGTACAGTAAAAATTCCTGCCCCGGTAAGAGTCCTTACCGGTCATCAGGAGAAGTCCTTTCTTATCATTGGGTACTTTTTTTGAGAAGTAGACCGTATCGGAGCCGACCGTGGGGGAGGTGTCCTGCATCCCTTTCATAATGGCAAGGCTGACCGGTGTTGCAATGATGGGGATTTTCTCGTTTAAGAGCCCGATGTTCCCGAAATGATCCACATGGGCATGCGAGATGAGTACTGCTTCAACGGAGGGAGAGGGAAAACGGGTGAGCGGAAGATCGGTGGTTCCCAGGTCCTTCCGGTAGATATTGAGTTTTGGCACAAGGTCGAGGAAGAATGCATCGTTGAGGCCCCTGCCCGGTCGCTCCTTCAAAAATTCCGAGAAGAATGCACCGGATTTTGCAAAGTTCTTGCCAAAGTCCAGAAAGACGCCCCGGCCCTTCTCCTCAACATGGATCTTGTTGCCGCCAATCGATTCGGCGCCGTCATGGATGGTGATGGAGGTCATGGGATGCACCTGAGATGATGGAGGGTTGGCGGGAAAGAGGATAAAATGGGGGGGTTGTTGTCTGTGATGAGAGCGTTGACAGGCATATGTCCCGGGATGTGATATTTTTTTAAAATTTTAAAAAAAAAGATAGTCCCCGGTTCCTGTCGTTTAATTCTGATTCTTCTGTTGGACTTCCGGTCCGATGACACGGATAAGCCGGGGGATATCCAGATTTACGGTGTTCCAGACGTCATCAAGGTCCACCTTTCCGTACGAGTGGATGAGCATGTCCCGCATCCGTGCCATTGCTGACCATTCGATGGAGTCGAGCCGGTTGAGTGTCTCTGGAGAGAGCCGCTTGGAGACTTCCCCGATCACTTCAAGACAGCGGATGACCGCGTACTGGCACTGGCGATCAGCACCGAATGATTCCCTGGTATGTTCTCGTATAAATTCGCGGGCATCCTGTGCTTAAAAGAGAATATCGAGAAGATACGCATCATCACGCGCCATAGACTTTCTCAAGGGATGCAAGGATGCTCTTTCTGCGGATGTAGTTCCTGCTCTCCTCTACCGCCTGCCGGGTGATGAGATCGGTGTGCCGTCCGAAGATCTGTTCGAGCTCCACTTCCATTTTTGCAAGCTGGATGAGGGTATGACGGGTGCCGGGAAGAAAATCGACGATGATATCGATGTCACTCTCCGGTCGGAAACGATCGGTTGTCACGGAGCCGAAGACCTGGAGCTCCCTGACGTTCCATGCCTTACAGAATGCCTCTATCTTTTTTTTCCGGCGCCTGATAAGTGCATGCACATGACCCGCTCCTTCCGATCAATATACGGTGAATATCCTTTTTAATCATGATCCCGATGGTCCGAAACGATGGTTTATTGTTGGATCAGCCGACTGGCCCCGAAATGATCCACATGGGCATGCGAGAGCAGCACCGCATCGACCGGACAGGCCGCGAACCCGGCCACGTTCACATCAGCCGGCACGAGGTCTTTGCGGTAGATGTTGAGCGACGGGATGATATTGAGCGCGAGCGCATCGCTGATGCCCCGCGAGGCCCGGTTCTGGAGAAAGCCGGAGTAGAATTGCGAGGTTTTGAAAAAGTTGGTGCCGAAGTCCAGAAAGACGCCCCGGCCTTTGTGTTCGACGTGGATCTTGTTTCCGCCAATCGGTTCCGCGCCGTCATGGATGGTGATGGAGGTCATGGGGGTCCCCTGCGATATGGCGATGTAGGGAGGGAAAGGTAACTATTGAATGCCCCGATTGCATCGCTGCGGATCGATTCCATCGAGCCGCTCCGGTCGATGATGCAGATGATCTCGGTCACATCCTTTCCAGAAGGCCTGTGGCCTTCATGCGGTGGTTTTTCCGCACCCCGCTTTCCTCCTGCCTTCTTGTCTGATCCCATACCAAAACCCCCCGTTTACTGGATATAGCACACCTGACCGTGGTGGCCGGTAATCCCTTCCTCGCTCTCGCCCTGCTTCTGCCGGCGTTCGAGGTAGACCATCATCTTCCGCGTGTCGTAGCCATTGTCCTCTGCAAGCCCGTGGATCTGGTCGGCGATCCCGATCAGTTCATCGGATGACTTCCTGATGCTCCGGGGCATGCGCTCGCGGTGCATCCGGCTGGTGCCCTCTTCGAACTGGTCAAGGAGTTCGGCGATCCTGTGGTTCCGGTGCGTGATCATGCGGGTCACCATCAGGATGACTGCCTCCTCGTCATCGTGCCGGATGAGTGCCGGCACTTGGGCGACCGGCACCGGAGCAGGGTCCCCGGTCATGGTCCCACTCCATCAGGCTGCCCGGGGCCCTCGCCCTCACGAAGGGCAGGCGCCATGTATCTGTGCGACACCCGCCACCGTGACCTGTGGCTCCTGCACGACAGCCGGGATGCGTGTTCTTGGGCAGGCTGGCCCGCACGCACAAAGCGGACAACCGCGTTCTTGAGCGCGACCACATTCTCCTCAACCAGGTCCGACCGTTCGACAATCCGGGCAGCTTCCTGGAAGAACCGCTCCGTCGGGAATGGCTCATTCTTCCACAGCACCCCCAGGTTATGCGCATGGGTGTCCACATCCAGCGCATACGTTATGATCCGCTCAAGCTCATGGTTGATGACGAGCGAGGAGAACCCCGCGCTTGCACGGAAATACCATTCCCGGGATAATTTTTTATCACCGTCCGCTGCCGGAGTTTCCTGTGCCTCGACACCCCTTACTTCCATGACCTCTCCCGCAGCAGCGGGCAGGTCGTTCCCATGGCATGAGAACGGATCCGTATCCTGCCTACGGTTTCCGGGAAACATCCCCTTTCCTCTGCGTCATCATCATGATGATAACCCCAATGGCCGTGCTCGTCAGCACGCCCAGCAGGAAGCCGAGCCCGAACTGCGACTCACAGGCCATACCTGCCATCCTCCGGCGGGAACATATTGCTCCAGCCGTCTACCGGCATCTTCCTCTCGTGATCCATAGCAAACCCCCTGATTGCAGGGATGAGGGACTGTTCAGTCCCATCTCCCATTCGATGATTTCTTCGACTCACTCACAACGTAGATTTCTTACTTGAACTCCCGGCAGGCTTGAGCAGGCATCATCTCCCGTGGACCTTATCCAGTTCTTCTTCTCCAAGAGATCCCAGTCCGTTACACATCTTCCTGCCCATATCAGACAGGTCTTCTGCCAGGGTTGTCTCCCCGGCAGCTCTCAGTGCTGCCTGGTTCCGGGCAACATATTCACCGAACCGCCGCAGGATGCTTTTTCTCTTCTGCGGCTCTTTGTGCTGAACTTCTCCGGATTGTTTGGATTTCACTGCCCTGTTTTTCCTTAAGTTCGCTCCAAATCCCCTGTTAATGTTTGATGATGCGCTATAGCGCGATCTGACTGACATTTTTTTACCCCATCTCCTCTCTTTTGAATAACCGGGAGGATGGATCAGTCCCATCTCCCGAGCGATGATTTACTGGATCCTTTCCAGACGACGATGCCGTTTTTGAACGATTTGCAGAGCTGTTTGTAGTACCAGCGGGCGATCTTCAGGTCCCGTTTTTTAAAGCTTCGTCTGGTCCCGGGCAGGACATCGGCCTGCTGCATCTCCTCGCCCAGGAACTCTTCTGTGCTGAACCGGTAGGCTGACACATGGACCCGGCCTGTCATTGTATTCCGGCTCCGGTACAACCCGACCGCGACATTGTGGTCATCGAAAACTTTGAGCTTGACCCATTCAATCTCCGGATCTTCCAACAGCAAACTCTCGAAATCAGACAAACACTCCACTCCTTCATTTTGAATATTCATCTGTCCGTCCCACGGCCCCCCCGACCGCAGGTTGGTCCTAGCAGCCACCCCCATGGCTGCAGGTGTAACAAATAAATAAGCACTCATACTTAAAATAATTTTTCATGTGTAAAATTATTTTTTACCAACAAACTTTTTTATTATGATTGATAATTGTAGTGTAACCAATGGGAACTACGGCAATTGTCTTTGTAGGACATTCAAAAGAGCGGCTGATCGAGTCCATCCGCAGCGTGCAATCGTTTTCTATCAATAAGATCATCCTTGTGATTGGCGAACAGCAGTCAACCGGTGAGCGGAAAGCCCGCGGGATCGCGGAAGAACTCAAAAAAGATCTTCGCGTATTCTTCGATGTCGGGATAAGGCAAATTGACAAGAAGGATGTCATGCGGGCTGCCCAGCAGATCACGGACATTATACGCACCGATCAGGAAGGCGGCAGCGATGTGATCCTCAACATGAGCGGCTCTTTGCGCACGTTCTCGATCGCCGCCTATATTGCCGGGTGCATCACACGCTCGAAGATGATCACCGCGATTCCGGAATATGATGAGGACGATGAAGAGGTCGGGATCGAAGACATCGTTGCATTGCCCCCGCTCCCGCTCAATGTTATTAAGCCGGAGCAACGGCGCATTCTTGACGCTATTGGGGAGGGGGTTACGTCACTCGATGACCTCGTCATCCGGCTCACACCCGATATCAGGAAGAACTCGGATGCATTTCCCAAGGAACGGAGCCGGCTCTCCCACCATTTGAAAAATTTCGAAGAGATGGGGCTGATTGAGAAGGAGAAGAAGGGGAAGAATGTCGGGGTGAAGCTGACGAAGTTAGGCGAATTACTGCGATTGTAATTTTTTTGCTTCATGAACGCACCGGCAGCGATTGGGGATAATCTAAACCACAATGGGATTCAACAAAACCAGATTCCACGCCGAGTGAGCGATTATCGCCGGCAATAAATTCCTGTCATCAAGATACTACAGTGGACCGTAGATCATAAACTGGAAAAATCTCAACAGCCAGTTTAGAGATGTTGGATTTGTATGCTGGTTCGCAAAAATGTATGAAATAATCATCAGCGCCGCAAAACACATCCCGCCCGTGATCGTGTCAGGAAAGTTTTTACTAGAGGATACACCAGATAGTGGAGATAGTGGTGACATCATGGACCCGGTAAAAATCCCCAAAATGCCAAAAGCGGAGTATGACGCCCTGATCAAACGCCAGAATGTATCGAGAATTGCGTTTTGTGCAGGCGGGCACGCCTACATTGCCCCGTTCATGTACATGTTTGATGGAACGCATCTCTATTTCCTCTCTACCAAGTATGGGAGAAAGATCGAGTATTTCAAAAACAATCCGCATGTGTCTGTTGAGATCGAGGAGTATGCCCCGGATCTCTCATCCTTTACCTTTGTCAGCCTGCAGGGCTCTTTGGAAGAGGTGCAGGCACCCGCACAGAAAAAGAAGGTCCGGAAACTCTTCCTCGAAATGATAAAGAAAAGGAAACTCTCGATGCGGGTGCTGAGTGCGCTTGGTCATTCCCCCGGTGATCCCCCGGAAGCAATCGTCAACGAGGAACGGTCGCTGGTCTGGAAACTGGTGGGCGTGAAAGATATCGTTGCCCTGAAAAACGGGTAAGGTACGGCATCAATCCAACAATCCTGAATCACCTTCAGGATCCTATTTTTTATTTCATCTCTCAAAAAGGGCAAAAAACAGTAAAACGTCTTTTTTAAAACAATATGATCTCCCTTGGATGACAGGACATTTCTGTGGATCCAACAGGGGATGCAAGCGCATGAGAATGCTGATGATTACGCCAATGGAAAAAGGGAAAACCGGATGATGGGAATGGTTGTATCGGGCCAATGACGCATCAACCGCAACCAGAACAATGTTTCAGCTATTTTTCTGATTCCCACATATTGATTAGTTTCTCGCATTCTGCTATTGGCAGCCAGCGTTTCTTTCCGAGCATCTTTCGCAATGCATCAGCTGCTTCCTGCGACGAGAGAAGATCATTTTTAATGAGTTCTTCCAGCAGCCAGAGAGTACCATGGTATTCGATCCCGCTTTCAGCGGCGAGATTTCGCAATAGTTCGTCACTGGAAAGGATCATGATGTTATGTTTCCGACTGAGGTAAAAAACTGAGACATCGTCAATAGAGAGCTCGATGTGCTGTTGTTTGATTGCATGTAATTCTTTTACTTCCGCATCTGTAAGGATCAGAAGATTCACTCCCAGATCCTTCAACTGTTGACGGGAGAATGATCCGGAAATCTCTTTGGGAATAAACTCGGAGGTCTGGAAGCTGAATGGCAGAAGAAACAGTTGATCGAAAATATCCCCTGCAATAAAATCGAAGAAGATATTGGTATCGATGCAACACGGCCTTCTGCTCTTCATTCTTACATCACTGGCATGGTACGGCAAGTATCGGAGTGTGTTCGTCTCTCAATTCATTAAACCTGGACTCCGATATCTTGTGTTCACTCAGGGCCCGGAGCAGGAGGAGTTCGAGATGAGTCGGGACCTCCGGTTCGATTTGTGCACCCGGTTCCGTTTTGTGCCATTTATGCAACCGCATCTCGACCCAGTGCCGGTTTGCTGCCGCATCTGAGATGATGTGAAGGTTCTTTGCGCGGTAAATCAACGCCCCCATGCTTATCCCGTACTTATGTTTGATCACGTATAGTTCCCGGAAGTCCAGCATCTTTCGTTTCGGCCCGAGCTCCATGATCGCCATCGGTTTTGGAATCAGGAACGCACCGGCAAAATGAAACGCAGCTTCTTCAGAATCGATGCCTTCTTCAAGCTTCAGGAGCAAATGCCCGAGTTCATGCGCAAGGCTAAGACGCTGGCGGTCTCCGGAGAACCTCATATTGACAATGATGAGCGGGCGCACATTGTTATACCACATCGTGAGAGCATCGAATTTCACCGGCGCATCAATGACACCGACCTTTATCCCATGCTGCTCCAGAACGTCCATCAGGTTCTCGATAGGATCAAGGCCGAGATCCCATGCATTCCGGATGTTCATCGACACTTCCTCGATGTCATCCAACGAAGAGACCCGGCAGCGATCTTCATCCGGAAGGGTGAGTGGCTTTTCCGAGCCGGTGATCTGCTCGATAGTAAGGTACCGCTCAAGCCAGTCGCTGGTCTTGCCGAGGATTTTCGTCTCGTCCTTTGGCGACAGAGCTTTCCGGCAACGGTAATCCGGTTTTGAGAGCCGGGGGGCTCGCGGACGGAAGAAGAACTCCACCCTGACATTGAGAGCATCCGACAAGCCGATAAGGGCGGTTGAATTCGGAGTAACCGTCCCGTTCTCATATTTTGAGATCGCCATTTTGGAAAGTCCCATCTTTTCGGCAAGCACCTGTTGCGATAACCCGGCATTAATCCTGGCCGATTTGATACGTTCACCTATTGACATAATGCACCGCAGAGCCTCATCTCTCCAAGTTTACAAATTTAGAAATTTCTACAATTTAAGTAAACCTTTGATTCTATATAAAATATTTTGTCGGAGAACACAAAAAATTTATTTTCCAGTATTGTTTCTATGTCGGCATGTTCATCTGAAAATGTGTATGAATATGTGTTTGTCTGTATGCAGGTAAGTTAATTCAGATGGCATGATTGATTACAACATAATTGACAGAAGTTTATAAATATAGTGAATCGGTTTTGATTAACATGAGCAGTTTAAGGAAACTGCCAATATTGAGCGGATGAAAAATTAATTATTTTTTAATCAATGATTTGAGATCATTCAACCCTTTCTGTATCTCGTTCTCAAGCGTCTCAATCTTCTGAATAATTACTTCCGGCTTCTCGTACTGGACTTCTTCGTACTCAATTTCCTTATACCGGGATATGGAGAGATCGTATCCGTTTTCCTTGATCTCACTGAGTGGCACAAAGAAACATTTATCCTTCCGGTCTGTGGGATTCTCTTTCTTTCTGTTGCGGTAGTGCTGGATGATATTCGGGATATCCCCTTTCCCATCAATGAAAGTCCGTTTGTCATCCAGAGAGTACCCGTCAGCATCCATGTCATAGAACCAGACGCGATCAGTGTTCCCGCCTTTGGTAAAGATCAGGACTGCGGTTGAGACACCGGCATACGGCTTGAACACACCGGATGGCATCGAAACAATCCCTTCGAGCTGGCACTTTTCCAGCAGGATCTGCCTGAGTTTCTTATGGGCATTGGAGCTGCCGAACAGCACGCCATCCGGCACGATGACCCCGCACTTCCCGCCAATCTGGAGGAGGTGCATCATCCGTTCGACAAAGAGCAGTTCGGTCTTGGTGGTCTGGATGGTGAGGGCGTCGTTGATATCGCTCTTGTCAATGCTGCCTTTGAACGGGGGATTGGCAAGCACGATGGTATACCACTCCGATTCCCTGAATCCCTTGGAAAGCGTGTCTTTCTGCTCGACCCGTGGTGCTTTGATCCCGTGGAGCACCATGTTCATCAGCGAGATCCTGACCATGGTAGTATCAAAATCATAGCCATAGAACGTGTCAGTCCAGAGCTTGTCCCAGTGTTTCGGGTCGGTGATCTTATCGCCGAGAAGGTTATGATATCCTCCTTCGGGATCTTCTTCGATCTTGTCTTTGCTTGTGTATTTCCTGAGGATGTGCTCGTATGAGTTGACCAGGAACCCGGCTGTACCGCAGGCAGGATCGCAGATCCGGTCATTGATGTCCGGGTCCACGAGCTCAACCATCATCCGGATGATATGCCGGGGCGTACGGAACTGCCCGTTCTTCCCTGCGGTCGAGAGCTGCGAGAGCAGGTATTCATAGATGTCGCCCTGTGTGTCCCGGTTCTGTGCCGATATCTTGAGGTCATCGATGATGGCGACGGCTTCCTGCAGGAGCGAAGGTTTGGGGATCATGAAGACGGCATCTTTCATGTGCTGGGCAAAGAGCGTCTTTTCCCCGTCATGAATATTCTTGATAAAGGGAAAGGCCAAGTCCCGGACATGGACGAGCATCTTGTCTGCCGGGTAATGTTTCCAGTGGGACCAGCGGCAATCCTCCTGCCCTTCAAAGATGGATTTGTAGGATTGTTTGTTTGCCTGTGCCTTTTTTTGCTCGAAGGTATCCATCTCCTCAAGCCGGTTCATAAAGATGAGATAGGACATCTGCTCGATGGACTGGAGCGGGTTAGAGAGGCCGCCGCTCCAGAACTTGTCCCAGAGGGAGTCGATCTTTGATTTGAGTTCGGAGGCGAGGCGCATGGTTGTGCTATCCTGACAGGAGTTGGGTGATTGGGGGATTAAGGGATATCGGTTTTTTCGCAGAGAAACGACCTAGACGAAAAGGCTATTGAACACGCCGAGTCAAGATCTGAATAGTGCAATGACATACAAGCCAGCAGCTGGAACAAATAAGAAGTTCAATGAGAACGTCTACCCTCCCGAATCGGCGATCAAACCGGAATTTATCAAGCGGGTGAAGAAAGCCCAAGCGAATATTGCTGCCGGAAAAGGGAAGATGTTCAATTCGATGGACGATTTTATCCGTTGTCTTGAGAATTAGATCTCTAAAAGATCCTGCTTTTCCACCCCTTTTTAAAAAGCGTGTAATATCAATTTGATCAGCAAAAACGATGCGAAAAGAACTGATTCAAACTATCAGGATCGTTTTGGGGCTGGGGGCGAGAACTAGGTACGGTTCAAAAATGGGTAAATCTGAAGGTCTTGTGTTGCGGAATCCTATTTCGATTGCAAAATCCGGATAATCGATTGTTCGACTTCATCCATTTTTGTCTGGTTCACATACCCAATTACATCGGAGATAATCGTGGAATCTGCTGTGAACAGTTTGCTGGGACGGATGAAACTCGAATATCGTAAACTGCCGTCTTCAAAATCCGAGGAGTTTAAGGAAATTGCATAGGGATCATGCTCGTCATTCTGGCTTGTAATCTGGCAGATGAGTGTATCATCCCCATGCAGGTTTGCCACAACAAAACCCGGTCTTTTTTTGGAACCACTGAGATCAGAAAAGGGAAAAAGGACTTTTACAACCTGTCCTTTTACAAATAATCCCAAGCTTTGTCCTCCTCGGGTTTGAGCCACTCCTTTGCAAGGGACCGCTCACTTAAAAGAGCTGTAACCGGCACTTCATACACACCGGCAACCTGCATCTGATCGTCAAATTCTATATCGCACATAGTTTCATTCATTACGGCTGGTTCTGCCTTCTGTTCGGTCAATTCCCGTTCTTCCAGTTTGAAGAGATCGAGAGGAATTTTGTATCCGTTTTCCACTGTTTTCCACAGATCCAACTGGTGGGTAAGTGTACTGATCGCGACTGCGGTATTTTTCTTCAGGAGATCAAGAACCTTGGCAAAGATAGTTTTCTGTTCATGATCGAACAGCGACATGTCAGCTTTTTTCAAAGGGGTGAAACGGTATTCACGGTACCGGTTGTTTTGATAACTGACGAGGACTTGTCTTACATTGAAGAAATCATTTGAACACGAGGTCAGTGTGTATGCTAAAGGAGGAACCGGGCCGTGAGGCATGCGGACATATTCGTCCTGAAGGAGCGTTTCCCCCCTGCGGTTATACATGACGAGGTCAACAAAAAAAACAAACTTCATCAACTTGGTCCTGCCGATATCCGGATACTCTTCAATCGCATACAGGAGAGCATTGATCTGTTTTTTCGTTTTCATACCAGATGACAACCTGTCTTTGTGTAACATATTCCGTTTTCTATTATAAAGGTATCAAGGTAAGGGCGTGGGAGGAGTGAAAGTAATAAATGAATAACTTGGGCGTAC
Source organism: Methanoregula sp. (assembly GCA_026625165.1). Lineage (NCBI taxonomy): Archaea > Methanobacteriati > Methanobacteriota > Methanomicrobia > Methanomicrobiales > Methanoregulaceae > Methanoregula > Methanoregula sp. The sequence continues at coordinate 65,757 of CP112999.1, read as the reverse complement.
TATTGCTGAAGGGTGAGCGGAAATCTATTCTTTATCCATCAATTTCTCTAACTTTTTTATTTTCGCTTCAGGAATTCGATCTTCACATGATAAAATAATTTGTTTCAAATAACCTTGGGCTTTGACAGACTCGTATATCTGTCGATTCTTGATTGATGCATCGATTACTCTGATGAGTTGGTTATTATCGAATAGAGATAAGAAGTCAACGATAATTTTTGCGTTGATTCCGGCAATAGCATAACTTTTACTATCTTCAAATTCCTGAAGGATTGAATCTATCAATTTATTGTTCCGAATATCAATTCTGATCGATTCAAGATATGTCAATTCAGAAATTGCCGACATTATTCTCTCTTTAATAATCACATTACTTCGAAAAGGACTTTTGAATAAAATCGTTCTCAACAACTCTTTTTGAATCTCAATATCGAGTTCAGAAGTTAATGCTCGACTAAGGAAAATAAAATGGTCGGAGTACTTACTCATACCTTCATAACTTAAAGAAAGTTTTTCTAAAATATTCTCAAAAATTTGCTTTTTTAGGGAACTGTCAAAATTTGAAAATTCCAAAATCTTCGATTCGATTGAATCTTTATTGACTGATTTTAAAAATGCGGTGACATCGGTTTGAAGTATATTTTGTTTAAAAAGAGTCTTGAGAAGCAGAGTCGTGTTTTTCACCATAAGGTCCGCTTCTTCTTTCGAACACAAACATTCATTGGGGTCATGCAATATTTTAGCTCTGATGGGTGAGTACGATCTCCCGATGATAATTAATATATTGGGAACTTTCTGTTTTCTTTTTTTCAGTTCCCCTGTCAGAGCATTAACCGTCTTTTGAAAATCCAATCCTTCACTATACGATCCAGTTAGCTCAAACAATTTTCTTTTAATTGCAATTTCTTGAGCAGATAATGATGCCACTGCCATTAACCAGTTTATATCCATATCGATAGATTTGGTTACATTTAGTAGATCATCCAGTTCATGTAAATCATATTCAGAAAAATTTTTCAATATTTTCGCTTTTTTCGGTAAAGATTTATGTTTTTTAATAAGCTCTTCCGTGACTGATTTTTCTGCTTCAGAGGGTTGTACACCAAAATCTTCTACAAGACACTGTAATTTTCTTTCAATTTCATCTACGTCTGGTTCAAAACCAAGGACATTACAATTTTGAATAATTCTTTGAGAAATATTTGTGATATATGCTCTTTCCATTAGTTACAGATGGATACTTCTCTAACCTTAATAGATTGCTTCATTTAATTGGAAACACTCATTATTTCTCCTGAGAACACCCCATCCATCAATCCATCAAAAAGTGTATCAATCTCCCGCCTTGATACCCTTGCCACCCACGAACCCACTCCACGCTCTCAAAAACGCGAGCGAACTGCTGCTAGCGGATGAGCAAGAGAGAGGGAGATTAATTAATGATAGCGTAGTAATCAACAAATTAAATATTAGAAAATAGTGAATGCTGATTGAATATGCCTTTAAAATTTTCAAAAAGATACGATGTTTGCTGGGTCATAGTAAATCCCCAAGAAATTAAGAAAATATCGAGAATCATTCAAGAAGTCTATAATAACGCTATAAAAGATTACGAAATTGATTATAAAAAATATAAAGAATCAAAGGGTGAAACCGACTATCCAACAAAACCATCTTTACGTTATAAAATACAATATTCGCATAACACAATTCGTTGTAATACTATTGAAGATTTAATTCCGGTTTTAGATGATGAGAAAATCTCATCATTTGAAATACAATTTAATTCATCAAATTTAGATATTTCAGTGAATTTAAATCATGCAAAGTATTGTGGCTCCTACAATTATTTTGATATCGCTGGTTTAGATAAAGTAAAGGTTAATGGTCTATTTAATTCATTAAAAGAAGCAGTTGATTCTTTTCAAAAACAATCTAGTGTTTTTAAAGAATATAAAATTCCAATAACAATAGTATTAAGTTTTATTTGTGGAATTATCCTTATCGGGGTTTCGTCTCTTTTCTGGGATTTTTATTTTTATCTCTCCCACACACCTGTCCAAAATATTACCATATCCGATAATGTAAAAAACCTCATTAAAATTTCAATTGTTCCAATTCTTATATTTGGATCTTTATTAGGGGGAATGGGGCCTGCATTCTATATTTCTGATAAAATTTCAGATTTATATCCAAGTGTTGAGCTAAATACAGGTCCAGATTATGGGCAATCTGAAAAAAGGAAACGTGATTCACTTTATACAATAATTACGATTATCGTCATTCCATTAATTTTAACAATCGCTGGAATATTAATAAAATGAATTTTTCTACGTTTTTTAGATCGAATCGCCTCTAAACACCCCCGCCATCAGCCCCTCAAACAGCGTATCAATTTCCTTCTTCGATTCCGCCTGCTGCTCACGTATCCGCTCCACCTCTTCTACGACACGGGCGAACTGATGCTGGAGAGCGAGCGGGGGAAAAGCAACTATTGATAGTATGATGAGAGAAAATGAAGTGGTAAGTAGTGGTTCCATTGACAGAATTTACCGATCTTACTTCATTGTATGAACATTTGGAACAACATGCACAGGATTATTCGATTTCCTTTACTATCGGTCAACTTTTTAATCAGTTGGTGAATTCTTTAAAAACATCAGGAAATGAAATTGACGCTGAAAAGGCACAATGGGAAACAACCTTTTTCTTTGTAATGTTCTCCGATGGCAAATCAAAACCTTTCTCAGAAGCCTACAACGATAAAGGTGAATGTATTGAATATCCAGATTTAAAAAAAATCGAAGAGAAGCAATGGTCCTATTTAATTGAACGTGTCGATACTGTAAAAAATCCTGTTCTTAAAGCGAATTATGCTCATATACTCTGGTGCAGCCCGAAAAAACATGGGAAATATGCTCAAATCGCCATTGAAAATTACCTTCTTCTTGTAAAGATTTATGAACAAAAAGATAGAGATTGCCCGACAGAACATTTCGGTCTAAAAGCTCTCGATTGTTTAAAACAAGCCTATTTCTTGGCGATTGTTATCAATTATCGATCAGAGGATATAAAAACAGAATTCCAACGATTAATGACATCTTACAATCCCGAAAGTAGCTCCTGCCCCTCATTACGGACACAACTTTTCGCATTGACCTTGGAAGATAAAAAAATATTTGAAAAAGAAGATCTGGCAGGATTCGATAAACTCTGTGACGAGGTTGCGGGAATTTGGATTTCGAGGGATAATCTCCATGCAGCGATTAATGTATATGAGCTTGCTGAACGCTGGGAGATGAAAAATTACGGAAAAAATAGTGGAATTTGGCGACGGAAAGTAGCTGAATCTTACGAATCAATAATGCGACGCCGGCTTGAAAAAGAAGAATATGCTGTGGCAGTGTCATTTTGTATGGATGCAATTGAAAATTATCGAATGATAAAAGATACGGAAAAAATTGATGAATTAGGGCAAATCTATCAACAAATTAAAAATAAGGTTGAATTTAAAGAATTTTCACAATCTTTAGATTTAAGCGATCATGTTCGAAGGTGTAGAACTTTTGCTAAGAATCTCATGCAAAGAACTCCGGAAGAAATTATCGGTTTTCTTGCCACAGATAACAAATACATTCTCCCCAATGTTCAGTTGGTCAGAGAACATGCAAAAAAATTGGGTGATGAGTATCCAATGAGCAATCTTTTTCCGGCAGTTGTAACTGATCAGCAGGGTAATCCTGCACAGAATTTCAGGACTGATGAAGAACGGGAAAAGCATAGTATACTAAAAAGATACCAGATCGAACTCAATTTAAATAATAAATTCATCATTCAAGAGATTCTCCTTGCCGGGATTCGAGAAAATAAAATCAATACGGAGATAGTAGTCAAATTCCTTGCGGATAATTCGTGGGCTGGTAAAAATTTCGTCAAACAAATGCCCAACAACCAAGAAATTACTAAAAACTGGATTGGCCTTCTTGCTCCTGCACTCGATGAATACTTTTCCCAGATGAATAATTATTTCCTTAACAATTCGATGATTCCGAATTTTATTCTCTGTATCGATTCCCTGACTTTAAAAATCGAAGGCTTATTAAGAGACTTTTCTGAATTGAATGGAATTCCAATATCAGATGTAAAAAGAGATGGAATCGCTAGGGAAAAAATACTGAATGATTTTCTAATCGAAGAGAAGTTAAAAACCAAATTCAGTGATGATGAACTTGAATTTTTAAAATTTTTATTGGTTGAGCAATCGGGATTTAATCTGAGACACCGGGTTGCGCATTCCCTGATGAATTTTCAAGACTATAATTTCGATTATATGAATTACCTCTTCATCGGTATGCTAAGGATCTGCAAATACGATATAGTTCAGAATGAAAATTGAGCATGTCTGAATATTTATCCAACCAACTCCCCAGCAAACGCCCTCGCCATCAGCCCCTCGCACAACCCCTTGATCTCCTTACCCGATGCCACCTGCTGCTCACGAATCCGCTCTACTTCCTCGACAACGCGGGCGAAATGCTGCTGGAGGGCGAGCGGGGGAACTATTATTCTGATTTTACGGAGGTTTTCTGTATTCAATACTGCTACGGTTGCGCCAGGGGATACTCGTAAAATTTGATCAATCATTGATGGGAAATAACTGAATGAAACAGACAGGAATATTGGTAAAATTTCTTTTTGGTTTAATGAAATTCTAAGTAAATTCGGACCGATAATTGCATCACCGAAATCCTTCGGAAGAACACAAGTACGGGCGATCGTTCCTGTGCGTGAAATTAAAACGTCATCATCTCTAACCTTGAACGCGATTAGTTGTTTAAATTTCTCTTTTGAGATGAATTTTGGCTTGGCTTGGATGAACTTGTTAATTGCTACATTGTCGATTCCCAATACAGGAATTCCGTCAGCAGTATATTCTCCGATCTTCAATTGACTTCCAAAAGGACCGCATGAAATTGATTTTTTATCAATAACAAGATCATTAAGAACTTTTACTTCCCATCCCCGCTCATTCCTCACCGGATCCCCAAACATCTCATAGAACACGCTCTGCAACAGCGCTCCCGTCAGTGCGTCCGCCTCCTGCCGCTGCCGCTTCACTGTCTCCGCCTGTTCGAGCACGGCAACGATCTGGCGCTGGACAGGTAGCGGGGGGACTGGTACTTTCAATCTTTTTAAGAAAGTCACTGGCACTCTTTGTTGTCCGGCAGTTCCGGTCATGTTTTGTGCTGCTTCCTGCCGGATTTTTTCTTGCATCAAGTAAAAGAAATAAAATTTTGTTGCGTTATCCGGTGAAAATTTCAACGTGTGAAATTCTGTGGAAGCGAAACCGATTCCATTTATTAAATTCTGGGCGATTGCGATTTTTCCATTCTCAATACAGGGTGTAATTTTTGCAAAAAGTAAATCCCCTTCCTGAATTGGGGTATAGCCGGTTTTTATTTCACCATATTTTTTCTCGATCGATGTGTCCATCCTGCCGGTCAATTCCTCAACACATCTCATCGGTAAAAATGTAACTTTGGTTTCATCATTGAAGGAATTCTTCTCAAATCTTGAATTTATTTCCGCTATTTCTTCGAGCCTCTTCCACTCCCACCCCTCCGGCAGCTCCCCCCGCTTCACACCCTACACCCCAGCCGCAAACAGTTCCCGCTCAACCCGCGTACATATCCCGACAAACGAATTCAGTTCATCTGTGGAAAACATTGGCTCCGGCGCATTCCCGAGCGTGATGAACGGCGGCTCCCAGAAGTCGGCGTAGGTGATGTGCTTCTTCTGGGAAAAGACCGATTCGACCATGCGGATGAAATTGAGCTGGTCTGCCGAATAGTGCTTGTTGTTCTCGATCATGTACGTCCGGAACGCATCCCGGATCCGCTCCGCCGGGTTGGCCTCGCCGTACATCCCGAGCACCCGCTTGATGAACGAGACGAGGATGCTCTCGGTGCTGGTCACGGCTTTCCCCAGCTCCGCGCTGTTCTTCGCGAGGTCGGGGCCGAAGATGGTGGCTTCGAGCTGCTGGAGATCGGCTTCGGAGAGCACTTCGTCGCGGGCGATCTTCCGGATGACCGGGTTCTCGGCCGCGAGTTGTTTGATCCGCTCCTCGACATGCTCGCGGTACTTGGTGATGTAGGTCTGCTCCTTCTCGCCGAGCATCTGGATCAGTTCCCGCATCTCGATCTTGTCGCCCATGTCGATGACAATGGTCTGCTGCGGTTCCTTGCGCATGAAGGGCATCAGCGGCGCAAGCTCGGCAAGCATCCGCTCCGCTGCCTCGTAGGATACGGATTGCCAGAACGACTTCGAGAGCACCTCGCAGATGAATCCCTCCCGTTCCTGCACCCTGTTGATCGTGAGCGGCAGGCACTCCACCATCAGGGCGATCATCTTCTGCTGCCGCTCGATCTCGCCCGCATCGCCCCGGAGGATCGCGTGCTTGAGCTGCTCGCAGCGCAGCGAGAAGATCGCGGTGTTGAGGTTCACGTCCTGCTGGTACCGCATCAGGGGCATGATCTTCTGGGTCAGGAACTGGAGCGGGTCGATGGCCACGTTGTCCCAGAGGTGCGGGTCGAGAGCCTTTGCAATCTCCTGTTTGTTGTCGCGGATGCTCACCGAGTCCGGGGGCAGCGAGCGGATATCGGCAAGGATCTGGTCCTTCACCTGCCCTGCACGCGCCTCGTCACCCTGCTCCCGGAGGAATGCGAGCTGCTTGATCTTGGAGAGGAAGATCCGGTTCGTGATGGCATCCGGCGATTCGTTCTTCACCCCGTCCGGGTTCATCTGCCAGTATTCGAAGTTATTCCAGAAATCAAAGACCTGGAAATACTCCTTCTTCCCCTCCGGCAGCCACGTAAAATGTTCACAGGCGCTGTTTGCCCGCGTACCCCTGCCAAGCATCTGCCAGAATTTGATCTTCGAGAAGACCGGTTTTGCAAAGACAAGGTTGCAGACTTCGGGCACATCGATACCTGTATCCAGCATATCAACCGAGATCGCAACCCGGGGCATCGATTCCTTCTCGAAGGCTTTGATCAGCTGGTCCGCCCGGGAGTCCTCCGATACGATCGTCCGGGCGAGCGTGCCCTTGTACTCGGGATAGAGTGTATCAAATGCTTCCTGCAACCGGTACGCGTGCTTCTTTGAGATCGCAAAGATGATCGACTTTGCCGGCAACGTCCCGGTCTGGTCCATGAGAGCATTCTCCATGAACTCGCGGACGATCGCTTCCGAAGTACCCTTGACCGCCACCTTCTTCTCCAGTTCCGTGCCCTCGAAATCGATTTCGTCCGGATCGATCCCCTGCTCCAGCAGCCTTAACCGCTCACCTTCCGAAAGATCCTGCCGCCGCACCCCGGCAATCTGGAAATGAGTCTGGGCGCCGAAAATACTCTTTCGGAAATCCACCAGTACCCCATCTCTTACCGCTTCGTCATAGGAGTACAACGCGGTAGGTGACCCGTCATGACACTCAAAAAACCGGAGGGTGTCTTTCTCAATGATCTCCGAAGGTGTAGCCGTCAATCCGATCTGGATTGCATCGAAGTACGTGAACACATCTTTCCACTTGTTATAGATCGAGCGGTGCGCCTCATCGGAGATGATCAGGTCGAACTCCCCGGGGGAAAGCCTGAACTGCCCATTCTTATCCTTGTCGAGATAAATTTCCTGAAACGTCTGGATGGTGGAGACGTATAGCCGCTTGCTCTTATCGTACTTCCCGGCGAAGATCGTATCCCGCCCTTCCTCGGGGAAAAACGTCTTGAATCCTTTATTCATCGCCTGGTCCCGCAGTGCCCGGCGATCTGTAAGGAACAGAACTTTCTGGACGAGACCTTTCTCCATCAGGATCTTGATGATTGCCATCGCTACCCGGGTCTTCCCGGTACCAGTAGCCATGACGATGAGCCCCTTACGGTGCCCATGCTGGAGGTGCTCCACCACCCGCTTGACGCACTCGATCCCTTTTGTCCGGTCGACAATGGTTGTATCGACTTCGACCGGGGATGACGCGTCCTGCGTCTTCTGGAACCGGAGACGTTCCAGATCCGCCTGTGCATAGAACCCTTTCACATCCCGTGGGCTGTACCGCTCCCGGTCCCAGAAAATGATCCGGTAACCGTTCGAGAGAAAGATGAATACGTCCTTGCCGGTCTGGCGTTTGATGTCATCAGCATACATCTCGGCCTGTTTCTGCCCGAGGTGGGGATCCTTGGATGTCCGCTTTGCCTCCACTATGGCAAGCGGCGCACCAAAACTGTCGAGCAGCAGGTAATCGACATACTTGCTCTCCATATCGTTTTTCAGGGTCTCGGAAACGGTCTTGTAACTTTTCGCAACAAAATCAGACTGTTTGGTATCGACTTCAGATTGAACTCGGGAACGATTGGCAACAACCCAGCCCTGTTCTTTCAGCAGGACATCGATCATCTCCAGCCGTGTCCGGAATTCGTTGCGATCCAAGAGTATTCCCTCACCAGAATATCGATTATTATATGCTTCGGGATTATGCAAGATGAAGGTTATGTGTGAATTTTCTTCAGAATTTATATTTACGAGCAAACTCCCCCTTCTCCCCCCACCCAACTTCCTTTTATCCTTCCACGCAAACCTGTCAGGTAATGTGCGGGATTGCGGGCCAGTACTGTTATAACAGGGCCCCACCTGACCCCCGGCTCCTCGCCGCGATGTCGGAGCGGATCGCCCACCGCGGTCCCGATGGCGAGGGGACATGGATTAAGGGGAGTGTCGGCCTCGCCCACCGTCGCCTTGCAATCATCGACCTCTCGGAAGATGCCCGCCAGCCGATGGCAAACGAAGACGGCTCGCTCCGGCTCGTCTTCAACGGCGAGATCTACAACTTCGTGGAGCTCCGCGAGGAGCTCGTCCGGTGCGGGCACGTGTTCCGGTCCAAGGGCGACAGCGAGGTGATCGTGCACGCGTACGAGGAGTGGGGAGTCGAGTGCCTTGCCCGGTTCAACGGCATGTGGGCATTCGCACTCTGGGATGAGAGGAAGCAGGAGCTCTTCTGTTCCCGGGACCGGTTCGGGATCAAGCCGTTCTACTATACCGAAGCGGGGGGGTCCTTTCTCTTTGCCTCAGAGATCAAGGCGCTGCTCGCCCACCCGGGGGTTGGGAAAGAGCCAGATGACGAAATGCTCCGGACCTACCTTGCGTGGGGCGTGCTCGACCATACGGGACGCACGATGGTCGCGGGCGTCTCCCAGCTCCGGCCGGCACACGCGATGGTGGTGACGGCAACAGGACATAAGGAGCCGTTCCGGTACTGGGACGTGACGGTCAGCCCGGCCATATCATCCGGTACCGCAGACGGCCCGGCAGCCGACCGGCTGCTGGAACTCTTACGGGATGCGACACGGGTCCACCTGCGCAGCGATGTAGCCGTGGGCACCTGCCTCTCGGGCGGGATCGACTCCTCGGCACTCACGATGCTGATCAACGGGATCGTCAGGGACGAGGCGCCGGGGAGCGTCGGTGCAAGGCAGAAGACGTTCTCCGCAGTATTTGCCGACAAACGGTTTGACGAGAGCCGGTATATCGATGAGGTCGTCGCGGTATCGGGGGTCGATGCGTACCGGACGGAGCCTTCGGCGGAACAGGTATGGGACGACCTCCAGAAGGTCCTGTACATGCAGGACGAACCGTTCGGCTCGCTCTCCATCTATGCCCAGTACTGCGTCATGCGCCTCGCATCAGAGCGCGTGAAGGTGGTGCTCGACGGGCAGGGCGCAGACGAACTCCTTGCCGGCTACCTTGCCTATGAATGGAGCTATATCTTCGGGCTGTTCACATCGTTCCACTGGTGGACGGCGTTCTGTGAAAAGATCGGGGCGCTGCGCCACCACCGCGGGTTCTTTGTTGACGCGTTCCGGCAGCTCCTCGTCCGGTCCGGGCGCCGGAAGCTGCTGAAGGGTGAGGCACCCCAAGTCCTGCGGTACAGCGGGAAACTGGACCGGGTCCTGTACCGGGAACTCACGTCCACAAACCTCCCCGCCCTCCTCCACTACGAGGACCGGAACTCCATGGCGTTTTCCATCGAGTCCCGCGTGCCCTACCTTGATGTACGACTGGGAGAATACATCGCATCCCTCCCCCTCAACCGGAAGGTCAGAAACGGCGTGACCAAGTACCTGCTCCGCCGGGCGATCAAAGGACTCGTGCCGGAACCCGTCCGCTGCCGGATGGACAAGATGGGGTTTGTCACGCCCGAAGAGGTCTGGATGAAAGAGGAACTCCGGCCGTTCGTGCTGAAAATATTCACCGATAAGAAATTCCATAAACGCCCGTACTGGGACGCCGAGGCGGTTATCAGAAACTACCTTGCCTTCCTCGATGGAAAATCCAGGTACTCCCCCGAGATCTTCCGGATTGCCTGTGCAGAGCTCTGGCTGCGGATGCTTTTTGACAGGCCGGGCATAAATCCTGGTACATAAAAAGAGAGATGAGGGAATACCACAAACATCCCATGACCATAAGAGTACATGAGATAACAAGAAGGGATCCATGAAGTCCATTATCCTTGCCGGTGGCGTCGGGACGCGGCTCTGGCCGCTCTCCCGCGAGTTTTATCCCAAGCAGTTCATGCAACTCGACGGGCACTCCCTTTTCCAGCAGACATACCTGCGGGCGCTCAGACTTTCAGGACCCGGCGAGGTCATTATCGTGACAAACGAGATCCACCAGTACCTTGCCAGAAACCAGATCGAGGAACTCGGCCATATCCTGCTGGAACAGAACCTGTTAAAAGAACCGGCCGGGAAAAATACCCTGCCCGCGATCACCTGGGCGATGTCCCGGATCCGGGCGGCCGACCCGTCGGCATCTGCCGCAGTCTTCCCCAGCGACCACATCCTCGGGGACGAGGCGATCTCAAAGATTGCAGGAGCCGGGCCGCTTGCAGAACAGTACCTTGTAACCTTCGGTGTGCCCCCGGCATCGCCCCATACAGGGTACGGGTACATAAAACCTGGAAAATCATTAAGCACCGGTGCGGTTGCCGATGCATTCAAAGAGAAACCCGATGAAAAGACCGCAGAGAAGTACGTGAAAGAGGGCTACCTGTGGAACAGCGGGATATTCCTCCTCTCAACCAAGGTCTTTTTCGAAGAACTGCAGCGCTATGCTCCTGATCTTTACGCCGCGTTTGACAAAAAAGAGCCGGACTACGAGTCACTTAAACCCGTCTCGATCGATTACGGGCTCCTCGAACACTCAAAGCGCGTGGCGGTTGTCCCTCTCGAAGGTGCGTGGAGCGACCTTGGCACGTTCCGGGCACTTTATGAGTCCCGGCAACCGGATGCTGAAGGAAATGTAGGAACAGCAGAGTACCTGTCCGCACGGAACAATTACGTGTTCGCACCCGACCGGCATGTCGGGCTGATCGGGGTCGACAACCTCATCGTCGTGGACACGGCCGACGCCCTCCTTGTCTGCGACAACAAGCACGCGGAGATGGTTAAGGCGCTCGTCAGCAGGTATAACGACCGGAACGACCCGATCACAAAATACCACCGGCAGGTGCACCGCCCGTGGGGTTCGTACACGATCTTGGAGGATTCAAAGTCTTTCAAGATAAAACGGGTGACCGTAAAACCCGGCCGGCAGCTCTCGCTCCAGCTCCACAACCACCGGAGCGAGCACTGGGTGGTCGTGTCCGGCACCGCACAGGTTGAACTCGACGGGGAGACGCGTGTGTTACAAAAAGGCGAGAGCACATTTGTCCGCAGCGGGACCCGGCACCGGCTTAAAAACACCGGCACCGCCCCGCTCGAAGTAATAGAGGTCGCGCTCGGGGATTATCTGGGAGAGGACGATATTGTGCGCTTTGAGGACGATTATGGCAGGAAATAGGTCACCTGCCTGCCCTCGTCTCATCTTTTTTTTTAATAATCCGGCAATAAAAAATCAAAAGTACCGGGTATTTGAGTCCTGCTGCCCAATTCACGTACCATGCCGATCCTGCACGAGCCGTCAATAAGCCTTGAAGGGGTGAAGGTCCGGGCTGCCAGACTCTCATCCGTAGACCTTGACGTGGCAATACTTGTGCAGAACAAAAACCCGGTCGGCATTACCCTGCGTGAGATCCCGTTTGTTGTCCTTGTCCGGGACGGGGAGCGCCAGACGGAGATTGCGGACGGGAACACCGGCGCAATAAAGGTAAAGGCACGGGACAGCACGGCAATCAGCGTGCCTCTCACTTCAAAGAATTCAGCCATCGTACGGGCGGCAGCGGGCTTTGTTGCAGGAAGGGGGCTGGAGGTCACGGTCAAAGGGACGGCAGTGGTCGATGCCCTTGTTACCGGCCTGTCAGTGCCCTTTGAGAAGACAGTCGCCCTGACAGCGGCAGGTGTTGCCGGTGCATTAACAAAAAAGAGGAATAACCCGTAAGGTGCCGGGCATTCACCGTTTCTTCTTTTCCATCGCCCCGAACAGATCCTTTACCACCTTGATCGCACAGAGATCCCCGCACATCGAGCAGGTGTCCAGCTCGCCGTCACGGGCATGTATCTTCCTTGCAACGTCGCCATACAGCGCGAGCCGGAACTGCTCATCCCAGTCAAGGTCTTTGCGGGCCTGCGCCATTGCAGCCTCACGCGGGTCCCGGTACCCTTCCGGCCGGCGGACGGTGTCGCCGATATGTGCGGCAATCTTTGCGATCCGTGTGCCTTCGATGATGTCGGCTTCCAGCGGGAGGGCGAGGTGTTCGGACGGCGAGACCATGCAGAGGAAGTCGGCGCCATGCATGCAGGCAGTTGCGCCGCCTATGGCGGTGACAACGTGGTCGTAGCCGGGCGCGAGGTCGGTGACGACCGGCCCGAGCAGGTAGAGCGGCGCGTTGTCTGTTATCTCCTTGATCATCCGGACGTTATAGCTCACCTGGTCAAGCGGCATATGCCCCGGGCCCTCGATCATCCGCTGGACCCCTGCGGCAAACGCCTGCTGCGCGAGAGTGCCCAGGGTGACGTACTCCACCGATTTTGCAAGCTTCTCAGAGTCCTGCAGACATCCGGGCCTCATCCCGTCGCCGAGGCTGATGGTGACATCGTGCTCGGCAAGGATCTCCAGCAGGTAATCGAATTCTGAGAACAGCGGGTTCTCCTCGTCGCGCTGCACCATCATCGCGCAGTGGAACGCCCCGCCCCGGCTGACAACTCCCATCAGGCGCGGGTCTGATCGCAATGCAGAGAGCGCCTGCCGGTTCACGCCGCAGTGGAGGGTTAAGAAATCAACGCCCTGCCTGCAGTGCTCCCGGATGACCTTGAAGATCAGGTCGGCATCCACGTCCGCTGCGCTGCCCGCCCGGCGCACGGCCTCGTAGACCGGGACGGTCCCGACGGTCGTGTCAAGCCTGAGAATTTTTTTCCGTATCGCGACAAGGTTGCCGCCGGTAGAGAGGTCCATGATCGCATCGGCGCCGTTTTTGAGCGCAGCCTTTGCCTTCCGGATCTCGAGCGCCGGGTCGCACAGCGGGCCGGAGGTGCCGATGTTCACGTTCACTTTTACCCGGCACCCCTCGCCTATGGCACAGGCATGGTGGTCCCGTTTCCGGTTCTTCGGGATCACGATCCTGCCCGCAGCGATGCCCCGGGCCATCCGCTCCGGTTCGATGCCTTCCGCCCGCGCCGCTGCTGAAACGATATCGGGCACGGTGCGGGAGCATCTGCGGGTGAGCAAATCCATAACAAACATCTGCCGGGAATCCTTATTATTGTGCATGCCAGTCCAGTGGATTGCCGGGGGAACGCTCTATGGGAACTCGTATATCGTCGGCGACGTCCTCATCGACGCGGGCGTGATGCCCATGGCAGTTGCGCCCTATAAAGGCTCCGTATCCACGGTGGTCCTTACCCACTGCCATTTCGACCACACGGCGCACGTCAAAGAGATCGCCCACATGTGCAAAGCAAAGGTCGCGATCCACAGGCTGGACGCCGCAGGACTCCTTGACGATGCCCGGAGCCTTTCGATGCATTTTGGCTCGCGCTCCCCGGCAATGGTGCCGGAGATCATCTTAAAGGAGGGGGACGTGATCGGGGGCCTGCGTGTCCTGCATACACCGGGCCACACCCCGGGCAGCATCTGCCTCTTTTGTGAAACGGAACAGTTCCTGATCAGCGGGGACACCGTGTTTACCGATGGCGGGTACGGCAGGTACGACTTTATCGGCGGCAGCAGGGCAGAACTCACAAAGTCAATCGACCGGCTCTCGCTGCTTGATATCGAAGGGCTCTACCCGGGCCACGGGGTGCCTGTCGGGACCGGGGGGAGCGGGCATATTGCAGCGGCACAGGAGCTGTTGAAGAGCGGGTATGGATAAGGGGATTTACTGCCTCGTGCTTAAGAACCCGGAGTGCACCGTGAATGTCGGGGCGCTTGGAGCGCTGGCATTTGAAGCCGGCTTCCATATATACGCCGGCTCGGCGCAGGGCAGCGGCGGATTACAAAGGGTACGGCGCCACATTCTCCTTGCACAGGAGCATAACCGTCGCCCGAAATGGCATATCGATTACCTGCTGACAAACGGAAACTTCCGCCTCGCTTCTGTTGTCTGCGCACGGACTGAACAAAAATATGAGTGCCGGCTTGCCGGAAACCTCCCGGGATCGCCCGTCCCGCACTTCGGCTGCAGCGACTGCTCCTGCAGTTCACACCTCTTTTATTCACGCGATGACCCCCGGGACGGCATAATGATCGCATTCCGGAAACTGGGGCTTAATCCTGCCATCAAAACACTCATTACTCCCCGCGCAAAGGGTACCTTATGAAAGTGCTGGGAATATCCGGGAGCATGCGCAAGGATGGCAACACCGCAGACCTTGTCAAAGTGATTCTCGAACGCTGCGAGACCGCGGGCCTTAAGACCGAGTTCGTCTCGCTTTCAGGAAAGAAGATCGGTCCCTGCCTGGGCTGTGAGAAATGCAAAAAAGAGAAGTGGTGCGTGATCGAGAATGATGACTGGAACGCCATTGCAAAAAAGGTGCTGGGCTGCGAAGTGCTCATTATCGGGTCCCCGACCTATTACTACGACGTCTGCGGGCATTTGAAAAATTTCATCGACCGCACCTATTGCCTCTACCATGACCGGAAGCTTGCAGGAAGGAAAGGCGTCGCTGTGGCCGTGCAGGCCCACAAGGGTGCAACCCGGACGATCCAGACGCTTGAGGGGTTCTTGAACACCCATGAATTTTCATCGCTGGGTTCGGTCGCGGGGAGCGGGTACCATAAAGGCGACGTGCTCTCTGATGCGGAGGCAGTGGAGAAAGCACAGAAGATCGGCGATAAAATTGTCCGGCTGGTCAAGCGCGATCACCGCTGACCGGTCAGCTCCCGAACTTTTTTCCCGTCATTTCAGAGATATCGACCCTGACGACACAGACGCTTTTTATTTCCTCGTCAGAAAAATCATACGTTGTGCCGCTATAATGGCGAAGGATGCAGTTCATCCCCTTCTTCTTCTCCTCCACGTCCTCAACAATTGTGGCATTGCCAAAACCAATAACGCTCCTGTACCGCATCTCCCAGTTGCACGGGCGTTTTGAGGGTATGGTGCCTTCACACGTGTCAACCTCAAAGCAGCACCGGGGATTTTTCTTCAGCATATCAATCTTTTTTCCTTCATGCGCAGAGTGGAGATACATCGTGCCGTCCCCGTAGCCAAAACAGACCGGGACCACGTAGGGCTCGCCGCCATCTGCCAGTCCAATCCGGCACACCAGTGCCCCCGAAAGGATCGATTCCACCTCAGCCTTATCCGTGATTTCCCGTTCTTTTCTTCTCATAAATGCCCTTGTCCGGTCCGGCCCCATTAACTTATCGATGTCTGCCGGAGCCCGATCGGGTCCCGGACGCCGCACCTGCACATACCGGTCCCGGGGCAGGCCCAAACGAACCTGGCGCACTGGGCGGCCCCGGTTGCGGGACGCGACCTGGGACATTCCGGGCTGATCGCATATCAATAAAAATAACCGGAAAGGTGCAACAAGGTTCACCGGACAAGATAAGATATATAAAGGCAGCTGTCAAGAGTGGTTCTGTAGAGATAACAGTGCAGGACACCGGCGCGGGAATCCCGGCTGATTTGGACCGGCGAAACGCCAAATCGCCCGGATTACGTCTCGCGATTGCACCGGGCAGGCAGCTCTCCGGGACAATTGAACCGGACTGGTTTGCCATTACGAAGTTTACGATTGTGATGAAAGATCGGGAGTGATGAGTAAGGAAAGGAGCAGCTGGACCATGAAGAGGGCAACCGGATCAAAAAATAAAGAAACAGAGGGTGTCCCCGAGGATCTGCTGGCAAAATATTCTATTCTGGCCGAAAATTGCCCTTACATTATCTACCACCTGTCGCTCCCCGATGGTCATTATAAGTTCGTGAGTTCGGCATCGGAACCCATGCTTGGGTATCATCCCGATGAAATGTATCAAAAACCCTGGTTTATCGAAGATATTATCCACCCCGTTTCCCGCCAGTACTGGAACGATATGAAGATCAGGCTGTGCCATGGTGATGTACCCTCATTTTTTGAATATCAGATCGTCCACAAATCCGGGGAGTGCCGATGGCTTCACCAGCGAAATGTCGTAATCCATGACGAGAATGGACAACTCATCGGTATTAACGGGATTATTACCGATATCACCAAACGCAGGCTTGCAGAGGAAGCGCTGCGGGACAAGGAAGAACTCCTGCATGAGATCTTCAACAATGCGAACGATGCGATATTCCTGCACGAAATGACACCGGAAGGCCCCGGACAATACATCACGGTCAATGATATTGCCGTGCAGTCGCTTGGATATACCCGTGAAGAGATGAGGCATATGTCACCCCGTGACATCGTGCCGGCTGCTATTCTGCATGACATCCTGCCAGACATTACGAAACAGATGGAAAAAGAGGGGGGTGCCACCTTTGAATCCGTGCATAAACGAAAAGACGGCAGTATTTTTCCGGTTGAAGTAAGCACCCATATATTCCCGTTCAGGGGCAGGCCTGTCGCACTCTCCATTACCCGCGATATCACCGGGCGCAGGAAAGCAGAGGCAGAGCTGCGGGAAAGCGAGGAGAAACTCCGTTCTATCCTTGACTCCAGCGGTGAAGCGATCTACGGTACTGACCTGGAGGGCAACTCCACCTTTGTCAATCAGGCGTGCATCCGTATTCTTGGTTACAGCAATGAAGGCGAACTGCTGGGAAAGAACATGCACCTCCAGATCCACCACCATGATGCAAACGGGACATTCAAGCCGGTTGAAAAATGCCGTTTATTTCAGGCATTTGTAAAAGGGGAAGGCGTGCACATCGATGATGAGAAGCTCTGGCGGGCAGACGGGACGTGTTTTTCTGCCGAGATCTGGTCATACCCCCGGCGGCGGAACGGTGTGGTTACCGGTGCGGTGGTGGCGTTTGTCGACATCACCGGGCGCAGGAAGGCAGAGGCAGAGCTGCGAGATAGCGAGTCCCGGTTGAATTCTATTATTCAGGCTTCTCCAATCCCGAAATTTGTCATTGACCGGGATCACCGGGTCATTTTCTGGAACAGTGCTCTTGAAAAATACAGCGGGATTAAAGCCGGAGAATTGCTTGGTACAAACCAGCAGTGGCGGGCGTTTTATTTAAAAGAACGCCCCTGCATGGCTGACCTGCTGGTGGACGGGGCAACCGAAAAGATCCCACAGTGGTACGAGGGCAAATATGCAAAATCCAGGATTGTTGACGGGGCGTACGAAGCAACGGATTTCTTCCCTCATATGGGAGAGAATGGGACATGGCTTCATTTCACCGCCGCCCCAATCAACGATTCCTCCGGCCTGATTATCGGAGCCGTAGAAACGCTTGAAGATATTACCGATCGCAAAAAGGCAGAAGAAGAGATCCGCGCGATGAACCTGTTCCAGACCAGCATCATATCAAACGCCAATGTCTTGCTGATGGTGCTCGATCCTCATGGCAATATACAAACATGGAACCAGGCAGCAGAGGATATCAGCGGGTACGGGGAACAGGAGGTAAAGGGGAACAGTACGGTCTGGAAAAAGCTCTATCCGGATAAAGAGTACCGTAAAACGATCACTAAAAATATCGAACGTATCATCAGCCAGAACAATTTCCTGGAGAACCTTGAAACCATCATCCACTGTAAAAACGGCACAAAGAAAACAATCCTGTGGAATACCCGCAGTCTGCCGGATGCAAAAGGAGCCGCGACCGGCTATGTCGCAATTGGTGTTGACGTCACCGAACGGAAAAAGGCCGAAGAACTGCAAAAACACTTCACCGAAGAACTGGAAAAGCAGGTTATATCCCGTACCGGAGAACTGAACGCATCCCTGCAGGAAAAAGTCGTGCTGCTCCGCGAGATTCACCACCGGGTGAAAAACAACCTGCAGATCATCATTTCGCTCTTGAATCTCCAGTCACGGTATATCAAGGATGAGAAGACGCAACAGATCATTAAAGAAAGCCAGAACCGGCTCAAAGCAATGTCCCTTGTCCATGAAAGACTGTACCAGTCCGAAGACATCTCAAAGATCGACCTTGACGGGTATGTAAAGTTCCTCGGGCGAAACCTTGTCGATTTCTACGGTGTGAGGCGGCAGGATGTCGCCCTGAAAACAGACATCTCTGGTATTTCTGTGGGCATCAACACGGCAATCCCGGTCGGACTTATCCTCAACGAACTGCTCTCCAATTCCTTAAAACATGCATTCCCTGGAGGGAGAAAGGGCGAGATTTCCATCGGGATTAAACGGGAAAATGATATGCTCACGATCCTGTTCAAAGATACCGGAGCGGGACTCCCGGCGGATTTGGACTGGCGAAACGGAAAAACACTCGGTCTCCGGCTTGTCATATCACTGGTGGAACAGCTCTTCGGGACGATTGAACTTGACCGGACAGCGGGGACTTCATTTACCATCGTGGTAAAGGAAAAAGAATAAACTACCTGTAAAATTCCAAAAAAAACGGGGATAAAAGGAAGAGCCTTTCAGGCACGTCCGGCAAAAAACAAGCCGGACGGGAATGAGGATCGGAGAGTTCTCATTGCATGTCTGATAAAAAAAGACGTGACTTTTTCATGCCATATTTTTCAGGAAAGTAACTCATAGAGTGTGCTTCGCTGGACAAGCTTCCTCCCGATATCCCCGGCAATCCTCCGCATCTCTTCCGGGTCAAGGTAATCGGTATTGGTTGCCCCGGCACCTTTTGAGATGCTCTCCTCAAACATCGTGCCGCCGAGGTCGTTTGCACCGGCAATCAGCCCGAGCTGCGCAAGCCTGACGCCTTCCTTCACCCACGAGACCTGTATGTTTTTAAAATTGTCCAAAAACAACCGCGAAACTGCGACCATAAGCAGGTCTTCCCTGCCGGTTGCCCCTGCACGGGCGACCCCTTTTTTGTAGAGCGGGGTGTTCATGTGGATGAATGAGAGCGGGACAAACTCGGTAAAACCTCCGGTCTCGTCCTGGATCTCCCGCAGGATTTCAAGGTGTTTTAACCGGTCGATGTCGCTTTCGCAGTGCCCGTACATGATGGTGGCGGTCGTGGGGATGCCAAGGTAATGCGCCTCTTTGATGATCCGCACCCACTCCTTTGTGCTGACCTTCTGCGGGCAGATCGTTTTGCGCACACTGTCAACAAGGATCTCCGCCGCCGTGCCGCACATCGATCCCAGCCCGGCGTCCCTCATCCGCGAGAGCACGTCTTCTGTGGATATCCGGCTCTTCTTTGCCGCATACGCGACCTCCATCGGGTTGCTCGCGTGGATATGGACGCCCGGCGCCGCCTCGCGAATCCAACGGTACGTATCACAATAGGACTGTGCGTTAAAATCCGGGTGCAGCCCGCTGACCGTGCATATCTCGGTCACGTTTCGCTTTTTGGCCTGCGCTGCTTTTTTTAAGATTTCCTCCCGGTCGTGGAAATAGACGCCCGGGTCGCCGGGTTTTTTCGAGAAACCGCAGAACCCGCAGGCATTGACGCAGAGGTTGGTGACGTTGATGTTCTGGTTCCGGACATAGGTCACCGCATCGCCTGCCTTCTCGTGCCTCACGGCATCCGCTGCTGCTGCCACGTCCCAGACAGCCCGGTTATGGGTGCGGAAGAGCAGGAGCGCTTCCCGTGAATTCAGGCGGTGACCCGCCGCGACATCATCCAGAAGTTCTTTGAGGCTATCCATGCACCTTCACAACCTGCACTCCGCAGTATAGCGCACAAGGCACGATAAATCCAGCGCAGCTGTCTTCAATATCTTATTATTTCCTTACCGCTCAATTGTGCTAAAGAGGTTGTGTTATGGAGCACCATATAATCAAGCTGGCAAAAAAAGAAGCGGACGGCTTTGTCATCCCCCTTGGTCCTGCAAACCTTGTCGCCATCAGGACCGATGTCGGGCTGGTGGGGTGCGGGGCTTTTGACGTTTCGGCACTGGACTCGTTCAGTTACCCTGCCGCAAAGGTGAGACCGGCAACCGGCCCGTCGATTGTTGATACAGATGATATCCTCAAAGGGATCGTAAAAGAGGCAAACCGCTCGGCGATGGGGCGCGGGATCCGGACCGGGATGACCGGGCGGCAGGCGCTGGACCTTCTTTAATTATTTTTCCTGATTCCTTTTGCCTTTGCGGGCATATATGGATTTAATTTTGGTTTTAGGAAGACAAATCATCAGAAAGGTCGCGGATTGTCTAAAACCAGTCCCCCGGCCCCCGTCTCTTTTTTTAATTATCACCCGGATATTTCCGGTCTGAGCATGCTGGTAAAGCCCATTAAAAATTGTGATGACGACCCTCAATACATATTAAGATTTTTTAGTAGTGCGTCTTAAAAAAACCGGTTTTGCATTTTAAAATCAGGGAGGCAGGGGAGTGAGAACTCAAGTGTTTTTTTATGGAAAGATCACGCTGTACAGGACAGAGCAGGCAAAGGAACAGGCTGCGGTGATGGGGATCGTGATGACCCATGCAGTCACAATCCGGCGCACAGTCCCCCACTGGACAGCAGAAGATCCCCGTGTTGCACCGACACCCATGATGGCATCCTTTTTTAAAAAGTTAATCTGATGAAAGGTTGGAATCCCGCTGCACACTTATTTGATCTCGATGCGTTCTCCCGTCTGCATATAGTGCACATTCTCTGCTATTTTGCATGCATGGTCGGCGCACCGTTCCAGGTACCGGGCGACCATGATGTAGTGCGTGCAGCGCGGGATATTCTTGGGGTCCTCCATCATGTAGGTGATCCCCTCACGGAAGATAGAGTGCCGGAGTGCATCGATGGTATCATCACGCGAGGAAAATTCTGCAATCTGTGTGATATCATCTGATTTGTATGCCCGGACCGCATCATCAACCATCTCTATGACGAGGTCTGCCATGTGGGGTATGCTCATCAGGTTCGCGATATGAGGTTTATCCGAGATCTCCTTTACGATCTTTGCGATCACCTTGCCGTACCGCCCAATGCGCATTGACGCTGTTGCAACTTTTAATGTGCAGGCAATGACCCGCATGTCCTTTGCCATCGGCTGGTAGAGCGCAATCAGCTGGTAGCAATTTTCTTCTATCTGCACTTCCATCCCGTGGATCTCCTCTTTTTTTGCCACGACCGACTCCGCAAGGCCCACATCCTGCTGGATAAGCGCATCGACTGCTGTCCGGAGCATGTATCGCCCGAATTCAGCCATTTCAACTGTATCCTGCTTCAGGTTATTCAGTTCCGCATGAAATTTTTCTGACATAACTGATCACCTACCCGAACCGCCCGGTAATGTAATTCTCTGTAAGTTCTTCTTTTGGGTGTTCGAAGATCTGCTTGGTCCTGCCACACTCAATGAGTTTTCCCAGGTACATAAACCCGGTATAATCACTCACCCGTGCAGCCTGCTGCATATTATGCGTGACGATGATAACGGTATATTCCTGTTTGAGCATGTCAATCAGGTTCTCGATCTTTGCCGTAGCAATCGGGTCGAGTGACGAGCATGGCTCATCCATCAGGATCACCTCGGGGCCAACTGCAAGCGTCCGTGCGATACAGAGGCGCTGCTGCTGTCCGCCGGAGAGGCCGAGCGCCGAATCATCAAGCCGGTCTTTTACCTCGTCCCAGAGCGCGGCATGGCAGAGGCTCTGCTCAACAATCGTGTCAATTTCCCGGTTATCCCTCACACCATGGACCCGCGGCCCGTAAGCGACGTTCTCGTACACGGACTTCGGGAACGGGTTGGGTTTCTGGAACACCATGCCGACTCTTTTGCGGAGCATGACAACATCAGTCCCGGGTGCATGGATGTTGTGGTTGTCAAGGGTAATCTCCCCCGTAATCGTGACATGGTCGATGAGGTCGTTTAACCGGTTGAAGCAGCGCAGCAGTGTCGATTTGCCGCAACCGGACGGGCCGATCAGCGCCGTTACCTTGTTTTTGGGAATCTTCATGGTGACAGACTGGAGTGCATGAGTATCATGGTACCAGAGATTGAGTTCGTTTGATGAAATGATCGCTTCACAGGCCATATTAACCCCGCAATTTTTTCTGGAAATTGGTTCTCACAAAGATCGCGACCGAGTAAATCCCGGTCACAAGGAGCAGGAGTACCAGCGCAGTCCCGTACTTGTTGGCCGAAGAGCCCGGCACATTTGTGGCAAGGATGTAGAGGTGGTAGGGCAGTGCCATCACAGGTTCAAAGACCGAGCTTGTGAGATATCTCTGGGAAAAGACAACGGCAGTGAACATGATCGGCGCCGTTTCTCCTGCAGCCCTGCCGATGGACAGGATAGTACCGGTGACGATACCGGGTACTGCCGGTGGCAGGACAACCCGGTATATCGTCTGCCAGCGGGTCGCTCCCAGTGCAAGGCTTCCCTCCCTCAGTGATTGCGGGATGTTCTTTAACGACTCCTCTGTGGCGCGGATCATCGTGGGCAGGACCATGAGTGCGAGCGTGACCTGCCCCGCGATCAGCGAGACGCCAAAGTTCAGGAAGTAGACAAGGAATGCCAAGCCAAAGAGCCCGAAGACGATCGACGGGGTGCCGTTCAATAAATCAACTGCGATGCGGATAAACCGGGTGACCCTGCCCTCTTTGGTATATTCGATGAGGTAGATCGCTGCACCCACACCGAGTGGCAGCGCGATGAGTATTGCGCCAGTAACAAGGTAGAATGTCCCGACAATTGCCGGGAAGATCCCTCCCGCACGCCCGAGATCTTTGGGGGGCTGGGTTAAAAATTCCCATGAAAGGGCAGGAAGACCGTGGACGACAATATCCTGGAGGAGAATGATAAGGATGAGGAGGACGATGATGACCGATGTGACGATGAAGCTGAATGCAACCTTCTCTGCCTGTTTTGGTTTGAGACGGCCTTTGAGGAAGTACCCGGCACCGAAACAGGCAAGGAGGGGTACGGCCAGATATAGGGGCACAACCAGAAAAAATGCAATGAGAAAAAGAAGGAATCCGCCGATGGTAAGGGGCCGCTTGATCCATTCCATGAGGGTTTGCAGGGCAATATATTTCCTGTGTGCCCCGCCCATATGACGCTCGCGGAGATTGGTCAGGATCATGACTGCGATGGAGTTTACAATCAGCGTTATGGCAAGGAGGACTGCTGCAATGCCGAAGAGCGCCGCATAGTGATTGCTGCCCACCGCGACTTCACCCATCTCGATACCCAGTGTTCCGGTGAGGGTTCTGACCGGTGAAAGGACATTCCAGATCGGATCGGGGATGATGGCCGCATTCCCGGTCACCATCAGGACTGCCATGGTCTCCCCGATCGCCCGCCCGAACCCGAGGATAATCGCCGCAGTGATCCCTGAAAGAGCACCCGGGACGATGACCCTGCTGATCGTCTGCCAGCGCGTGGCACCGATCGCAAGTGACCCTTCTTTGTACTCCCGAGGCACCATGCTGATGGCATCCTCTGAGATGCTGATGATGGTGGGGAGTGCCATGATGCCCAGCAGGATGGATCCGGCAAGCCATGTTTCACCGGTGGGAGTATCGAACGTTGTACGTATCACGTCGGTAAGGACAACAAGCCCGAAAAAGCCATAGACTACCGAGGGTATTCCTGCGAGAAGTTCGATTGCCGGTTTGAGAATGTTCTTTGCCCACAAGGGGGCGAGCTCGGAGATGTAGATTGCACACCCGATCGATAACGGGATGGCAAAGGCCATTGCCCCGAGGGTGACCAGCACGGTCCCGACAATCAGGACAAAGATGCCATACTCCGGCGGGTTACCTGTCGGGTACCATGTCGTGACGGTAAGGAAAGGGATAATCCCGGTGTTTTCAAATACCGGCAAGCTGTCACGCAGAAGAAACAGCAGGATGAAGAAGATCGCGATGATTGCAGATGTGGCGGCAAGGAACCAGATTGTCCTGATTGCTGTTTCTTTTTGCTCGCGGGATGTTGCTGCTGATTTTAGGGAGACAGCCCTCCGGATATCAGCTGAGATATACTTTCCCGTTGTTCCATTTGAAGGTCTCATACAAGAAAAAATGTCCCTGGATTATCCCGTCACCAGTCTCATGTGACTGATACGTACCCTTCTTCAGAGACAATCTTCTGTCCATCCGGGCTCAGGATGAAATCGATGTAGTCCTTTGCAAGCCCGGCGGGCTGGCCATTGGTGAACATGAACAGTTCACGGTTAATCGGGTAGCTCCTGTCGAGCACATTTTCCCTTGTCGGTGAGACAGCCTTGTTTGGATCGTTCCACCAGATGGGGAGTGCCTTTACACTTTTATCGACAAACCCGATGGAAACATAACCGATTGCACCCGGAGTCTGGGCGATGGTCTGGATGATTGCGCCGTTGGAGTTCTTCTCGAGCATGGATTTTACCGGTGCGGCTCCTTTGAGGATACCGGCACTATCCTTGTCAAAGAACTCGCGGGTACCTGATGCACTGTCGCGGCCTACGACCACGATGAAGTTGTTGGTATTGGGAACATTACCGCCAAGGATCTCGGTCCACTTGGTAATTTTCCCGGTATAGATATCCTTTGCCGCATCAGCAGAAACGACCTTGACCTCATTTGCCGGGTTGACAATAATTGCGATCCCGTCTTTTGCCACTACGGTTTTCACAAGTGCCGGGTATTTGGTTTTCTCTGATGCACTTAATTCTCGCGAGGACATGCCGATGTCAACAGATTTTTCACCAATCTGCTGGACGCCGACCCCTGACCCGCCACCGGTTACCTGAATATCAGCATTCGGGTTGGTGGCCATGAAAGCTTCGGCAGCTTTCTGGGCGATTGGTAAAACTGTTGTTGAACCGCTGACCTTCAGTTTCCCTTTTGAACCCGGGATTGCCGGAGCAGTAGTTCTGGGGGTCGCAACACTCTGGTGCGCCGCCGGTGTTGATACGGGTGCCTGTGATGGAGTGAGTACAGCAGTTGTCGGAACGAGTGTTGCCGGGCTGGTTTTCTTCGCACTATCAGTACAGCCGGCCACCGCCATTGCTCCGACGAGCAGTATGACGAGGCCCAGCGTCACGAAAAGACTGGAATGTGTTCGCTTGTTCATGGTGTTCTTTCATGAGATTACCAGCGGAAGATATACCCTTTTTCGACATAGAATATAGTTATATATATTGTCAATGGAGAAGATAGAGTAATACAGGATATCTGCCGCTGGAGGGTGTGAATACTGTGGAGATCCGGAGAGTCCAGTTTACCGGTGGGTCATCATACGTTGTGACGCTGCCGAAGGAATGGATTGATGACCAGAAGATCAAGAAGAACGATCCGCTCGGGATTGAGTTCCAGGCAGATGGGACGCTGCTTGTAACAAAGACCATTGAACCAGAGTCCCTGCAGCGGAAATTGGATTTAACTGTAGACGGGATTACAGAACCGGCGTACCTGTTCCGGCTGTTGATCGGTGCATATATCTCGGGCATCACCACGATCGTGATTACATCAAAAGAACGGTTACAACCGTTTGTCAGGGCGGTGGTCCGGAATTTCACCCAGATGACGATCGGGCAGGAAGTTGTCGAAGAGAATGATATGGTTATCACATTAAAAGACCTGCTCAACCCGTCGGAGATGCCGTTTGCAAACACCATCAAGCGGATGTTTGTGATAGTAAAAGCGATGCACGAGGATGCGATCACAGCGATAAGGACAGGAAACCAGTCGCTTGCTGCCGATGTGACCGCCCGCGACAATGACGTGGATCGCCTCCACTGGCTCATCGCCCGGCAGACGCACATGATCCTGTCCAATGTCGCACTTTCAAAAAAGATGGGGATTACATCTGGAACAGCGGTGCACTACTTCGTGATCAGCCGGATCATCGAGCGGATTGGCGATCATGCGGAACGGATTGTAGACAACGCACAGGCAATCCTGACAAAAGACATCGATCCGGCAATCATCGAAAAGATCGCAAAGGCAAGCGAGCTTTCGGTCGGCATCTTCGACCGGAGCATTGTTTCGTTTTTCAATAACGATATGAAAAAGTCAAATAAGAACATCGAGTCCGTGCAGGTGCTCGAATCCCTTTGCGGGGAGATCAACAATCTGGTGCTCCAGCAGGAGACTCCCGATGCCATCGCGCTCGGCTACATCACGGAGAGTCTCAGGAGATCGGGGGAATATGCAGCGGATATCTCGGAAAATGTGATCAATTATCTTGTAGAAGAAAAACAAATTCAGAAGAAAGGGAAACCTGCCGGATGATACGGCACAAAAAAATTCCATTTTTCTTTTTTTAAAAAAGGGCCGGTCCGTGCACCGGATCGTATAACGTCTCCTTCTGTCTGAGTGCCCTGCCGGTCACCGCTTTTTCTTACCGGACTTCTTCTGCGATTTCTCCGGCCCGTTCCCTTTTCGCCGCAGGTACAGTTCATGGATCACCATGATGGCGACGACCACAATGATCACTTCCACGATATGGAGCGGAAGCAAGCCGACAAGCGGGATGGCAAAGAGTGCTTTTCCTATGACCCACTCATCCTTTACGGGTTCAAGCGCCCCGAGACCGGCAATGGCGCTTGCCTGGTCGCTTGCGATATTATTGTCACCCTTTGTGATGTAGCCGCTATGCACTGACGGTTCCCCGTGCACCCACACATATCCCGCGCCGGGCGTGATGAAGGCGGCGGGCAGCACATACCGCCCGTCAGGAGTCTGGATATAGAGGTCTTTTTTTCCCGGCACAATGTTTACCGATTCGTTCCAGGTGCCGGTATACAGGAGAGTAAACCCTTCAACGGTTGTATTGCCCGTGCTCAAAGGGAGATATTCCGATGGGGTGAGCTGGCCCCGGTACGGGTTGATATACGAGGGCACCGGAGTGCCGGCGACGGCGATTGTCATCGCACGGTGGATGATCGGGTGGACTCCCTTCGAGATGAGCGGGATGGGGAGGACGGGGTTGTTTGCGCCGTTTGGCTGGTAGATGAGGACGTCGCCGTAATCGCCGAACCGAATCGTACTTGTCTTTTTGCCTTCGTCCCATGTCTGAAACTCCCCGTACCTGTCTTTCTGCACGACGACGACCAGATCGCCCACGTTCATGTGCGGCACCATGCTCTCGGACTCGATCGTGACGACTGCCGGCCATGTCCCGCAGATAAGGTAGAGCGCAAGTGCGATCCCCCCGACAACTGCAACGAGCCACAGGATGTCCCGGGCAAGCGAGACGACCCAGTGTTCACTCGTCCGGAACTGCTCAATTCGTGCCCGAATGCCCGTTTGCTCCCTCTCCCCTGCCATTCTCCTGCTCTCTGTTGGATGTGGCGGTTAATATACAGCACCGTTCCGCCTGCCGGGATGGTCAAAAAACCTCATGCGGACTCGAAGAGAGAAAAGAGAGGGAATCGCAGATCCGCGTGAAGGTGCGGTAGCAAAAAATTAAAAAAAAGGGAAACCGGCCGGACGCTCCGGCGTGAAAGCACGGGGATGATATGCTATATCCATCCTGCCGGCAATACATTATTCATGCTCGATGCGCAGCAGATCGCGCTCCGGTTCCTTGAGGCAAAACACCAGGTGCACCCAGATGTCGTGCGGTACATCCAGGAGAAGGGCGACCTTGACCTTGTCGGGCAGATCATTGCGCAGGCCCCGCCGGGCACCGTTGTCGTCACCCCAAAATGCATACCGGGCATGAGCACGCTGCGCGACGGGACCCGGTTTCTGGCAACCCCGGCGGTCGATATTGTCAGCGGGAGTGCCGGGACAAGCGGGGGCGTGAACGGGACTGCCGACTTCCTCCACTATTTCCGTGACCGGTACCAGCGGCTGGGCGGCATGATCCGGAGCCGTACCGGGGCAATGCCGATCGAGGGGCTTATCCGCTCCACCCGGTACCGGCAGGAGGAGTGCACGGTCATCGGAATGGTTGTCGAAGTCAAGAGCACAAAAAACGGCCACCGCATCGCCGAGCTCGAAGACCCCACCGGTACCATCCCGGTGCTATTTCGGAAAGACCGGCCGGTGTTTCCCGATGGGGAACGGATCATCCCTGACGAGACGATTGGCGTCCGCGGGAAGCTGTCGCATGACGGGAAACTCTTCTTTGCCGAACAGCTCTTCCGCCCCGATATCCGCATAGACAATACCCCGTTTACAAGCGATATGCCGGGAAAGGCAGTCCTGATCTCGGATACGCACGTGGGCAGCAACACGTTCCTCGAGAAGGAATGGAACCGGTTTGCCGACTGGCTGCAGGACGACCCGACGCCATACCTGCTGATCGCCGGCGACCTTGTTGACGGTATCGGGGTGTTCCCGGGACAGGAGCAGGAACTCTCAATCAAAAACATATACGAGCAGTACGACCGGTTTGGTGAAATGCTCCGTGACCTGCCTTCAAGTGTGCAGATCATTGTTGCCCCGGGCAACCATGACGTAGTGCGGGGGGCCGAGCCCCAGCCCGTGATCCCGGAGCAGTTCACCGGTAAGTTCCCCGCCAACTGCACCCTTGTCGAGAACCCGGCGCTTGTCAACCTGCAGGGGGTCAGGATCCTGATGTATCACGGCAGGTCGATTGACGACATGATCGGCCTTATCCCGGGCGCAAGTTACGAAAAGAGCGGGAAGATGATGGAGGAGATGCTCCAGCGCCGGCACCTTGCCCCGGCATACGGCAGGAAGACGCCGATTGCTGCAGGCAGGCAGGACAGGATGATTATCGATCCGGTCCCCGAGATCCTGCATACCGGCCATGTCCACATCAGGGGGATCACGACCTACCGGGGCGTGCTGGGCATCAATGCCGGCACATGGCAGTCGCAGACCTCGTTCCAGAAACAGATGAACGTCAACCCGACCCCGGCACAGGCGGTCGTTGTGGACCTGCAGACACTCCGCCCGGAAATACAGGAGTTCGGGTAACGGCCCCGGACTGCCGGGCAAAAAAAGAGACGGTATCACCCTTTAGATCATGGCAACAAACATCCTGCTTGGTATCGGCAACCCGGTAAACGGGGACGATGGCGCCGGTACCTATGTGGCCGAACGGTTCAGGAAGGAGGGCTGGATCCCGCTCTCCTGCGGAACCGCCCCGGAGAATTTCACCGGGATCATCCGGAAGACCCGCCCCGGCTGCCTTGTGCTTGTCGATGCTGCGGCAATGGGGCTTTCCCCGGGAGAGTACCGGGTCATCCCACGGCACAGGATTTCAGACGTAAGTATCGGGACCCACCAGCTCCCACTCTCAATGCTCATCGATTTTGTCGCGGACTGTGCCGGCCGGATCGTCCTGATCGGCATCCAGCCGGACCGGGTTGCCGCAGGGGAGGAGATCTCGGCACGGGTAAGGGAAGGGGCGGACCGGCTTGTAGAGGAGCTCATGGCCGGAAGAATTGACCGGGTCCCGGTCCTGAAATGAGATTAACCGGTGGCAGGACTCACGCAAGCCGGATGCTGCCCGGCGGGATCTTTTTTAATATTTACCGGCAAACGGTCCGTCGGGCGATAAAAAAAATATCAAAAAGGAAGCTGTTGCCGGCTACTCCACAATCTGGGTATCCGCGTACCTGTCCTCGCAGGCAAGCAGGAACTCCGGGGTCATGTGCAGGCAGTCCTTAGGGCAGATGTCATTGCACTGGGAGCAGAAGATGCACTGGGTGACATAGATGCGGACACGCTTTGTTGACGGGAGGAATTCGATTGCATGCGCCGGGCAGACCTTGATGCAGAGCGAACAGCCGATGCACGACTCCCGGTCATATGCGATTTTTCCCCGGAATTTCGGGGGTGCCGGCACAGGCGGGCTGATGGCCGCTTTGCCCTTTGCCACCTGCGAAAGGAACTCTGTGACCGATGGCGGGAGGTAGCGGGCCGGAAACGCGTTGGTGGCCGGTTTTCTGAAGAGCTGCCTGAGCAGTTCAGGCACCATGGGAAGGCGGGCCATGGTCACACCCCCCTCAGGAAATGATCGGCCATTACAAGCAGCAGGCCGGTAATGCCGATGAGGCTGAGGTATATCCAGTACACCGAAACAACCTGGTTGATGCGGAACCGGGCCATGGAAACCCGGATCAGGCTTACCGATACAAAAGCTACCAGCACTACAAGGACAAGGTAGAACAGCAGGTCAAGAACCGGTTGCAGGATCGCCGGTGCCGGAAGTAATGCGGAGAGCCGGTACGGGATAAAGAGCGCCACAACAAGCGATGCCATGACCACGGTCTTCACACCCTGCGTGAGCGTGAAGAGGGCAAGGTTCTTTCCTGAATATTCCACGAGGATCCCCCCTGCAAGTTCCGTTTCCGCTTCGGGGGTGTCAAACGGGATGCGGGAGAGTTCTGCCGGGGTTACGATGATGAGAACAACAAACAGGATCAGGGCGCCGATAATCCCAAGCGGCCCCACAAGCCCCCAGACAGGATTGGCCTGCACGCTTGCCAGCATAAACGGGAGCGGGATGCCGGAAGCGGCAAGCTTCCACGCAATGGCGATGATGACAACGGCAAGCGGGAACTCGTACGCGATCATGGTCACCATCTCCCTCTGCGCCCCCACGGTGGCGTACGGTGACCCGGATGCAAAACCCCCGGCAACAAGTGCGAGGGCCGGCAGGGTCAGGAGATACATGACCAGTACCAGGTCTCCACCGCCGGAAAGGACCGGTTCAAACCCGCCGATAGGTATGTAGAGCAGGATGGTGAGGGCTGATGCAAGTGCCACAACAGGCGCCATGTTGAAGAGCCAGGGGATGGCATTTGCGGGCACCACATTCTCCTTGGTGAAGAGCTTGCGTAAGTCTGTAAGGGGTTGGCTGAGCGGGGGCCCGATGCGGGCCTGCATCCGTGCAGTCAGGATCCGGTCAACACCTAGCAGGAATATTGCGACAAGTAGTCCGAAGATCCCGACAAGAATTGCTCCTGCCACCGTCCGGATCAGGTCTAATGGCATTGTTCAATCCTCCTTGTCTTTTCAACGGAGAGCCGTGTCAGCTCTTCCTTTGTCAGGTAACCCGGAGAACCACCGTCCCGTATGACAGAGACCCGGTCCGTACAGGACATGCAGGGATCAATGGATGCGACGATGATGGGGACGTCTGCCAGCTGCTCGCCCCTGAGCATGGGGATCCATGACATCAGGTTGCTGTAGGAGGACGCTTTCACCTTCCATGTCGCCGGGGAGTCATTACCGTCCATCCGGACATAGTGCATGCACTCTCCTCTCGGGGCCTCCACCCTGCCAATCGCCTCACCCTGTGCCTTTTTTAAGGTAAGGAGCAGCTTGGGCAGCTTCTTCTCCCAGAGGATCTCTCCGGCAGGCATGTTGTCCAGGCACTGCTGGATGATATCGATGGACTGGGCGATTTCGAGGAGCCTCACGATGATCCGGTCGTACACGTCCCCCTGAGGTCCCCCGAATTCCTGCGGGGGAATGATGGGGTGGACATCGAGGTCGCCATATGCGCAGTAGGGGTAATCGTGCCGGACATCCATGGCGACGCCCGATGCCCGTGCAGTCGGCCCGATGGCACAGAGGAGCTCGGCATCCCGGTAGCTCAGAAGACCGTGGCCCCTGCACCGCATGCGTATGGTGCTGTCGTCAAGAAACACGGTCTTCATCTGGGCAAGCAGCCCCCGGTAGTAGTCAAGGCCCTGTTTGATTAAAGGGATCTGGTCGTCACTGATATCCCTGCGGACGCCGCCGATCTGGATAATCCCGTAGTTCACCCGGTTGCCGGTGAGGTTCTCGATAAGGTCCATCGCCTGCTCCCTCACCCGCCATGTAAGGAAGAGGAGCGTATCGAACCCGAGTTCGTGGGCTGCCACTCCTGCCCACAGGATATGCGACTGCATCCGCTCGAGCTCGTGCAGGATGGTCCTGATGTAGTCGGCGCGTTGGGGGACTTCGATCTCGGCAATCTGCTCTACCGCCCGTGCAAACGAGAGCGAGTGCACAATCCCGCAGATGCCGCATATCCTGTCGGTGAGGTGGACGATCTGGACCGGGTTCCTCCTCATGCCCATCCATTCGATGCCCCGGTGGGTATTGCCCGGGGCAAAGTCCACCGATTTGACCACTTCCCCCTCCACCTTGAAGGTGAACATGACCGGCTCTTTTAATGCCGGATGTACCGGCCCGATCGGGACCGTATAGGGAGTCGATTTTTTCGTTGTATCGCCGTTCATTCTGCTGCGCCCCCCGCTTTTTTCTCCTTTCCTTCAGCTGCCGGCACTTCTGCAACAGGTTTCTTTTCCGGAACCGGTTTTTCCGGGACCGGTGGTACCGGGCGATCCTTTGGCCGGTTGATGGCCCACAGTTCCCTTACCATCTCGGGCTTTATCCCCGTCTCGTCCTTCCTCCACGGGTAAACTCCCTGCGGGAAATCATCGGGAAGGAAGAGCCTTCGCCCGTCCGGGATATCTGTCACCGTAATGCCGAAAAACTCCTGTTTTTCGCGTTCCGATAACAGGGCGCCGGGTATGAGATCGGTGATGGTGGGCACTGTAAGGTCGGTTTTGGGGAGACGGATCCCGAAGGTTATCATGTACTCGCCGAATTTCGTGCCATAGAAGACTGACATGATGTAGAGGAGTTCAATCTCATCCCCGAGATCATTTCCTGCGATCACCGCGAAGTGCGGGAACCTGATATCAATGAGTTTTTTGATCGCAGGTTTGAGGAGTTTCCGGTCGAGCCGGATCCAGATATTGTAGCCCTTTGTCTTTTTCGCACCTTCCCCGCGTTCGGTGATTCTGGCATCGAGAATACCTGCCCCGAACTCTGCCTTGTAGAGATCGACAACCTGCGGGGGGGTGAGATGCGGTGTCCCGTTCATTGTGCCGCCTCCAGCCGCTCCAGTTTCTCCAATGCCTTTACGACACCGAAGATGATTGCTTCCGGCCGGGGTGGGCACCCGGGAACATACACATCGACAGGAAGTATCTGGTCGATCGGTCCGTCAAGGTTGTACGAGTCATAGAAGACCCCGCCAGACTGGCCGCATGTGCCGATGCACATGACCAGCTTTGGATCAGGAACCTGCTCGTAGACCCTCCGGACTTTCTGCGCCATCTTTTTTGTCACCGGCCCGGTCACCAGCAGGACATCGGCATGCTTTGGCGAGCCCACCAGTTTCATGCCGAAGCGCTCGGGGTCATATCGCGGGGTGATTGTTGCCACAATCTCGATCTCGCAGCCATTGCAGGAGCCGGTGTTGAGGTGGAACACCCATAGCGAACGGTTGAAGGATTTTGTCAGTTTCATGATAGCACCCCGATAATGACAAGAAGCACCGCGGTTACGGCAACAAACCAGACCATATAATCGGTGAGCACCCCCGTGTGCATTGGCACAATGGCGTCATAATAGCCTTTGAGCGCCTGCAAAAATCCCCAGTACAGGTTGCTGGCCCTGATATGGACTGCCCCCTTCTCCGGTTCCGCATTTCCGGAGAGGTAGGGGCGCCCCTGCTCAGTCCCTTTCTTGTACGAGGACTCTCCCGTTTTCCAGAGGATGTACACAACGATGGTGGCAGCCACGAATGCAGCCAGCCAGGCAACAGGTGCCCATATGCCATACCCGGTCAGCACCGGTGCGGTCAGGTCCATCTCAGGCACCTCCCAGTACTGATGCGATATACCCGCCCTGGTTTGCCAGCGCATGGGCGGCAGGGGCGACAAGCATGTCCACCACCGGCTGCGGGAACAGGCCAAAGAGGATGACGATTGCAGCAAGGACACCCATGCCGATCAGCATCGGAAGCGGGGCTTCCTTAACCTCTGCATACTCCGGAAGCTTCGGCCCCATGAATACTGAATGGAAGACCTTGACAAACGAGGCGAGTGTGAGGATTGAAACAACCATCGCGATGATCGCAAGGAGCGGGTTGAAGAGGTAGACGGACTCGTAGATCATCAGTTTTGAGGCAAAACCATTGAAGGGCGGGATTCCTGCGATTGCGAGGGCACCGATAATGAAGAAGATCATGGTGTACTTCATGGTGTGCCCGAGCCCGCCCATTTTGTTGAGGTCTCGGGTACCGATCCGGTAGAATATTGCTCCTGCAGTCAGGAAGAGGAGCCCCTTGTACATCGCATGGTTGAAGATATGGAAGATGCCCCCTTCCATTGCCATAAACCCGTACGCGCTTGTGAGTGCGGCGTTGCCGAGCACCGCGAGCCCGACACCGACACCAAGAAGCATATACCCGGTCTGGGAGACCGCGTGGTATGCCATCAGGCGCTTGATGTCTTTCTGGGGAATTGCCATCGTCACCCCGACCACCATGGAGAGCACGCCGAGGATGATGATGATCCAGCCCACGGTGGCGCAGTTCATGGTGACATTATACATGGTGAACACCACCCGGAAGAGCCCGTACAGGCTTGCCTGGCTTGCAACCACTAGGAATGCCGTTACCGATGAAGGCGCCATGGAGTAAGCATCCGGTGTCCAGAAATGCAGGGGCACGGCCCCGCACTTCATCGCAAGTGCAGCGACGAGGAGGACAAG
This sequence comes from Methanoregula sp., assembly GCA_026625165.1. Lineage (NCBI taxonomy): Archaea > Methanobacteriati > Methanobacteriota > Methanomicrobia > Methanomicrobiales > Methanoregulaceae > Methanoregula > Methanoregula sp. The sequence continues at coordinate 30,773 of CP112999.1, read as the reverse complement.
CGCGATCTTGTCCAGCATTGTAAACTGCATCCTCTGCGCAATCATCGCGATGTTGAGGGCGTTATACTGGCCGTAGTAGATGCCGATGGCAAACAGGACGAGGATCGCACCGAGCGTGGAAAGTACGAGATATTTCAATGCAGCCTCGACTGCAATCCCCCCGTCAATCCGGTACGCGATCAGCCCGGCTGATGCAAGGGAAAGGATCTCCAAAAATACGAAGAAGTTGAAGATATCCCCGGTGGAGACCATCCCGAAGACACCGGAGATCATCAGGAAAAACAGGGTGTAATAACCATCGAGACTGCTGTTGCGGGACTCAGAAGACAGTGAATACAAAAGGACCGATGTCCCGACAATCGCACAGATGATGTCCATGAACGCGCTTATTGCATCAACGGTGAAGATAATCCGTATCGGGATGCCCCCGGAATCCAGCGGGACGGCAAGATTTGCTGCAGCGGCACCGAACACGTAGAGAACGGGGCCGGTTGCGAACACCCGGAACGCGAGGACGAACGCAACCGCCGCGGTGACAAGCATCATCCCCATCACCCACGTGTTCCTGGCCGTTGTGGAAATTTTTCCCATAACCGGACTGAGGAATGCCGCAAACAGCGGGAGGGCTACCAGCAGTGCCGGTGAATTGGTGACGATGAAATCGGCAAAAGTCATCCGTGGAGCCTCCGTATCTTATCGATGTCTACCGTACCGTACTTTTTCTGCAGCACCATGGCAAACGAGAGTACCAGCGCACTTGTCGCCACCCCGATCACGATCGAGGTCAGCACCAGTGCCTGCGGGGTGGGCAGCACCATCAGTTCCGATGGCGCAAGCGTGAAGATCGGGGCGACACCCCCCTCGCGGTAGCCAAGGGCAATGAGGAACAGGTTTGCCGCGGACTGCAAGATGTTGATGCCAAGGAGGATCTTGATGATGTTCTTTTTCAAAAGAACGGTCACAAGGCCGATAAGGGTCAGGACGACCACGGTGATGAAAGGCAGGTTCCAGAGCATTTCAGCACCCCTCCTTTTCCAGCCCGGAAAGCATGTAGAGGATCACGATCGTGAGCCCTCCCCATACTTCGATCCCGACAGCGAAGTTCATGAGCGGGAGGACACCAGCGGTGTTGAGTTCGCCCGCATTGATCCCGTACGGGACCGGCATCCCAAAGAGTGAGCCGCTGCCGGCAAGGTAATTGAAGAAGAAGACCTGCCCGAATGCAAGTGCGAGGAGGGCAACGCCAATAAACCCGACAAGCCCGATGACTTCCTGTCCCATCAGGACATTTTTGGTAAGCCACCCGGTGACTTCTTTGTAGCTGAAGGCCACGATAACAAGTGCTCCGGCGGTTGCAATGACCGCCCCGCCCTGGAAACCTCCGCCCGGGGTCAGGTGGCCGTGCGCTACAATATAGAGCCCGAAGATCAGGATCGCAGGGTAGAGGATGTCTGCTGCTGTCCGCACAATCCTACTCATCCTCATATTCCTCACCTCCCTGCATCTTCCGGAACATCAGCGCCACGCCGATGATGGCGCAGAACAGCACGGTCGATTCCCCAAGGGTATCAAAGCCCCTGAAATCGAAGACAACTGCCGTGCATTCGTTGTTGCTGCCGGTCTGCTCCTGCCCGTGCCGGAGGAAGTAGTCATCCATATCTGTCATCTTCGGGGAGCCAAACGTCAGTGTCATTGCCATCACCCCAAAAAATGCCGCAAGGATAAGGAGGGATGCTGCCACAACGAGCGTCTTTTTCATGAGCTTTCCCCCTCAAACCGCCCGGTCGCCCGGATGGCAATGATAAAGATCGCAGTCGTCAGGCCGGCGCCAATCGCCGCCTGCGATATCGCAACATCCGGGGCCTGCAGGATATAGAACTCAAGCGATATCAGGAAACTGAAGAGGCCCGCCGCAAGGGTTGCTGCCAGCAGGTCTTTGAAATGATATGTAAGGATTGCCGAGGCAATCAGCCCCAGCAGCACCAGAATCTGGGGAATTTGTTCGATCATAGTTTTGCCTCCGCCAGCCGGTCGACGACTGCAGGTGTTGGCATTATCCCGCTCTTATGGGCTGCTCTGGCAATCGCATGGGCGCTGACAGCATTCGTAAACGCAAGACACGCAACCGCCAGAAATGCATGAATGGCAAGGGTGAGGTACTGGCTGTCACGTACAGTGATAAACAGGTATAGCCCGTAGACGATAACGGCAAGCGACGTGAAGATTGAGCCAAATGTTGTTGCTTTTGTTGTAGCATGCATGCGTGTGTAGAGGTCAGGGAAGCGCAGGAGCCCGATCACGCCGAGCGCATTGAAGGTCACCCCGATTGCCAGAAAGATGTATATGACGAGGTCAATTGCTGGCATGTCAGAACTCCCCCCCGATATATTTTGCAATGTAGAGCGTACTGACAAACGAGAGCAGCCCGTAAACAATTGCAACGTCGACAAAGACAATCTCCTGATACACTACCCCGAGAAGGATCATCGAGGCGATGACAAGGGTGTTCACCGTATCGAGTGCTATTACACGGTCGGGGGCTGTGGGCCCGAGCACCAGCCTGACCGTTGCGAATGCCATGAGAACAACCAGGCACAGGACAGCAAGGATCCAGGCATCGATCATTCGGCGATCCTCCGTATCCATGACGGGAGGTTTACAAGCCCGAAGAGCTCGGTGCTTTCAATGGCCTCTTTCTTCTCATCCCCCTCGCCGACATTGATGTTATGGATGAAGAGATCGTTTGTCCCTTCGTCAATGCCTACGGTGAGGGTACCCGGAGTCAGGGTGATCGAGTTTGCCAGCATGAAAATGCCGAGATCGGTCTTCAGTCCAGAATCCACCCGTATAATACCGGGCCTGATCTTCATCGTGATCACCCGGTATGCGACGTCCAGGTTTGCTTTTGTAAGCTCAACAAAAAAGGGGCCCGGCACATAGACAAGCAGACGCAAAAACCGGCGCGGATCGAGCAGGCGGTAACTCTCCGACCTGCACAGGAAGTTTTGTGTAATCAGTCCGGTCAGGATCGCAAGCAGGAGTCCCATAACAAGCTCGGATAACGACCAGAAACCGATACTGCCCGAACCGGCGGTCAGTACCAAGTATATCAGAAATGCAGCACCCGCAGTTACAAGAAATGCTATCACAGATTCACCTTAATGCCGTCCCTTTCGTTGTTCAGAAAATGAATTTTCATTCGTGCCGGCCCAGAACCGGACTCCTGATTTTTTGATAATGTCACCGTAAGCATTGTTCAGGAACACAATAGCGCCACCATAATTGTCAATGATTTATGATGTTCAATCTAAAAAAACGTGTTTGTTTTATCAAAAATTTAAAAAAATAAAAGAATTGAGAGAATTCGTGAACTATTGCCGGAAAAAAGATTTGATTTTACACAAACGTGAAAGAATATATCCATGCGAACGCTGTTTTCGTAGAACCGACCTGTTAACAGCTAAACGGAAGATCGCTGGTGATTGATTTCCCTTATCATGATTGCCGGATAATCCCCGGCACCGGGACACCTGGTATGGTTGGAGTGGAAACATCCGGGGGTTGCTAGTACGCCTTTTAATTCCCCTCCGGGTTTCAACATCTTATCACATGCAGCTTCCTGCGACTGGTTTTTAAGGCCGGGTGGCAAATTATTGATGTAAAATTGTCGGGCATTATGCACTATTTCAAATGGAGGGCCTGAGAAAAATGGATTTGTTGATTATAGCACCTATTTGTGCCATTATCGGGCTGCTTTTTGCAGCCTTTTCTTTTTTCAGCATGAAAAAAGAGGGTACGGGAACTGAACTGATGCAGAAGATTGCTGCGGCGATACACAAGGGAGCAATGGTGTACCTGAAACGCCAGTATACTGCCATTGCGATCTTTGTCTTGGTAATGGCGGTTATCCTCGCCATCGCGATTAACCCCCTGACTGCCGGGTGCTTTGTTGTAGGTGCAGGCCTCTCAGCAACAGCCGGATATGTCGGCATGACCGCAGCGACCATGGCAAATGTCCGCACAACCAATGCCGCACGGGAGGGTATGGCGAAAGCATTCCGCGTCTCGTTCTCCAGCGGAATGGTCATGGGGCTGACCGTTGTCGGGCTCGGGCTGCTTGGCCTTTCAGTTGTCTTCTTTGTCGTCGATACCTTCACGAATGTCGGTATTTATGAAGTGATCAATATCCTTTCAGGGTTCTCCCTTGGCGCAAGTTCGATAGCCCTTTTTGCCCGTGTCGGCGGCGGGATCTTCACGAAAGCAGCCGATGTCGGTGCCGACCTTGTCGGGAAAGTCGAGGCGGGGATCCCGGAAGACGACCCCCGCAACCCTGCAGTCATTGCCGACAATGTCGGGGATAATGTTGGCGATATCGCCGGGATGGGGGCCGATCTGTATGAGTCCTATGTCGGATCCATTATTGCAACCATGCTGATTGGCGGTTCTATCGCGGTCATGATTGCGTCATCCAAGGGTTCGGGCCTGATGGACGCCATCCACCTGACGCTCGGTTCTGCAATCAATATCGTTCCGGACGCAGCCGGTATCATGAACCTCGTTCTCCTGCCGCTGCTGGTTGCGGCTGTCGGAATTGTCGCCTCCGTGATCGGTTCGTTCTTTGTAAGGAGTTCGAAAAATGAGAGCAGTGCCATCCACAAGGCGTTCAACGCGGGCACGTTTGCCAGCCTGATCATCACCGCGGTTGCCACGTATTTCCTCGTCGTCACGCTTCTCGGACAGCTGTATGTCGGGGTATTTATCGCCACCGTTGCAGGACTGGTCGGGGGATTTTTAATCGGGCTGGTGACCGAGTACTACACGTCCTATGAACGCCCGCCAACCCAGCGGATTGTAAAATCCACGGAGACCGGGGCAGCAACCGGCATCATCACCGGTCTTGCCGTTGGATTTGAAAGCACAGTATTTCCTGTACTCATCGTTGCATGTGCAATCCTCGTCGCCGCACAACAGGCGGGGCTGTACGGAGTTGCAATTGCCGGCGTCGGGATGCTCGCAACACTGGGGATCACACTCTCAGTCGACGCCTACGGCCCGGTCGCGGACAACGCCGGCGGTATTGCCGAGATGTCACACCAGGAGAAGGGTGTGCGTGAGATTACCGACACCCTTGACTCCGTCGGCAACACGACCGCCGCAATCGGCAAGGGCTTTGCCATCGGGGGCGCCGCGCTTACCGCCCTCGGGCTCGTGATTGCGTACACGCAGGCGGTCGCCCTCCCGCTTGTCGACCTCCTCAGCCCGGTGGTCTTTGTCGGGGTCCTGATCGGCGCAATGCTCCCTTTCCTCTTCTGCTCGTTTGCGATGACCGCTGTCGGCAAGGCAGCGGGCGACATCGTGCAGGAGGTGCGCAGGCAGTTCAAGGAAATTACCGGGCTCATGGAGGGCACGGCGGAACCGGACTATGAGGCATGCATCACGATCTCAACCAACGCCGCTCTCAAGCAGATGGTAATCCCGGGGCTCATGGCAATCCTTGCACCGGTTCTCTGCGGACTTCTCCTCGGGACTGCGGCGCTTGCCGGGCTCCTCGTCGGTGCTATCGCCACCGGCTTCATCGTTGCCGTCATGATGGCAAATACCGGAGGTGCATGGGACAACACGAAGAAATACATCGAACAAGGACACCTCGGCGGAAAGGGCTCGCCTGCCCACAAGGCAGCAGTCACAGGGGATACCGTCGGCGACCCGTTCAAGGACACCGCAGGCCCGGCACTCAACATCCTGATAAAACTGATGGCGATCGTATCTGTGGTCTTTGCACCGCTGTTTATCTGATATTGATATCCAAACCTTTTTCTTACGTACGTTATTCCCAGACAGCCGGAAAATTGTTCTTGTATTTTTAAAACTGCAAAATAGTGGATTTTTAACAGGTTAATTGCGGAGAGATTATCCGCGAGTCCTTCATTTCCACATCTGGTCTCTCCATATTAAACCCGTTATGAGCTATTCCCCTTGTGAACGGGTCATTTCTCCATGCCTTCATCTCATATATCGCAGCATCGTCTGCCCGGTTTTGTTTCCTGAGGCAGTTTGCCAGTTCATGGTATGCTTTTGAAAAGCCCGGGGCGATAAAGACCGCCTGTCTGAAGTATTTCATTGCGAGTTCATCCTTTTGCCGGCCCAGCATTTCCATCCCCCGCCGGTACAGGTATTGTGCTTCCAGCGGGATCCCGTTCGTGCCATAAATGTTCATTTACTTTCCTTCCTTCTCTTTTTCCTCTTTTTGGCAGGTGTCGTTGGTTTTCCTTTCCGGTACCGGGGGTTCTTCAAACCCGAGAATTGTCCGGAAATTCCTTCTGATATGCCGTTTCTCCCTTCCAGTATGCATGATATGAACTCTCTGTCTGTGATTTCATCTGGTTGAGCGCTTCATCAGCAATGAACCGGACCATGCAGTGTTCGCAAATCCCTGTCCGTGACCCGTCAACCGGTGCCCGGTTATAGCAGATCATATCCAGCGCATATGCTGCTACTGCACGGAGGTCCGGGTCCGGGTCAGCAAGAAGAGGTTTTAAGGAGTCAACTGCCCGGGAGTCCCCGAGATCCCCGAGCATCCCCGCAGCCATACACCGTACCCACTTGTCCTTTTCTTCAAGGCCGCTGATGAGGTACTCGACGAGAGGCTTCCTGAATTTTTTTAATGCAGTTGCCGATTCAATACAACCGGTTAAGTGCTCCCCTTTGATTTTTTCTGGTTTGTATTCCATACCCCCTCCACCCGCTCATACTAGAGAGTATAACCGTTGTTGGTTGGGGGGTTATAATCAAAATTTGCACAATAACTACGCCATACAGGACTGCAATCACGAATTGTACAGATATCTGCCATGCAAATTTTGGTTCCCTGTGAAAACAGGCAGATTTTTTGTTATCTGCAGGATATTTTATGTGTTTTAAAAGAGCGAACCCCCTCTCATATCTGCGGTTCATTGCTATGGTAAAAAATCCCGCCTTTTTTAAAATATCGCTTAAGTCAATATATTTACTATCAGTACTGCTCAAGTATCTACTATGGGAGTCCTCGATCAGGAGAGGGTCGACAAGATTAAAAGAGTTCTCAAATGGCATCAAAGGGGTATGACGATTTCGGATCTTGCGTCCGAAATGAACATGAACAGGAACCTTGTGGCAAAATACCTTGATATGCTCCTGATCTCCGGCCAGGTAGAGATGCAGGTCATCGGTGCTGCAAAAGTATTTTTTGTCTCCCGCCGGGTTCCCATCTCTGCACTCCTTGAATTTTCTTCAGATCTTGTAATAGTGGTCGATAAGGACCAGCGGATCCTTCAGGTAAACGAGCAGGTCCCCCTCCTGCTGGATGAGACAAAGGAATCGCTGATCAAAAAACGCCTTGAAGAGATCAACAATCCCCTGCTCCGTGCCCTTTTTCAAAGCGGGACAAGGATCAAACAGCCTGACGGCAGCGAACAGGCGACCGAAATAAGCTGCCGGATCCGGGATGAGGAGCATTATTTCCGGGCAAAACAGGTTCCCACCGTGTTTGAAGACGGGAGCGACGGTTTCACGTATATCGTCGAAGATATTACGCCCCGGAAAAAGTACGAGGAGATGCTTAAAATAAGCGAGGCCCGGTACCGCGGGCTCGTCCAGTCATCGGGCGAGGCAATTATCGGCAATGGATCAGACGGCAGCATCATCAGCTGGAATCCTGCCGCAGAACGTCTCTTTGGGTATAGCGAAGGAGAGGTGCTGAAAAATCCAGTCCATATGCTCGTGCCGCCCGGCAATCACGGAGATCTTGATGCTATCTTAAAAAAAGTGGAGAGGGGAGACAGTGTCCGGCGGCACGAAATGAAAATGCTCAGAAAAGGCGGAGCCCCCCTCGATGTCCTGATAACGATCTCACCGATAATAAATGATAACGGGGCAATCGCCGGGGCGTCGTCGATCGCCCGGGACATTACCGGAGAGAGAATGGAACAGTGCCTGCGGGAACACGAGGACCAGTACCGCACGCTTGTTGAGGATCTCAACGTAGGCATTTACCGGAGCACCGGTGACCCTCACGGCAGGTTTGTCTGGGGCAATACGGCACTGCTAAACATCCTTGGATATGATTCCTTTTCCGATCTCCAGGAGGCCCGTGTCATCGATGTGTTCTCAAAACCGGATGGACGCCTTGAACTTCTTGATGAGCTTCGAAAACACCGGTTTGTGAAAAACCGGGTTCTTCATCTCAAACGGCAGAACGGGACGCCTGTGAGCGTCAGTGTCACGGCACTTGCGGAATTTGACGAGAACAAGAACCTTGTCTTCATCAACGGCATCGTGCAGGATATCACCGGGTTTACAAACCACCAGCCATAGACAGCCATAGATTTTACGGATTGGTTAACTTTTAAAAATATCTTGGCCCCATTGGGGAATAAATCCACCCCGGATCCATGGAAAAACCGGCCCCCCAGCTGGCGCATCGAGCTCCGCAAACGGGAGGCCAAAAAAGCGACTTTTTTCTGATTTATCAGTTCTCACTAATGATGATGCGGAGCGTATCTTTTGAGTTCTCCTTCCAGTGGATCCTGACGAAAGGGTGGGTTATGCAGCTTTGTGCTCCGCGATACTTCGTTCAGCACGATTCCTTACTTAGTGAGATATTGAGATCACATGCGATCCTGGTATATTTCCTTGGGTTTTCGTCAAACTTCTTTTTGCACCAGTTGCAACAGAAATAATATTTCTGCTCCCTGTGTGTGCTCGAAAATTTCGCGTCGTCTTCATCAACGATTGCCAGACAGACGGGATCGGTTGCCATCGTACTTTACCTCAGTATCATGTATTCGGATCGTGGTTATTTACTTTCGTGGTATCGTCTTTTTAGCCTGGCATTTTTGGGTTATCCGATATACCGGACAGGTTCGTCCGGGTGCTCCTGCTGCGCATGTTTGAAGAGATGGGAAAAAATATCGGACCGTGTCTTGAGGAGGAGGAAGAGCAAAAGGACCGGCATGGTTGCGTCAATACCGAAGAACTGAAGGACCAGCACGATGATGCTGCCAAAGAGGATGGTGAGGTGCATCGGGATGATCCGCTGGTACGGCCGGAAGAACTCCTCGTTGACAAAATCCACTCCCTTTGGCCCCTCATGCCGGTACCGGATATGCGAATAGAGGTGGTTGGCAAAGAAGAGAGCACAGGAGAACCAGATGTTCGGGTCCGAGAAATTCACGGGGCCAAAGAGCCCGGACTCCACGATAAATCCGTAATATCCCCAGTGGAAAAGGCCATAATGGAGGGCAAAGAACCCGGCAAGGAGGCACATGTAGGCCTGGACAAAACGGGTGCTGACTGTTCCCGATCCACCCTTCTCCCTCATGGATTTCTCCATGTTTTCTGCAAGGGCTGCAGTATCGGCATTCAAGAGCGAGACGACCGTAAAGATGCCGATGATGACGCTCTGCGCCCAGTAGATGAACATCACTGTTGCAAGGTCCCAGTGCTGGACGATGGCAAGGACAATGGTGACAAGATTGGCAAAGAGCAGCGAGATGACCGGCGGGGTGAGCGCGTTCTCACCGGGAAGGAGGCGGGAGACCGGGACCGGCATTCGCATGAACTACAGTATGTCTGTCGCAACAAAAAGCTGCTGGGGACGGGCGGGTGCTCCCATGTCCCAGACGCACGATAACCGGGACTGCGAATGATTCTTCAATGCAGTCAGGGCCTGATCCGCGATTGCCTCCGGCACCGGCACATCCTCCCTTTTAATGTCATTCCCGCAACCGGAACAACCAAATCGTAATAACCGGATAATTACAGGTATGACGGTCGAGCGGACGATTGCAGGGCTCTTCCAGCTGGACGACGACACGTGGATGCGCCACGCCAGCCCGTGGAGTGTATTCCTGCGCAACACCGTGCTGCCGGCTCTCATCATTGCGTTCTGGAGCCGTCTCTGGCTCGGGTGGTGGGCGGTCGTTCCGATCAGCCTTGCTCTTCTCTGGATGTGGCTTAACCCCCGTCTTTTTAAGGCTCCTGACACGCTCGACCACTGGGCATCGAAAGCCGTACTGGGAGAACGGGTCTGGCTGAACCGCGACGTTGTGTCCGTGCCGGTGCACCACCGGACGGTTCCGAATGTCCTCTCGGCAGTTGGCGGGATCGGGATGCTCCTCGTGATCTGGGGGGTGCTCGAATTCAGCATCTGGCCAACCCTGTCCGGTGCCGCGGTTGTCTACTTGAGCAAGCTCTGGTTCCTTGACCGGATGGTGTGGCTCTGGGAGGATATGAGGGAAACGGCACCGGAGTACAGGAGCTGGCGGGCTTCCCCGGCAGCAGAAACCGGGAAACCATACCTTGATGCCCCCCCAGACAATAAACGTCAGTGATTGTGATGGCCGGGCGTATTCTTGTCGCGTACGCGACGCGGAAGGGGTCGACTGCCGGGATTGCACAGGCGGTTGGAAAGGAACTGCAATCCGCAGGGTACAGCGTCGATGTCACCGAGATGAAAACGGTTACAAATGTCTCGGGATACAATGCGGTGGTGATCGGGGCGCCACTCTATATGGGAAGTATTGTAAAAGACGCAGGAACATTTGTCGGCCGGTACCGCGACCAGCTTGTAAAAATCCCGGTCGCAGCGTTTGCGGTCGGGGTTGCCCCGGTCTCAAAGGATACCCAAAAGATCGAAGATAGCATAAAAGCCCTCCATGCATCACTTGCTCCACTGCTGCCAATGGCATCAACCGTGTTTGCGGGTAAGCTGGACCCGGCAAATCTCTCGTTTGTCCAGCGGATGATGACCGGGTTTGTCAAGGCTCCGGTAGGTGACTTCCGTGACTGGAGTGCAATTTCTGCGTGGGCAAAGGGGCTGCCGGAAAAGCTGAAGGTGTGAGCCGATGGTGAACACGGCTAAAAAAAACCGCTCTCCAGTGACGCTTTTAAAAAAAGATGATAATGTCAGTGGAGACCGGATTCCGGCGCTTCCTTTGAGAGGAAATAACCAAGCACCGTCCTGATAACAACGACGACGGCGAGGTTGATTAAGTCCTGCTGGGTCGGTGAGAGCAGCGTGGAGAGTATATCCCCCGCGATAAGAAATTCCAGCCCGAAGACAATCTTTTCCGTAAATTCCAGCTTGATCAGGTTATAGGTATATACCGGCTTTGAAAATTCAAGAAAGAGGACCTTGACAATCGCCCGGAATCCCCCGTAGATGATCAGTACCGCCCCTGCATACCCGAGGATTTCAGCACAGAGATGGATAATATTGAAGATCGTGGGAATATCCATACCAGAACAGGTTCATACGACCACATGAACCTTGGGGTTGCCCCAATCTCAAAGGTGACCCGGCAGATCAAAGGGAGCACAAAAACACTTTATAAATCACTTTCTTCCTTGCACCGGGGGCATCAACCCTGTCTGGGGATCAGCTGGATTATGTAAAGCCCAATTTTTTAAAACGGAAATTTATCGAGATGGTAAAAATTCCCGCGTCCAACTTCTGTGACTGGAACACGATTGCGGTATTGGTAAATTCCGGGAGGTTCATCAGAATCACGAGGAGAAGGAGAACTCATCAGATTATGCACAGTCAACTGTGGTTTTTTTATTTCCTGTCGGTCTCACCGGGTATCAATTAGTCGATATTAGCCAAGCGCAAAAGCCGGGTCATTTTCCAGCTGGAAAAGCCGCGACCCCCCTTAAAGGGAGGTCACTCATGCTGATAGAAGGGGAGTCTGTCGTTCAATTATCGTGGTACAATGAATGAAAAAAATTATCCGGATATCCTCTCGGCCTTGTAAAAACCCCTTGCAGGGGCCGTCTTATCAGTGAACGGGCCCGCAACAAGCCTGAACTGCCAGACTACCTGGAGATCGGGGGTCACCTCGATAATCCTGTCGGATGCAGTGATCAGGGTGTTGCCATTTGGCAGACGATTGGCGTCACGAACCGGCCAGGAACCCTTCCTCATAATTGTATACCGCCATATCACGGCACCGTATGGATCGAGCTCAAGTATTTCATGCGGTTCAACATGGTTTGCTACAAGGAGTTTTCCGTTTGACAGTACAAGGGGATCGTGTTGTGCCTCAAAGAGCCCTTTGCCTATCGTCCGCACAAGTTTTCCATTGCGATCGACCTCGACAATCACATTGAAATTTCTCAGGCTGATCAGCGTGTTGCCGGACTCCAGCCTTGAAACCGCGTTCGTATGCGTCCATCCCTCATTCGATATGCCTGTATATTCTGCCCCGGTAAACACATCCTTTGCATACCATGACCATACCCGTTTCCCATCCGGATCGATCTCTTTAACCTGTGCATCTCCTGCCGTATCGCCACCCCCAAACGCAATCAGGGTGTTGCCATTCCCAATCCTGTCGGCATCGTGAGAGACCTTTGAGTCAATGTATTTCCACACGACCTGTTTGTCCCGGTTGATCTCGTACACCCCGTTCCTTGGAAGAAGGGTCAGGATATTGCCGTTTTGCAGTACCTCTACGTCCCATCCAGGGTTTGTATAGGATTTCAGTTCATCGGGCAGCGGGTACTCCCAGACAATCTCCCCCAGCTGGTTAACCTCGATGATCCGGGGGTGGGCGGCATCATGGTTGTCGGGGAGTATTGTTGTCCCCGGCCAGATCTTCTCCGGAACAGAAATGTCAACGATAAAATCCGGGTCCGGTGTGCCGCGTTTCTGTACTTCAGTAACCGTTACAGCCGGTGAGGCCAGCCGCGTGATCTGCGATGTTGTTGTCTGCGGGGAGATTTCCCCGGCTGAAGATCCAGCCACAGCGGGTGCCGGGGTGACTGCTTTTTGCGGATCCGTGCCGGGCTGCGTGCAACCGGTGACAAGGATTACAATGAGAGCCAGAGAGCAAAGAGAGAGGGAGTAACATCGTCTCATATAATTGAAGTTTGTATATTGTAATTTCAAGTTGTCGATTTCTCCTCCTCAGCTATTCTTCTCCTGGGCAGGATTGCCGCAACCTGGTCCGGCACCGCATTCATACAGTGAGGGGGGCTGTCAGGTTCATAGTATGTCAAGGAATCCCGGACAGGTCCTGAAACATTTAAATTTCACGGTAATGCATCGTTTACATGATGAGCACAAACTTAAATCTCCTCGTTTTCCTGCTTTGTATTGTCGTCATTTTTTCCGCAGGTTGTGCAGAGCAACCGGATGCCATAAGCAGCCCTCCTGCAGACCGCGAGAGTAAAATCCCAGCCGATGCAGTGAAGGTGACACCGCAGACAGACCCCAATCCGCCAGAATCCCTTTCGACGGATTACAAGGATCCCGAGCCGGTGACGGGGGATATCAACACGGCCGGGGCAGAGGATTCCCCGTTTGTCCTGCCTGACGGCAACACGCTCTATGTCTTCTTCACACCCGATGTCCGGGTGCCGGTCGAGAAGCAGATCGTCGACGGGGTTACCGGTATCTGGGTGTCAAAAAAGGTAAAAGGCGTCTGGCAGAAACCGGAGAGGGTGGTCCTGCAGGACAGCGGCAAGGTCTCCGGTGACGGGTGCGAATTTGTCTTAGGCAACACCATGTGGTTCTGCTCGGTAAGGGAGGGTTATTCAGGAATACACTGGTTCACCGCAGATCTGGTGGGCGGGTCGTGGACCAACTGGAAGAACGCTGATTTCAACCCGGAATATAAAGTAGGCGAACTCCACATCTTCAACAATGAGCTGTACTACCACTCGGACCGGGCGGGGGGCAAAGGTGGTCTGGACATCTGGGTTTTAAAAAAGGCGAACGGGAACTGTCAACAGCCCCAGAATGTGGCAGCGGTCAACACTTTGGGAGACGAGGGGTGGCCGGCACTCAGCCCGGACGGGAGCGAGCTCTGGATCAGCAAGGATTACAGCGTTTGGCGCTCAAAAAAGGCAAACGGAGAATGGACAGCTCCTGAAAAAATGTTTTCCCCACTTGCTGGAGAGGCATCGATTGACAGGCAGGGAAACGTGTACTTCGTGCACCACTTCTTTAAAGACGACAAGATGGTCGAGGCAGATATTTATTTTGCAGCAAGGAATACGACATAATATTATTATTATTTTTGGGGTTCTGAAACATTCAATTGCAGCCGGTCATACCGTTATAATGATAAATAAAACTCTTTTTCCGGTACTCCTGTTCTGTGCAGGGTTTATACCGGTCACCGGTTGTGCAGAGGGGGAGCCCTTCTCTTTGAACCACGAAAGGTTAAATACCGATTCTATTGATGTTCTACTAATCGGGGATAGCCGGCGGATAATCCGAATGTATTTCTTCAACAACCAGTCATTGCCCACAAAATCGCTTCAGGCATTTCTCGCAGTTCCTACATTTCTTACGTAACAGGTATCCGGCACAAGCTCAGGCAAACCACCGGATCAGGCAAAGAAACCCGTCGGATCGTCGAGAAGAGACATCAGGAGGAGACGGGATAAGAATGAACGATTCGGTTTTTTGCACATATGGTTCCTGCAGTTCCGGCATAATCGGCCGGGGGATCCGGCAGGCCTGCAAGGAGGATTTTTTATGAACCCTGAAGAACAGCTGACGATCGCGGTCATCGATGATGTCCACAAGACCGATACCCCGCAGGGGCGTGCCATCCAGCGCATCATTGACGGCGTGAAGGGATTTGGCATCCGGGTCGGGGAAGTCGCATCGCCCGCAGATGCAAGGGCGGCGTATGCCGCGCTGCCGGAGCTCGATTGTATACTCATCAACTGGAACCTGGGCGGGGATACAAAGAAGAAACACAAGGAAACAGCCGACCTCATCCATGACCTCCGGAAGATCAACGAAACGATCCCGGTATTTCTCATGGCCGAGCCGCCAAAGGAGTCCGCACACCTCCCGCCCGTCCATCTCGTGAGAGAGATCAGCGAGTACATCTGGGTGATGGAGGATACGCCGGAGTTCATCGCCGGCAGGATCACTGCTGCCGCAAAGCGGTACCGGGACCGGATCCTCCCCCCGTTCTTTGGCGAACTTGTACGGTTCTCCCGTGACTTCGAGTATTCGTGGCACACCCCGGGCCATGCCGGCGGGACGGCATTCAGGAAATCACCGGCGGGACGGGCGTTTTTCAAGTTCTTTGGCGAACAGCTCTTCAGGTCGGACCTCTCCATCTCTGTCGGGGAGCTCGGCTCGCTCCTTGACCATTCGGGGCCGGTCGGCGAAGCGGAGAAGTACGCAGCCAAGGTGTTTGGCGCTGACATGACCTATTTTGTCACAAACGGGACCTCCACGGCAAACAAGATCGTATTCTTCGGGCGGGTAACAAAGGACGATGTCGTCCTTGTAGACCGGAACTGCCACAAATCCGCCGAACATGCACTCACGATGACCCACTCGGTCGCAGTTTACATGATCCCGACGAGGAACAGGTACGGCATCATCGGGCCGATCCCCCCGGACGAAATGGCTCCCGGGGCGCTCAAGGCAAAGATTGCCGCATGCCCGTTATCAAAGACGGCATCCGGCAAAAAGCCAGTCCATGCTATCATAACAAACTCCACCTACGACGGGCTCTGCTACAATGCCTCACACGTTGAGGAACTGCTGGGAAAGAGCGTGGACACCATCCACTTTGACGAGGCGTGGTACGGCTACGCACGGTTCAACCCACTCTACCGCGACCGGTTTGCGATGCGGGACGGGGCCAAGAGCAGCAGGGGACCGACAGTCTTTGCGACCCAGTCCACCCATAAACTTCTTGCAGCACTCTCGCAGGCATCCATGATCCATATCAGGAACGGCAGAGTTCCCATGGAACACGGGCGGTTCAACGAGGGGTTCATGATGCACACCTCCACCTCCCCGCTCTATACCATCATCGCATCGCTGGATGTCTCCTCAAAGATGATGGACGGCGCATCAGGAAAGGTGCTTACTACCGAAAGCATCGAAGAAGCGATCCGGTTCCGGCGGACGATGGCACGCATCATGCAGGAGGTCGGGACAAAGAAGACAAAAAAGGACTGGTGGTTCCCGATGTGGCAGCCGGACACTGTTACCGATCCCAAAACCGGGAAACCCGTGTCCTTTGCCGATGCCCACCTCGACACGCTCCGCGATAACCCCTCGTGCTGGGTCCTTCACCCCGGTGAGACATGGCACGGTTTTCCAGACCTCCCGGACAATTACTGCATGCTCGACCCTATCAAGGTGACCGTGCTCATGCCCGGAGTCAACGATGGCGGGACCCTTGCCACATGGGGCATCCCGGCGGCTATTGTCGTAAAATTCCTTGACACGCGGGGGATCATCAATGAAAAATCCGGCGATTATTCCATCCTGTTTCTCTTCTCGATGGGTATTACGAAGGGCAAATGGGGGACGCTTATCACCGAGCTCTTCGAGTTCAAACGATTATATGATGAAAAAGCCCCGCTTGAGGAGGTTTTCCCGGATCTCATCAAGGGATACCCGGACCGGTACGGTGGCATGACGCTCAAAGACCTTGCAGATGAGATGCATGCATTCAAAAAAGAACACAGGATGTGCGAACTCCTCCAGGAAGCGTTCTCGCTCCTGCCGGAGCCGGCTGTCACCTATGTCGAAGCATTCAGGGACCTCGTGCACAACGAGGTCGAACACATACCGGTTGCAAAGGCAGCTGACCATGTCGTTGCGACCGGGATCGTCCCGTACCCACCGGGTATCCCCATACTCACCCCGGGTGAGCGGACCGGCAGGCGGGATGGCCCGGTGCTCCAGTACCTGATTGCCTTACAGGACTTCGATAACCGCTTCCCCGGCTTTTCGCATGATATCCATGGCATCGAAATGATCAACGGTGAGTACAGGATGTATTGCACAAAGGAGCGGAAGAGATGAGCGATACTGATGCGGCAGAAGGAAAAGCCCCGTCGGGAAAGATCCTTGGTGTCTTTGCGCTCGCGATGATCAACGTCGCGGCAGTACTGTCTATTCGGAATTTCCCGTCGATGGCAGAGTACGGGTGGTCGAGTATCGGGTGGTACATCTTAGGTACGGTTCTCTTCCTTATCCCCATCTCGCTTGCAGGTGCGGAACTTGCGACCGGCTGGCCTGAGGGCGGGGGTATCTACGCCTGGGTCAAACAGGCATTTGGCGACAAGGGCGGGTTTACCGCGCTCTTCTGCGAGTGGTCCAACAACCTTGTCTGGTTCCCTACCGTCCTGTCATTTATCGCATCCACCCTTGCCTTTGCCCTGACCCCGGACCTTGCAAACAACCACATATACATGTTCTCAGTGATGATGATTGCGTTCTGGGGGACAACTCTGATCGCCTATTTCGGCCCTGATGTTTCCACAAAGTTTGGCAACATCGGCGTCATCCTCGGGAGCATCATCCCCTCAATCCTGATCATATTCCTTGGTATCTGGTGGTTTTCTTCCGGCTCCGCAATCGTCCTGCCGCCGTTCTCACCGGCAGCAATGGTCCCGGCAATCAGCCTTGCCACGCTGCCGTTCTTCTCAACCATCATCCTGCTCTTTGCCGGCATGGAGATGGCAGGGTTCCATGCACTTGAAACAAAGAACCCGCAGAAGGACTACCCGGTGGCAATGGCGTTTTCCGCTGTTATCATCTTCATCTGTACGGTCTTTGCAACGCTTGCCATCGCCTTTGTAATACCTACTGATAAACTGAACCTCGCTTCCGGGGTTATGCAGGCGATCCAGTACTTCTTTGAAGCCGCCGGGCTCTCACAATATGTAGCCCCGATGGCTGTCCTGATCACGATTGGCGGCGTTGTATCGCTTGCAGCATGGCTGATTGGCCCGGCACTGGGCTTGGGCGTGGTCGCCGAGGAGGGCAACATGCCCCCGGTATTTGACCGCACAAACAAGTACGGGGCGCCGGTGGCGATCCTTGTCATGCAGGCGCTGATCGGTTCGGGGATATCGCTCCTGTATGTGTTCCTCCCGTCGGTCAACCAGGCGTACTGGATCTTGTCGGCGATGACAACCGAGCTGCTCTGTATCGTGTATTTCTTTGTCTTTGCGGCATTGATCAAGCTCCGGTATACAAAACCTGACGTGCCGCGACCGTTCAGGATCCCCGGCGGGATGGCGGGGGTCTGGCTGGTGGGGGGACTTGGCCTGTTTGGCGTCTGTTTTGCCTTTATCGTTGGACTCATGCCACCCTCCTTCTTCCCCAACGCCCCGGTCTATATTGGTGCAGTGCTGCTAGGAACGTTCCTGCTCGCGGTGCCGCCGATGATCTTTTTAAAATTCAAGAAACCGGAGTGGGGCAGGAAACCTGTAAAGGAATAAATGCAATTTTATCATCTTTTTTTCTCGACTGAATAGTACTGGTACAGCTCCTGTCTGGATTTCCTTGGAAGATATTTTACGTATCTTTTATGCCGGTCCCCACCCCATTTTTACCCATGGACCCGCTCATCACCCAAATCCGAAATGAACTCATAAGGAACGCAGATCCAAAGACTCAACAGAATTTCCAGCGGTTTTTTAAGGAGGAGGTCAGGTATTACGGCGTAAAGACCGGGCCAGTTGTAAAAATCGCAAAGAAGTACTGGAACGAGATCAAATCCCGCGACAAGAAAGAGATCTTCTCGCTCTGCGAGGAACTCTACAAATCCGGCTACTGCGAGGAGGCGTTTGTCGTCTCGACGTGGGCTGCACTCATTTCAAAAAGGTTCGAACCCTCGGACATCCGCACGCTCCGGCACTTCATCGACAGCTACATCACCAACTGGGCTGCCTGCGACGGGTTATGCAACCATGCCGTCGGGAACTTTATTGAGAAATACCCTGAGTACGTGAAGGAACTGAAAGACTGGACGAGGTCAGAGAACCGGTGGGTGCGCCGGGCGGCGGCAGTATCGCTGATTGTGCCGGCAAAACACGGGAAATTTTTTGACGATGTCCTGGAAATTGCTGATCTGCTCCTGACCGATAACGACGACATGGTGCAGAAAGGTTATGGCTGGATGCTCAAGGAGGCAAGCCGGCAGCACCAGCAGGAAGTGTTCGATTATATCATGAGAAATAAGAAAGCAATGCCACGGACAGCGCTCCGGTATGCTATTGAGCTGATGCCAAAGGATCTGAAGGCAGAGGCTATGAGGAAGGACTGGTGATACAATCGATATATGAGTAGTATCATGACACCGCCCTATCTTGATACCATCGGCATGTGTGGCGTTTACTGCTCTCTTGCATCCTGCTTTCGGACCGGACGGTGTCGTGGCTGCTGGTCAGACAATCCCCGCCAGCCACGCACCTCCAAATGGAAGTGCCGGATCCGCACCTGCGTTCTTGAGAGAAGGCTGAACCACTGCGGTAAGTGCAAAGAATTCCCCTGTTCAATCCGAAGAAATCTTGACAAACGATATCTTGACGCTTATTGTATCGATCTTCAGGAGAATTGCAGGCTCCTTGCTGAGATCGGGCCGGAGGAATGGGTGCAGCAGTCACGGTTAAAGCACATGTGCCCTTCCTGTGGAGAGTGTATCGATCCCTACAAACGCACGTGTTACGGGTGTGGGAAAGTTATAAAATAGCGGGACGTTCAGGTACCGCCCGCGTTCGTCCCGCCCAGATACCGCTCCCGGTTATTGCGGAAATCCTTATAGAGCTGGTAATAATCGGTCTCCTCATACCTGACATTAAGGATCGGGCTGTAATCAAAACTGAAGATATCGGCGTCGGGATATGCGAGCAGGATAGGCGAATGGGAGGCGATAATGAACTGGACGTTCCCGGCCGAGCTCATTTCCCGCAACAGGTCCAGTAATGCAAGCTGCATTTTCGGGGAGAATGCATTCTCAGGCTCATCAAGGAGATACAGCCCCACTGATCCTGAAACGGTTCTTAAAATATGCCATGTGGCGCTGCCCGTGGGATTTCTTCACCAGCGATTCGCTGCCAAAACTGTTCAAAACACCCGGATCGGCAGCCGCCCATTCGTCGAGGATTTCAGTGAAGTGGCGGAAGAATTCCGATGCAAAGAAAGCTCCCGGCACCTTTTCTTCGTTCCACTCGACCTTTAAGCAGGTATAGAGACCGTCCTCGATTTTATTGTAATGGTATCTCGTCCGTTCTTCATCTTTCCAGATATGGATGTTGCAGCACCTGGCAATTGCCTGTAACAGCGTGGATTTGCCGGTTCCGTTCTCACCGACAAAAAAAGTCACGGGTTTTGTAAATTCAAAGGTTTCTGTTGTATTGAATACGCCAAGACTGAACGGGTAATATTCCAATGTCGGAAATCTGTCCCTGAGAAGATGTATTTTTGTTATATGCACGGTTTTCACTACAATTGTTGTTATTGGCGGTCATAAAACCGCAGCCTGTAAAAATTGGATTTTTTTTAGAATCCGGGCGATCATGCGAAACGGCTCTACAGAAACTCACAGGAGCCGGGCTGCCAGTACACTGGTGATGCTGGTGTTCACGATCTGGTTGATGCCGGTAAAGCAGAATCCAGGGCGACAATTAAAGACTGATGCCTGAAAGGATAATGTGGATATTACATCCCGCGCAGTTCGGGTTCAGACCCGTTGGTACAATAATATGCGTGCTTTAGCCCCAGCATCGGGGTTATCGGGCAGGCCGGACAGATACATCCTGTCTTTGAAAGCGTGCAGGCGCTTTTACCGGTCACACAGTACAGGATCTCCGTCTTTTCCTTTGCGCAATCATTGTAGGTCGGACATTTCCCGCAGATGCACAACACCTTGTTCTTATCCATCATCATCGTGCGTTCTGCATCAGTCATCTTTGCCATTTTCTGCATCATTTCCTCGAATTTGTCCACACAACACCTCTGCCCGGTATACGGGAATACGTGCATATTTCCCACCATGAAATAATAATGCAGCGGTTCGGCCGCCTGTTGTAGGCATTTTCTGATTTTTTTTTAGGGGATTTTGGCAAGGCGTTGCCGGACTATAGTGATGAGGTCCTCGAGCTGGGCACACTGGTTGATCTCATCGGTACTGATGAAATGGAACAGGTCGTTTCCGGTCTGAAGGAATGCAGCAGGAAATGTGGCAGCAACAGAACGGAACTCACGTGCAAACTCATCCCGGGAGAGAAACCTCACCGGTATGCCAAGGTCATGGACAACACGCTTCCATTCTTTCTTCATGCCAATCGGGCTGAAGGTAAGGGTCCAGAGGTTGCACCGGTCCGTCCCGGTTGTTTCTTGCCTGCTGATCTGGTCCTTCATCCTCGGCAGTATCCCGCTGTCAGCATTATAGACAAAAACAAGTGATCTTCCCATTGGCATATACCAGTCCCTCTCTTTTTCAGGCTTTAAGGCTTGGGATCAGCCGGACTCTCACCTCGAAACAAATTGCAGGGTTGCAGCGCCGGGGTGCCTTGAAACCCGTACGTTCCGGTAAAAAAGCCTTCGTGCAACCGGGTCTCATTTATCGGCCCGTTTTGAAACCTGCCTCACCCACTAATGGCGTCGGTTTATTCCTTCCTGCCCGTCAGCACAACAAAAATCCGGTTCCGGTATACGACATCCACATCAGAAAAACCGCAGTCCCGCAGCCATCCCAGTTGCACGGAAAGTTTCGCGTTCCGATCCAGCTCAGCCCGCCGCTTCAGGATCGCGGCCTGCTCATCTGCACCCAGCGGGCCGTTGCGGACAAATTCATCCCAGTACTGCATATAGTGCCGGTCCAGCGCAGGGGTCTCCCCTGCCGCCTGGTCGGCATTCACAAAAACGCCGCCCGGGTTCAGTGCCATGTAAATCCGCCGGTAAAGGTGCTCCTTGTCCTCGTGTGTGAGATGATGGATCGAGAGCGCAGAACAAATCAGGTCGTACCGGCCTTCAAGACCCGTTTTAACATAATCACCGACAATATAACGGACTTTCGTATTTTTAAAAAAACGCTGTCGTGCAACCTTGAGCATTTCATCGGATATGTCAAGGAGTGTGAGAGCCGCGTCCGGGTATCTCTGCAGCATCAGGGCGCTGAGCAGGCCCGTGCCTGCTCCGATGTCCAGAATCGCCGGGCTGGGCCCAGTCCAGTCCGCCGCCCAGACAGCGGTCCCGTAAAATGTGTCAAGCGCGGGGATCACATATTGCCGTTGGGCGTCATACTCAGATGCGACAGCGTCAAACGCGGTGCGAATGTGTTCCATGATGCAGGATTCCTTTTTCCTGATATGTGGTGCACACTATGTAATCAATTCAGTGCTGGTGGCCAATGCTGACAAGCCATGAACTTCTCTTGAAATACTGGCACGATGCACGATATGATTTTTCAGATTTGCTTATATGGTATGTTGACCGGGGTGCACCCGGAGACCGCTCATGTGTCAGGGGCAGAGAAATACGCACCCTCGGACCTTATTATTTCGAGATCCAAATGGAATCCGGTGCAAAATATATCCCCTATCACCGGATACGGAAGATCCTGTATGACAACGAAACCATATGGGAAAGATAAAAGGGAACGATAAACCCCTCTTTTCCTGATCAGGTCTCCTGAAAATAATCAGGCCGTATTAGTCCGGGGAAAGGATGGCGCTTCTTTTTTGCCGCCATTCAAAGAGCATGATCTAGGGGAGAGATAATGGTTTTTGGTTGTATCCGGATGGATGTGTTATAATACCTGTTTTGTTAAAAAGCGCTCATGCAGCCGGGTATCACTGACAAGTTCCGGGTGGAACGCAAGCGCCATGTGTTTCCCCTGCTCTACAGCAACAATTCCCTGGCTGATGCGGGCAAGCACATGCACACCGGTACCTGCATCTGTTGCAACCGGCGCCCGGATGAAGATGGCATGGAACGGCCCACCTACAATCCCCTGCACGAAGAGATCTGCCTCAAATGAATCCTTCTGGCGTCCGAATGCATTCCTGTCGACGGCCATATCAATGAGCCCGAGCGGGCGGACGCGGGGATCGTCCACACGGGTTGCCATGAGCACCATCCCTGCACAGGTCGCAAAAATGCCCCCGGAAAAGTTCCGGATAGGTTCATAGAGCTGGTTCTTTTCAATCAGCCGGGAAATTGTTGTGGACTCGCCACCAGGAATAGCAAGCGCATCGCACCCGGATATCTCTTTAGCTTTTTTAACTGGAAAAACAAAGGAATGGGGCGCCTGCCCTGTGCGCCCGAGAGCACACACGAACGCATCGATGTGCTCGCTCACATTACCCTGCAGGGCCAGCACGCCGATCCTAACGCCCACGGTACTGCAGCACCTCGTCCTCGCGCAGCGTGTGGACATCGAGCCCGGGCATTGCGTCACCGAGCCCCCTGCTGACAGAGGCGATGACTTTTGCGTCCTCGTAATGGTTGACCGCTTCGACGATCGCTTTTGCCATCTTCTGGGGGTTTGAGGACTTGAAAATCCCGGAGCCGACAAATACGCCATCTGCACCAAGCTGCATCATGAGCCCTGCATCTGCAGGTGTGGCGATCCCACCCGCGGAGAAGTTTACTACCGGGAGCCTGCCGCGTTCGGAGCATTCGATGACAAGCTCGGCCGGTGCTTCGATATCGCGGGCATAATCAGTCATCTCCTGCTTGTCCATCCCTTTAAGGGCCCGGATTGACCCCATGATCGCACGCATGTGCCGGACTGCTTCGACAACATTGCCCGTGCCTGCCTCTCCTTTTGTCCGGATCATCGCTGCACCCTCGTGAATCCTTCGCAGCGCCTCGCCGAGGTCGCGCGCACCACAGACGAAGGGGACAGTGAATTTTTTCTTATCGATATGGTATTGTTCGTCTGCCGGTGTCAGCACCTCGCTCTCGTCGATCATGTCAACGCCAAGGGTCTCCAGCACCTGCGCCTCGACAAAATGGCCGATCCGCACCTTGCCCATCACCGGAATAGAGACCGCATCGATGATCTCTGCCACGATCTGGGGGTCTGCCATGCGGGCGACCCCCCCTGTCTTCCGGATATCGGCTGGCACCCGCTCCAATGCCATGACTGCCACGGCACCCGCCTCCTCGGCAATCTTTGCCTGCCCGGCATTGACGACATCCATGATAACGCCCCCCTTCTGCATGGATGCAAAGCCGCGCTTGAGAAGCTCGGTCCCGAACCTTAGTTCCTCAAGTTTCATATGCCCATACTATTGATCCATGTTCCCAATAAAATCAGAGTACAAGCGGCAGCAAGAGCCGCCATCAGCGTAACCGCACGGACCGCCCTTAAAATCTCCCTGCCGCCCTCTTCAAGAGACCGTTCACCGTCACCGATGGTGTACACACCGGGCTTTTCGAACCTGACCCCTGCCCCGCCCGCCATCGCTGCCATTACGATCCCGCCATTGAAGCCGGGGCGGTGCGCCCCGTCACGCCGCATCATGTGATAGGATGGCGTTAACCTGCCCCGGCAGGCAAAATAGACAAAAAGGAGGATGACCGTGACCCGGGCCGGGATCCAGTTGAGGATGTCGTCCATCCGGGCAGAAAACCAGCCGAGCCGTTCCCGCTCGTCGCGGTACCCGAGCATCGCATCCATCGTATTTGCCGCACGGTACACCGCTGCCCCGGCAAGCCCGAAGAGTGAGTACCAGAAAAACGGGGAGACGATGCTGTCGGTAAGGTTCTCGGCCAGTGACTCGTAGGCAGCAGAAAGGATCTGGTCCGTGTCAAGGGTTGCTGTATCCCGGGAGACAAGCATCCGCACCCGGACTCTCCCGGCGTCCGCTCCATCTTTGAGCGCTTCGATTACAGCACCTGCATGTTCCTCAAGAGACCGCCAGGCAAAACAGTACTTGAGCAGGAACGGTGCAATAAGAAGATACAGGTACCAGGGTGCGAATTTCCCGAAAAGGAAGACGGGGACTGCAACGACTGTCACCGTCACAACCCAGAGGACTGCACCGGTGGCGCGTTGCAGGCCCGCATCGTATCGCCCGGGTTTTCCCCACCATGCGATAAACCGGCCGATGAGGGCAACCGGGTGGAGTGGCGAGTGCGGATCCCCGATACACCGGTCGATGATAAGAGCAGCAGCGAGCACGAATACCGGGAGCGCTATCACAGGGTCTGCCGGTACCATGTATAGACAGCCCCGATGATCAGCGTGAGAAATGAGGCCGTGTTGAGGAGATCGATCTTCAGGTACAGCCAGGCAGAATACAGTATGAGGGCAATCCCCATGGATATCATGAGGGGGTGCGGGCGGCCGCGGGCAACCGGCTGCAGTGGCGGTTCCCGGATCCTCTGTGATGCGGGCTGGAGGAGCCCGCGGACAACTTCGACACGGAACGTTGCCTTCATCACGCCATACCCGGTGATGATCTCGATGTCAAAGAACCCTGCGGGGCAGTCCGGGTTTATGGAGATCGAGAAGTGCGTCTCATCGACAATATAGAGGTTTTCGTGAAAAAAGGAGGTATACATCCCGGCATTTGAGGTGGTGATCGTGATATGGATCGGTGATCCGCGGTTTAAAAATTTTAATGTCAGGATACCCCCGATCTCCACGTTGACAGGTCCTTTCGGGACCTCGATGGCATTGATCCCGCTCCTGTTTAAGTAAATATCATACGCGTTGTCCGGTGCTCCCTGCCCCTGCAGGACGGAGGCAACAGACAACGGCAGCGACATGTAAACACCTGTTATTCGTTGAGGGGGCGGGGAAGGAGATCGGGGATGCCTTCATGTATGGGGTAATCGACCCCGCACTTTTTACAGGCAAGCACTCCCTCAAGGATCTCGTGCTCGTTCTCTTCGCCAACAGTGAGCCCGAGGTCTCCCTTGCAGACGGGGCAGCAGAGAATATCGAGGAGCTTGCGCCTCATCGGACTTCATCCCTGATATCGATGATCTGGGTGATCTCGGGGCCGGTAGAGATGAGGGTGACGGGGCATCCGATATCTGCTTCAGCCTGTTTTACAAAGTCTTTTGCTTTTTTTGTGAGTTTTTCATATTCGGTCACACCAAAACAGGACTTGTCCACCCTGTCAATTCCCGTGATTGCCGCCTGGGTGCATCCGTTGATCATCGCGGAATACCGTGCCATCCCGCCGTCCCACCCGCCAATCCTGCGCTTGCGGTGGGTCACCGTGCCAAACTCCTGGATCCCCATCGCATCTGACGTGTCGGCAGTCATCTCGGTGGAGAACGGTCCTTCCCCGACACGGGTCGGGTATGCCTTGAAGACTACGATAACGTCATCGATTTTGGTGGGGCCGACACCGTTGTCCGCCGCGATCTGGGATGCGGATGTATCCTTGCTCGTGACAAACGGGTACGTACCGTAATAGAGCGAGATCCCAAACCCCTGGGTCCCTTCCAGCAGGACGACGTTTCCTGCCTTCAGTTCGTCGTCGATCGCCTTTGGCACATCGAGCAGGTACTCTGCAAGCTCCGGCACATCCTTTGCCTGCGGGGCTACCCGCATCACCCGGTCCGAGTTTGCGGGGCCGCAGCCGGAACCAGTGCTGCCGATCTTCTTTGACAGGTGAGCGCTGCCTTTGTCCCGGGCGATATGGTCCTCGGTTATAATACCGCACCGCCGGTCAACAAAGACCCTTCCCCGGACATTGAGGCGTTCCACCTCCTGTTTGAGGACCCGGGGATCGACGAGTACGCCGCTCCCTATGCAGAGTTTCGCATCCTTGTATACAAAACCTGACGGGACCATCCTGACCCCGTATTCCTTCTCGCCGACTTTTACGGTGTGCCCGGCGTTCGGGCCGACACCGCCGCGGGAAATGATGACGGGTTTGTCCTTGAAAGCGATGTGGGCGACGATCTTGCCCTTCCCCTCATCACCAAAAAAACCACCAACGATAATTGAACAGCTCATTGAGATATCAAGTAGTGTTGGTTGAATCTGGAAATAAAATATCCCTCAGCTAAAATGCGCGAACGGAATGACGCGATAAAAAAAATCAGGGAAATTCCATGAGAACAAGTAAGAAATTGTCGTTTTGGCAGGACATGCAATTTTTTAAAAAAATCCCGGGTTTTTTTAACCGGCAAAATAAGGATCGTTTCCTGCGCCGGACAGGCCTAGAGGTCTGCCATGAATTTTTCTATCCGCCCCAGTGCATCAGTCAGTTGTTTCCGGGAAACTGCATAGGCGCAGCGGAGATGGTCTTTTCCGCCAGCTCCAAACACACTGCCGGGGACAACGGCGACCCTTTGTTCCTTTAAGAGTCGTTCGGCAAATTCCGTATCGGAAAGCCCGGTCTCCTTCACCGATGGGAACGCATAGAACGCCCCGTCCGGAGTATGGCAGGGAAGCCCGATCCGGTTTAAGCCGGCAATAAACATGTTGCGCCGGAGCCGATACTCATCCACCATCCTGTTCTTCTCCTCCTCCGCAGACCGGATCGCCTCAAGCGCCGCAACCTGCCCCATCGCCGGGGCACAGAGCATCACGTACTGGTGAATTTTAAGCGCCGCCTCGCAGAGCGGTTTGGGGGCGCAGAGAAATCCGACACGCCACCCGGTCATCGCATATGCCTTGGAGAACCCGTTGAGCGTGATCGTCCGTTCCCGGAGATCCTGAATAGTCGCGGTGGCGACATGCCTTCCTTCATAGGTAAGCTCTGCATACACCTCGTCGGAAATAAGCAATAGGTCATTGTCGATGACAAGGTCAGCGATTGGCTTGAGATCCTCCTCCCGCATGACGGCCCCTGTCGGGTTGTTGGGGAAATTTATCATGAGCGCCTTGGACTTCCTGGTTATCTTTTCAGCGAGGGTGTCGGAGTTGAGCTTGAAACGGTCTTTTTCCGTGCATTCAACCGGGACGGGAATCCCCCCTGCAAGGGTGACACAGGGCGCATAGGAGACATAACTGGGCTGGGCAATGAGAATTTCATCACCGGGGTCAGTGATTGCACGGATTGAAATGTCCAGGGCTTCCGATACGCCGCTCGTGATGATGATCTCGTCCTCGCTGTCATACTTCAGGCAGTAGTGCTGGTCAAGATACCGGGACAGCGCTTCCCGCAGCGACTGCAGACCTTTGTTTGACGTGTATGAAGTCGACCCCTGCTCGATCGAGTAGATGCTTGATTCACAGATGTTCCACGGGGTGGAAAAATCCGGCTCTCCTACTCCCAGCGATATCACGTCCTGCATCGTGAGTACAAGATCAAAAAATTTTCGGATCCCTGACGGGGGAATTTCCTGCGCACGCCCTGAAATAAAATCTCTCATTTACGCACCTTAAAAAGAGTAGGGCAGCCGTTCCGCTTCCGGTTGTTCAAAAAGTATGTTCCCGTTTTCCTTGTACGGCTTCATGATAATATGCGTCGCCGTCTCGCGGATACGGTCCATCGGTGCAACATGTTCCGAGACAAACCGGGAGACCTCCTGCATATCCTTACCCGTGACAAGGACCTGGAGGTCATACGTGCCCGTGATGAGGCGTACGCTCTTGACCTGGTTAAACCGTGAGAGGCGCTCTGCAATCCGGTCGTAGCCAAAATCGCGTTCGGGGCTGACCTTTAACTCGATGATTGCAGAAACCTGCCCGTTGCCAGCCTTTTCCCAGTTGATGACAGCGGTATACTTCCTGATGATGCGTGCTTCTTCAAGTGCGCAGATTCTGCCGGCAACATCCTTTGCCGGAAGCGTGATCAAATTCGCGATTTCTTCTGGTGAGATCCGCCCGTTCTCTTCGAGAATATGCAGGATTTCGAGATCTTTTTCATCCATTCCACGTCACCTGAACCATGTCTTTAACCATTTTGTTCCCATCTGGGCTACGTCAAGGTCCTTTAACCCGTTCAACCGCGGGTCTTTGAGGACAACTTCGCGGATCTTGCCGGTGTTAGTGTCAAACCACATCTCTTTTGTCCGCCCGTAGCGCCCACGGCTCACCACGCGGGTGTTGATGACACCGAGCATGTTCAACTCTGAAATTAGGTCTGTAATCCGACGGTGGGTGAGCACATCGAGCTGGATTGTCGGCGCAATATCCTGATATATACGTGAAACTTCCCCGCTCGTAAAGATATTCTGTCCGAGCTGCTCTAAGATCAGCATCGAATACAGTATGAGTTTGCTCTGCGTCGGCAGCGTCGAAATGCACTCGATCATGCTGTCGGTTTCCATCTTGGCCTGCGCCTGTTTCGCATGGTCCTCGGTGACCTTTTCCGATTCGTCACGGTCTGCCAGTTCACCTGAAATGCGGAGTAAATCGAGAGCGCGCCGTGCGTCGCCATGTTCCTGTGCGGCAAGGGCGGAACAGAGGCGGATAACCCCCTCCGTGATCGCGCCCGGTACAAATGCTGCCTCCGCGCGCTGCGTAAGGATGTCAACAAGCTGCGGGGCATTATAGGGAGGAAATACAATCTCTTCTTCCGAAAGAGAGGAGAGGACGCGGGGGTCAAGGAAGTCCTTGAAACTCAGGTCATTTGAGATCCCGATAATGCTCACCTTGGAGTTCTTGAGGTCGGAGTTGATACGTGTCAGGTTATAGAGTGTGTCGTCCCCGCTCTTTTTCACCAGCTTGTCAATTTCGTCCAGTACGATAACAAGCACCCCGCCGCGGGAATCGAGCTGGTTCTTGAGTTCGGAATATACCTGGTCGGTGGGCCAGCCGGTCATAGGGATGTGGGTACGGGTCTTGTCGCTGCCCCCTTCATCCACAGGATCAAGGCATTTTGCGATCTGTGCAAGTACACGGTACTGGGTATCGATCACTTCGCAGTTCAGGTGAACAATCTGGCAGCTGGTCCCCATGTTGCTGCTTGCTTTTTCAAGTTCGGTCCCGACATACCGTGCGCATGCGGTCTTTCCTGTGCCGGTCTTGCCGTAGATGAGGATATTTGATGGGGTCTCGTTGCGCAGTGATGGTGCAAGGATAGAGGCAATTTCATCAATCTGGGGTTTGCGGTGGGGAAGGATCTGGGGTCGGTAGGAGTGCCGGAGGACCTCCCGGTCTTTGAATATTTTATTATTCGTCAGGTATTTTTTAAAAAGTCCGGTTGCAGGGTCTTCGATTTCGGGCATAATGTCACTAAGGAGCTGAGACTTGGTGGTTTGAAGTAAAAAATGTGATTGTTTGTTTGATTTATAAACCCCTTTGTTTCCTATGGAACACACTCAAATATTTGGTGATTTTTGCATTTGGGCTCGATTTTAGTAATTTCTGATGTAATATTCTGATAAATTATATTTTAAAGAGTGCTATGGAAAATCAGGAGATTTTGCCTCTCAAAGGAAAAAGAGGGGGACCCCTTTGTTTCGCTTGGAAATGGACGATATTAACCAGACACATCAAAATTTTTTGTTATATCACAAGCATTTGGTAATTCTCTCGTTTATCCTATAAAAATAAATCGAAATTGTTCTGAAAAATTGATTAAAATGGGTGTTTGAAAAGTCTCAACAAACGAATTGATAAGAAGTTACAGAAAACCACATCTCGTCAATTACTCCGCTACTTATCAGGAAAACCAAATTGATATTCTTCTCAACAGGATCCAACAAAGATCCCAATTCCAAGTGTTTATCACATAAATCTGCTGATAGGAAAAACAGTATTTCAGTAATTCTCTTACCGGATAATCCATCAGGACCGGAAAAAAAAAGAATTACCAATTAAAAGTATTCCCGGGACACTCCCAAGTGCCTGTTCGAAACAAGATCAAAAAAACGTATGATGAAAAAAGACCGGTCATTTGATTTTTTATTTAAAGGATGGATTCAGATTATCAATACCAGTGGATTTTGTGATTTGATACTCTAATAAAATGGTAAATATGGACCGTACTGGATTTGATAATTGCAACAGGTGACCAGTCGAACCCCTGTTTAAATCTATAAATAATACTTGCAGGGATCTGGAGCCCCGACGCAGGTTCCAGTGGAA